>CAIWHP010000001.1 GCA_903912445.1 uncultured Lentisphaerota bacterium
AAGCGCGACATGAACGCATGGTCGATCGGCCCGCAGACGCCGGGCTTTTTGTGCAGTGTGGTCAGCGGCCCGCTCCGCCACTGGCCCGCTTCCTTGTGGAACTGCGCGCCGGCCTTGTTCCAGCCCGCGGGCAGCGTCGCGCCATCGAGCACGACCTGCTTGATGCGGTCGCTGGCGAGGCCCGCGGCAAACGGCGTCGTGAAACGCAGCGCACTGACGTTGCGCGTGATGGCCACAATCTTGTCGCCCTCGACCTTGGCGGTCACATCGGCGCGCTCGAAGGATTTCTCCAGCCCGTCGAGCTGCACCCAGCGCATGTCCGGATAGACGAGCGTGTAAGTGGTCAGATGCACCTGCTTGGGCTCCTTCGCGCGGCCCTTTTCGGCGGCGGCGGTGACGAGCGCCTCGATCTTCGGCTTGGCCTCGGGGTGATATTTGTGCGCGGTCTGGGGGCCGATGATGTGCGGGAAGGTCAGGCCCTCCTTTTCGGCGAAGCGCAGCATGATGTCGGCAGCCTGTTTCTGCTTGTCGATCTCGCCGGAGTAGGCCACGAGCGCCGTGTTGGCAAGATTGGCGGCGTAGACCGTGGCATCGGTCCAGCGCCAGAGCTTCTGCTCCCACGGCGCGGGCGGTACCTTGCCCTCGTCGAAGACATGGGCGAACTCGGCGGTCTCGGCGAAGCCCGCGCCCGGTGCGGCCGCGGCCCAGATTCCGGCGTGCTGCACCGCAAAGTGCCACGTGGCGCCGCCGCCCATCGAAAAGCCGCGCACGACGACGCGGTCGTAATCCACCGGATAGCGGACGCGGAGGTGGTCCCACGCCTCGAAGAGGTCGCGCTCGCCGGCAAACTTGTTCGCGTTGCAGAGGCGGCCGTAGAGGAAGCAGACGTAGGCGCCCGGCGGTGCGAACTCCGGTTTCGCGCGCGACTGCGAGTCGAGAAACGACAGCTCGGTCAGCTTCTCGTTGCGGCCGTGACACCAGAAATCCAGGCGGCGCGGCTTGCGCTCACCGGGTTTCCAATCGTTGGGCACGAGCAGGCCGTAGGGCTGGAGCGAGCCATCGATCTGCGAGCGATAGGCGCGCAGGACCATACCGGTCTGCTCGAGCCAGGGCGTGCGGCCGATGGCGAGCGCCTGGGCGCGCGCCATGCCCTGCGTCAGCAGCCCGCGGGCGACGGCAATCTGTTTGAGTTCGAGCATCTCGTCGTAGCGCAGCGCCCAGTCCACCGCCTTGTGGAAGATCTGCACGTCGGGCAGCGTGGCCGCCAGCTCCGGCCGGTGTTGGAGCTTCGCAATCGCCGCGGCGAGCTGGGCCGCGCCCGCCTCGAGCTCGCGGCGGTCCTTCTCCGGCACCGCAACGCCCGCCGGCGGCACGCGCTTGGGCGCGGCCGGGGCGGCCGGTTTGGCAGGAGTCGTGGCGGCCCCCGACACACCGATCGAAAGCAGCAACACCGCGCCGACCAACAGGCAGCCCAGAAAACGGAGTGATGGAGTGATGAAGTGATGGAAGGTTAAGGGTTGGGGGTAGCTGGTGTGCGCCGGGTCGGAGACCCGGCCTACACTGCGGCAAGCCCGCTTCCAACACTCCACCACTCCAGTACTCCACTGGCCTTCGTTTTGCTTCATGGTTTGTTCTCCGGTCATTTTACATTTCGTATGGCCGCATCGCGGCCGAGGAAGACGCTGTTGCCGCTGGTGCCGAGCAGCAGGGTGGCGGGATCGTGCGGGCTGACGGCGAGGCCCTTGGGGTTCAGCAGCGTGAGGCCGCTGTTCTCGCGCCGCCACGTGCGGCCGCCGTCGGCGCTCTTCAGGACGCCGACGCCAAGCGGGTCGTCGTGATAGGGATCGTCCTTGGTCGTGACATAGAGCACGTCGTGGCTGACGGGGCTCACCGCGACGCCGGCGACGTAACGATCCGCCAGCAGGCGCTGCCACGTATGGCCGCCATCGGCGCTGCGATAGAGGCCGCCCTGATACAGGCGGCGGGCGGCATGGTCAAACGTTTCGCGGCCAGCGATGTAGAGCGTGCGGAAGTCGCGCGGGTCGGCGACAAGCTGCTTGATGACCGGCAGTGCGCCCGCGGCGTGGAGCTGCTGCCACGTGCGGCCGCCGTCGCGCGTCTCCCGCAACTCGCGCTCCACGGCCACGATGAGGTGCGTACCATCGGCCGGGTCGAGCAGCAGGCCGCACGGCTTCTTCGCGATGTCGCCGAGATCGCCGCTGATGTTCTTCCAACTCGCGCCGCCATCGCACGTCTCGAAGACGCCGTTGCCGTTGGAGATCACCACGAGCCGGCGCTGCCCGGCTTTGCTGCGCGGATCGAGCGCCATCGCCAGCACCTGGCCATCCGGCAGGCCGGCAGCGGGCTGGCCGACAACGCGCCACGTCCGCCCATCGTCGTCGGAGCGGCAGAGGTCGCCGGCGTTGCGGTTCCACCAGCCCGTCGCCGCCCAGAGCGTGTTGGTCGCCTGCGGATCGACGAGCACGCCAAAGCAGTTGCCGCCCATCTGCATGCCCTCGACGCTGCGGCGACAGGTCGCGCCGAGATCGTCGCTGATCAGCAGGCCGATATCCATGTAGCACAGGTAAACGCGGTTCGTCCGCACCGGATCGAACTGGACGCGCCACGCGCAGGTGACGGCCAGCCCATTGCCGGCGATACGGCCCTCGGGCGCAGCCGCCGTGTAGCGCTGCCGCCATGCACCACACTGGTCGTCGGTCACAAAGATCGTGCCGCTGGTGCCAAAGGCGAGCCGGTCGGGCGCGGCGGGCGAGAGCGCGAGGCACTGGACGCTCGGCCCCCACATCGTGAGCCAGCCGTACTCCATGTTGGCGTCGGCGCCGTTCTTCCGCGCGACCTTCTGCCAGTGCGCGCCGCCATCGGTGGTTTTATACACGCCGGCGGTGACCCAGTCGCGATGACCGATATACAGCACGTTGGCGTCGCGCGGGTCCACGGCGAGTTCCTTGGGATTGGCTGAAAAATGGCGCACATCCTTCCCGTCCTTGCTCACCTGCTTCGGCAGGCCCGCGCCGTTGATGCCGCGCCAGGTCCGGCCCGCATCGTCGCTGCGAAACACGCCGCCGTTCCAGGGCTCTTTGCCCTTGGCCGTGCAGCGCAACGTCACATAAACCGTCTGCGGCGCGGAGGGCGCGAACGCCAGTTCCTCGGCGTAGAGATGCGGCAGGCCGTCGCTCGAAAGTTTCCACGTTGTGCCCGCGTCATCGCTGCGGAATATGCCGGCGCTGGTCGCAGCGAGAACCGTGCGCGAATTCCCCGGCTGCACCGCGATGGCGCTGATGATTGCGTCGCCCGGGAGCTGTCCGCCATCCACGCGTCGCCAGTTCGCGCCGGTGTCCTCGCTGCGATAGATGGCGCCCGCGCCGCCCTTGTCCCAGCGCGGCCGGCCGAGACCCGCATAGACGGTGCTCGGCTGCAACGGATCGAAGCAGACCGCGCCGATCGGCGCCGTGAAGCGGTGACGGTCTTCCGGGGGGAAACCCTTGCGGACATATTCCCAGGTGAGCCCGCGGTCCGCCGTGCGATGGATGCCGCTCTCCGTGCCGAGGAGGATGATGCGGCTGTCCTGCGGATGGACGGCGATGGCCTCGAGGAAATAGTCGTGCAGCCCGCGGTTACGGATTTCGAAGGTGCGGCCCGCGTTGGTCGAGATGAAGAAGCCGCCAACGTCGCAGCCCGCGTAGAGCACATCTTTATCGCGCGGATCGAACGCCAGCGACTGGATCCAGCCGCCGCCGCTGGGCCCGGCCAACTGCCACGAGATGTCGTGGCCCTCCGGCGCCGCGCCCGCCTCGGACACATCCGCACCGTGGCCCAAGCCAAGCAGGGAAAACAGCACGACCGGCACCAGCAAGATGTTCTTCATCGTTTCTTCCGCGCTTCGTCCGCAACGGGCGCAGTCTAAAGTCTGCCCTGCCCCGCACAAGCGCAAAACCCAACGGGCTCACGGCCACAGCAGCTGGAAGCGGCTGGGTGCGAGCTCGGCCGCGGCGCGTTGCAGCGCCGCCGCGTAGTTGCCGTCGGGATAGAGCGTGGCGGCACGGCGGAGCAGCCCGGCGAGGGCCTCGTCGGGGTAATGGACTTCCTTGATCTGCTGGCCCGGCCATTTCTTGCTGGCGTCGAAGTAGGGCGCAACGTAGTCGAGCGCGGCGCGCAGGCTGCGGCCGTCGGCGGTGCGGTAGTGGAAAAGATCCACGTCTGCGCGCCGGCCGAGTTCGGCGAGCGCGAAGAGCGCTTCGAGATTGTACAACGTGTAGCCGTAGGACCTGGTGCGCTTGAGCTCATGCGGCTGCCGGCCGTCCGGCTCGATCTGGCTGGCGATGCGCGCGCGGCCCAGCTCGACCTGCTGGCGCGCCTGGGCGGTGTCGCCAATGAACAGCGCATAGGCCGCCGTCTGCGCAAGGTACCAACTGCCATGATTGTTCGTCGCCTTGGCCTCGTCGCGGCCGTACTTGCTCGTCAGCAACCACTGCAGATAGGCGCGAAACCAGTCCTGCATGCCGCACTGCGCCTCCGACGTCCAGACCTTGGCGCCGGCGAGCAGACCGACGGCATCGGTCAGCTTGATCAGTTGTACCGTGTCGATGATGCCCGTGCCGCGGCCGGTGCTGCGGCCGGGGACGCCCTGCGCAAATTCCAAATGCTCTTTCATCTTCGTCGCCGGGTCGAGGAACCAAACTTGCAGCAATTGCGCCGCTTTTGCCGCGTAGGGCTCGTGACCGGTGCAGTAGTAGGCCAACGCCAACGAATCCACCTGCGAACACAGCCGGCTGAGCGCATCGTGGTCGGTGCCGGCCCGGCTTTCCGGATTCACCTGGCCGTCGCGGTTGATCCACGGCAGGCCGTCGGGCTTGGCCGGGTCCGGCCACGAATAGGGCGCGAGGCTGAAATAGTCGTGCTTGTCGCCGCTGGGCGCCGTCTTCGCCTTGTCCATCACGGAGCCGGGCTTGGCCTTGAGCGCCTTGTCAGCCTCGCGCCGGAGGCGCCCGAGCGCGGGCAGCAACGCGGCGTCGTTGGTGGCCAGCCGCGCGTGGGTGAGCGCAAGCCGTTGCGGATCGAGGCTGAACACGCGCGGCGCCGGTGCCGCGTGGACGGCGCCACCCAGCAGCGCGCCGCCGATAAGGGCAAGGCAGAGGGTTTTCATGCGCGCAGTCATAGCACGCGCCTGCTGGCAGCAAAAGCGCGAACCTGTTCCCGGCGCGCCAGAGATTCAGCCGGAGCCCGCTCTGGAGGGTAAGCGCTGCGTGTGTCAGAAACCTAACCTTCGACAGCATCGTGTGGGTTCTGACTAACGGTAGGGCGGCCACGCCGTGGCCACCGGTCACCATGTCACACGTGCGCGTGGGGTTCATCCCGGCGCGCACGGCGTGCGCGCCCTACCTCAAGGCTACGTGTTTTATTTTCCCTGCGGCGCGCGCCGGTTTGGCGGCCAAACCGGAAGACGGGCCCTGCGACTGGTCGAAAGCCGGGAGCGGCGGCGTCTCGTGCCGTCAAAGGGCGGCCATCCAAAGCATCCACGATCGCCTGCCAACAATTTCCACCCGCTCAGTGCGTTTTCCGAGGGCCGGTGTGCAGCCCGGCATTTCGGCGGGAAACATGCGCAACAAATTTATCATTTTGATGCTGCTGAGCTGCCTCGCGGCGCGGGCCGAGGTCAAGGTCGCGGCGGTGTTCGGCGACAGCATGGTGGTGCAGCGCGACAAGCCCGTGCCGGTCTGGGGTACCGCCACGCCCGGCGAAAAAATCACGGTTGAGTTTGCCGGCCAGACCAAGTCCGGCGTCACCGATGCCGCCGGCCGCTGGGAGGTCGCGCTGGACCCACTGCCCGCCTCCGCCGAACCGCGCATCTTTGTCGTCTCCGCTTCCTCAAATAAAAAATCGAAAATCATCACTCATCAATTCGCCAACGTCCTCGTCGGCGACGTCTGGCTCTGCTCCGGGCAGTCGAATATGAACATGTCCATGCGCCCGTTCCCGCCGTGGCATCAGGGCGTGCTCAACCACGCGCAGGAAATCGCCGCGGCCCAGCATCCGCACTTGCGCCTGTTCAGCGTCGCCCATACGCCGCGGCACGCCAAGGCCGGTGACGTCGCCGGCGAGTGGCTGGTCTGCTCGCCGGTGACCGTCGCCGATTTTTCCGGCGTCGCCTATTTCTTTGGCCGCAAGCTGCTCGTGGAGACCGGGGTGCCGCAGGGCGTGATCCTCTCCGCCGTGGGCGGGACCTCGATCCAAAGCTGGCGCGATCCGACGCGCATCCAGGAACCTTCGACCCGGCAGAAAATCGCCGCCTCCGCCCGACAGTGCGCCGCCAGCGCGGACCAGATCGCGGCCTTCGAAAAAGCGCTGCCGGCGTATCTGGAAAAGTCCCTCGCAGCTGCGCGCACCAATGGCGCGCGCATTGCCGGTCTGCCGGAACCGTTCAAGGGCTACCGCTCCCAGCCCGGCTACTGCTACAACGGCATGCTCGCCCCGCTTGCACCCTGCGCACTGCGCGGCCTCGTCTGGTATCAGGGCGAGGCCGACACCAGCTGGGCCGCCGGCTACACCGCCGCGCTCCGCGACTTCATCGCGCAAGGCCGCGCCGAGTTCCGCGACGCCGCCCTGCCCTGCTACCTCGTCCAGTTGGCCAACTATGACCCCGCGCTGAAACGCCCCGGAGCGCCAGCCCGCGGCCCGGTCTGGGCCGCGCTGCGCCAGAGCCAGCTCGAGGTGCTGCGCGCGGAGCCGCGCAGCGGCCTGGCCGTCGCCACCGATGTGGGTCTCGCCGACAAGATTCATCCGCCGGACAAGCGCACGGTCGGCGAACGGCTCGCGCGCTGGGCGCTCGTGCAGGTCTATGCCCGGCCCATCGAATGCTCTGGCCCGCTGTTCCAGTCCCTGGTCATCGCCGGAGGCAAGGCGGTTGTCCACTTCAGCCATGCCGAGGGCCTGGTGTTGAAAGCGGAGGGGAACCTGTCCGGTTTCGAGCTTGCCGGCGCCGACGGCGCCTTCCAGTCCGCACTGGCCACCGTGCGTGGCGACGCCGTCGAGCTGACCCATCCCGCCGTCGCCCAGCCCACGGCCGCACGTTATGGCTGGGCCGATAATCCGCGCCTGACCCTGTTCAACGCCGCCGGCCTGCCGGCGGCGCCGTTCACCAGCTCGCCGCCGTGAGCCGAGCCGCGTGCAGGGCGCAAGTTACCCTTGACTCCCGTGCCCGCGCCGCAAGAATGGCCGCATGTTTTCCAAACACCTTGGCCTTGCGGCCCTGTTCCTGCTGCCGTCCGGCTGCACACTCCTGACACCCACCATGAAATATCCCGCCACACCCACGACCAACCAGGTGGATGTCTACCACGGCGTCACCGTCGCCGATCCGTATCGCTGGCTGGAGGACGACAACTCGCCGCAAACCAAGGCGTGGGTCCAAGCGGAGAATGCCGTCACCTTCGCCTGGCTGGAAGGCGTGCCCGAGCGCCCCGCCATCAAGGCCCGTCTGACCCAGCTCTGGAACTACGAGCGCTATGGCGTGCCGCACCGGCAGGGTGGCCGCTATTTCTTCAGCCGGAACGACGGCCTGCAGAATCAGAGCGTGCTCTACACGCTGACGGCGCTCGATGCGCAGCCCGCCCTGTTGCTCGACCCGAACCAGCTCTCCGCCGACGGCACGGTGGCGCTCGCCGGCTACGCGGTCAGCGAGGATGGCAACCTGCTGGCCTACGGCCTCTCCGTGTCCGGCTCCGACTGGGAGGAGTGGCGCGTGCGGGACGTGCGGACGGGACAGGACCTGCCCGACGTGGTCCGGTGGGTGAAGTTTTCCGGCGCCGCCTGGACCAAGGACGGGGCGGGGTTCTTCTACAGCCGCTATGACGAGCCGGCGGAAGCGGCCAGGTTGACCAAGGCGAATTACTTTCACAAACTCTATTACCATCGCCTCGGCACGCCGCAGTCGGCCGACCGCCTCGTCTATCACCGGCCCGACCAGAAAGACTGGGGCTTCAACGGCAACGTCACCGATGATGGCCGCTATCTCGTGATCTCCTCCACGCAGGGTACCGACCCGAAGAATCGCGTGTTTGTCCAGGACCTGCAGCAGCCCGGTGCGCCGGTCGTCCCGCTGCTGACCGACTTCGACGCCGACTACACGTTCATTGATAACGATGGGCCGGTCTTCTGGTTCCGCACCGATCTCAACGCGCCACGCGGCCGCGTCATCGCGATTGATATCACCCAGCCGGCGCGCGACCGGTGGCGGGAGCTTATCCCACAGACCCGTGACACCCTCGTCGGCGCCCATGTGGTCGGCGGCCAGTTCATCGTGAGCTATCTCCACGATGCACACAGCCAGGTGAAACGGTTCGACCTCGCCGGAAAATTGCTCCGCGAGGTCCAGTTGCCCGGGCTGGGTTCTGCCGGCGGGTTCGGCGGCAAGCGGGGCGAGACGGAAACCTTCTACTCGTTCACGAGCTACACCGTGCCGGGCGTGATCTACCGCTTCGACGCGCGCACGGGCGCGAGCACGGTTTTCCGCCAGCCCAAGGTCGCGTTCGATCCGGCGGCGTTCGAGACGAAGCAGGTTTTCTACACGAGCAAGGACGGCACGCGCGTTCCGCTGTTCATCACGCACCGCAAGGGCCTCGCGCTCGACGGCCGCAACCCAACGCTGCTCTACGGCTACGGCGGCTTCGGCATTGCGCTCACGCCGTCGTTCTCCGTCGCGGTGCTCGCCTGGCTGGAACTGGGCGGCGTTTTTGCCGTGGCCAACCTGCGCGGCGGCGGCGAGTACGGCGAGGAATGGCACCAGGCCGGCACCAAGCTGAAGAAGCAGAACGTGTTCGACGACTTCATCGCGGCGGGCGAGTGGCTGGTGGCGCACCGGTACACCACACCGCAGAAACTCGCGATCGCCGGCGGCAGCAACGGCGGCCTGCTCGTCGGGGCGGTGGCGAACCAGCGGCCCGACCTGTTCGGCGCGGCGCTGCCGGCCGTGGGCGTGATGGACATGCTGCGCTTCCACAAGTTCACCATCGGCTGGGCCTGGGCCTCCGACTACGGCACAGCCGACAACCCGGACGAGTTCCGGGCCCTGTATGCCTACTCGCCGCTGCACACGATCCGGCGGGGCGTGAAGTATCCCGCCACGCTCATCACCTCGGCCGACCACGACGACCGCGTGGTCCCGGCCCACAGCTTCAAATACGCCGCCACGCTCCAGGCCGCGCAGGCCGGACCGGCGCCGGTGCTCATCCGCATCGAAACCAAGGCCGGCCACGGCGCCGGCAAGCCTACCGGCAAGCTCATTGACGAAGCGGCCGATAAGTGGGCGTTCCTCGTCAAGGTGCTGAACGTCAACGGGCCGAAACCCTGAGCCTGCTGCCGTTCCGCCGGCGTCCGCCACGGCACCTTTCGTGTGGGAGGCGGGCCGGGGTGTCCGCACCCGTCCGCGCTTCTGCTTTGCGTTCCGGGCACGGCTGCGCTACAAACGCCGCATGACGCTACCTTTTTCCCTGTTTTTGGCCCTGAAATACCTGAAGCCGAAGCGGACGTTTCTCTCGGTGGTCACTGTCATATCTGTCCTCGGCGTGCTACTCGGGGTGGCCGTGCTGGTGATCGTCCTCTCGGTCATGAACGGCTTCGACGACATGTGGCGCAGCAAGATCCTGAACTTCAACGCGCACATCACCATCACGAAGTTCGGCGGCGAAATCGAGGATCCGGCGGACGCGATGGAGAAGGTCCTCAAGGTGCCGGGCGTCATCGGCGCGGCGCCGTACGTGCAGGGCCTCGTCTTCCTGCAGTTCAACAACCGCATCCAGACGCCGCTGGTGCGCGGCATCGACCCGCGCTACGAGCCGTCGGTCAGCCGCATCCCGGAAAACATGCGCTTCGGCACCTACACCGTGGCCGACGACCAGGCCGTCATCGGCGCCGACCTCGCCCGCCGCCTGGGCGTGCGCGTCGGCGACAAGGTGCTCGTCCATTCGCCGCAGAGCCTGACCAAGCCCGACGAGCTGCGCCTGCCGGAGGAGCTGAAGATCGCCGGCATCTTCGAGGTCGGCATGTGGGAGTTCGACTCCGGCTTCATCATCACCTCGCTCGGCAAGGCGCGCGAGCTCTACGGCTTGAGCCGCGGCGTCCACGCGATCCAGGTGATGACGCGCGACCCCGACCGCGCCAGCGAGATCGCGCGGCGCGTCGAGACCGCGCTCGGCGGAGAATTCGAGGCGCAGACGTGGATGGATATGAACCGCCAGCTGTTCTCGGCGCTGCGCGTCGAGAAGAACATGATGTTTTTCCTCCTGATATTCATCACTATTGTCGCTGCGTTTGGTATTACCAACACACTGATTACCGTCAGCATTGAGAAAACGCATGAAATCGGATTGATGAAAGCGGTTGGTGTATCGTCCGAAAGCATCATGGATATTTTTGTGTGGCAGGGTTTGATTCAGGGTGCATTGGGGAATGTGTTAGGCATCGGTTTTGGCCTTTTCGTGCTCAGCAACCGTAACAATCTAATGCACTGGCTATCCAATACGTTCCACTGGGAGTTATTTCCAAAGGAACTCTATCATCTCAGTGAGATTCCCGCGAAAATTAATAGGCTGGATATTTTAGGTGTCGCTTGTCTAGTCATGGTGATTTGTACCTTGGCAGGTAAGATTCCGGCATGGCGTGCAGCGAGACTTGACCCTGTGCCAGCCTTACGCAACGATTGAAATTTATTGGAAGAGTAAAACGATGAAGAGAGAAACCGTATACGCCGGTATAGTATGCATGATGACCGGCTTTTTGGCCGTGGCCTCATTCTCTGAAGCGGTGTTGTTTTGGCCATGGCTCTTCCTGTCGTGTAATTATCTAATGATTGCGATTGCCTCTGTATTCTGCGTACGAGTGCGAAAACACTTTGCTCTCATAGGTTTAATTGCAGCCTGTTCTGTATATATTTTTCATGCAGCTATGATCGCCACGGACGCATATTTATCTCACACCGCCAAGTTCGATCCTGATGCACTCGGGGGCTTTCTGGTGCTTAACGTAATAGATGCTATCGTTATTGGAGTAAGCGCCAGCGCCTCGGCACTAACCTTACGGCGCGTTAGAACTGAAAAGGAGTTAGCGATAATTGAAACGGCAAAAGAGAACGTAAAGCTGCTAAATAATCGGCCTGTTTTATTAAGTACTAACGACTTGCACAAGACATACAAATTTGACCGCAAAGGGGTAAAGGTACTGAAGGGTGTCTCCATAACTGTACATATTGGTGAAACACTTGCGGTGATGGGCGCAAGCGGATCGGGGAAATCGACGTTACTAAATTGTCTTGGCGGGCTTGATAAACCGAGTGATGGGCAGGTTTTTTTCTACGGTTGTGATCTAAACAGACTCAGCGCAACAACGCGGACAGAATTGCGTTCCACAAAACTTAGTTTCGTATTTCAAGCATATCACCTTCTGCCGGAGTTGAATGTACTAGAGAATGTCCTTCTTCCGGCGTTGGCGCGGCATGGTGCAGTGAGTCGTCGCGGAGCGTTAGAAAGACGCGCGCTTGAACTTCTTGACTGTGTTGGTTTGAACGCACGCGCAACACACAGGCCCACTGAACTTTCAGGCGGAGAGCAGCAACGTGTCGCGTTAGCGCGAGCTCTTATGAACGAACCGGAACTAGTGTTGGCCGACGAACCCACCGGCAATCTAGATGCCATCACCGGTGAACAGGTTCTGGAATACCTCTTTCACCTAACGCGTGATCGTGGCCATACTTTGGTGATTGTAACTCATAACGCTGATATTGCCGCTCGTTGCGACAGAACGTTGGTTCTGCGGGATGGGGTGTTGTCTTAAGTGATTGCTTGCCCTTTTTCAACCGGCTGGCTGCAGGCGTTCGTGTTCGAGCTGCTGTGGCGGCGCTGGGAGCTGCGGCGGGCGGAAGCAAGCGGCCCGCACTGATCCTGCGCCCCGTTCTGCCGGGATCACCGATCCCGGCTACAATTCCCTGGGCCTGGCTTGTGCGTTCGTCTTTCGTGGGGAATCAATCGCAACAGAGCGCGGACGAGGACGAGGGCGATGGGAGAGAGTCAAGAAGGCTTCCGCACACTCGCCACCCGACCCTCGACACTCTTCCTCCGCCACTCGCCACCCGACCCTTGTCCCTTCCTCAGAACGCGCCGAGGAACAGGCTGGAGAAGGTGGTCAGCGGCGCGGCCTCGCGGAAGTCGTCGATCGCGGCGCGGGCCTCCGACATGGTCTTCTTCACGTCGTGATAGAGGCTCTCGTCCATCGTCAGCTTGCCGATGGTGCCTTCGCCCTTCTCGATCTTGGCGGTGATGGTCTTGAGCGAGCCGGCGACCGCGGTGATGTCCTGGTAGAGCGCGTTGTCCTTCGCCAGCAGCTTGCCGAGCGTGCCTTCGCCGGCGGCGAGGCGGTTGCTGATGTCCTTGAGGTTGGCGGTCGTGGTCTTGAGGTCGGTGTAGATCGTGTCCTCCATCAGCAGCTTGCCGAGGGTGCCCTCGCCCGCGGCGAGCTTGCCGCTGATCTTCTTCACGTCGGCCATCGTCGTGGACAGGTTCTCCAGCATCTTGCCGTCCTCGAGGTTCTTCTTGATGAGCGCGACGGTGCGGGTCGCCTCGTCGATCAGGTCCACCGGCGTCAGGCCGCGCAGCACCGTGTCGGGGCGCAGCTCGGGCTTGCCGTTCGAGCCAAGGTCGATCGCCAGGTAGCGGCCGCCGAGCACGGAGGAGGGCAGCACCTCCACCTTGTAGTCGTCGTGGATCTTGATCGGCACCTCGAGGCTGCAATACACGTGCGCGCCATCGGCCTTGACCCCGAGGGTGTCCACCTTGCCCACATCCACACCGCGCACGAAGACGTTGTCGCCCTTGCGCAGGCCCATGACGTGGTCGAAGACGATCTCGTATTTGTGGCCGCCAGCGCCAAAGAGCCGCGAGCGGCTCAGGATGGCCGTGCTGAAGAACAGGGCGACGATCATCATCGCGAAGAAGAAGCCCACGATGACCTCGATGGTGGTTTCCTGACGCCGGTCCTTTTTCATAATGTCCCCGTTTTTTCCCAGGCGCCGCGCTGGGTGATGTATTGCGCTTGCAGAAATTGCTGCACCTTCTCGTTGGGCGACTTGATGAACTCCGCCGGCGTGCCCAGCTCCACGATCCGGCCGGCATCGAGCATGGCGATCCGGGTGGCGATGGCGAGCGCGCTGTGCATATCGTGCGTCACCACCACGCTCGTCACGCCCAGCCCTTGCCGCAGGTTGTCGATCAGCTGGTCGATCGAGCGCGAAGTCACCGGGTCGAGGCCGCTCGTCGGCTCGTCATAGAGGATGATCTCGGGCGAGGTGATGATCGCGCGCGCCAGGCCGACGCGCTTGCGCATGCCGCCGGAGAGCTCGCCGGGCATCTTGTCGTAGGCCGTCTCGAGCCCGACCAGCGCGAGCTTTTCGCGCGCCAAGGCCTCGATCTCCTCCTCCGGCCGGTTCGTCCGCTCCAGCAGCGGCAGTCCGACGTTGTCGCCGGCGCACATCCAGTTGAGCAGCGCCGCGCCCTGGAAGAGCACGCCGAACCGCGTGCGGATCTTCTCCAGCAGGCGCCCGCGCGCCTCGCTCACGCAGTCGTCACCGATCCAGACGCGTCCGCTGTCCGGCGTCAGCAGCCGCACCATGTGCTTGAGGCTGACGCTCTTGCCCGCGCCGGAGGTGCCGACGATGAAGAACGTCTCGCCCGGCGCGATCTCGAAATCCACGCCATCGAGCACCGTGCGCCCGCCCAGCCGCTTATGTACTTTTTCAAAACGGATCATGGCGTCACTTGTAGAACATCCGCGTGAGGAAATAGCCCATCGTCAGAATCGTCAGGAACGAGATGATCACCGTCCGGCGCGTCGCCCGGCCGACGCCGACCGCGCCCTCCGTCGTCGCGAAGCCCTGGTGGCAGGCCACCGTCACCACGATCACGCCGAAGACGAAAGCCTTGAACAGGCCCACCAAGAGGTCCTTGTTCTCCGCGTAGCGCGTGCAGTTGTCGAAGTAGGCGATGAACGAGACGTCCAGCTGCGTGTAGCCGACGATCGCGCCGCCGAGGATGCCGATCGCGTTGGTGTAGAGCGTCAGGAACGGCATCATCACCGCCAGCGCCACCAGCCGCGGCATGACGAGGAACCGCACGGGGTTGATGCCCATGATCTCCAGCGCGGAGATCTCCTCGCTGACGACCATCGTGCCCATCTGCGCCGCGATCGCGCTGCCGACGCTCGCCGCGATGATCAGGCCCGTCATGAACGGGCCCATCTCGCGCAGCAGCACCAGCGTCACCACCGAGCCGATATAGACCTCCTGCCCGTAGCGGCGCATCTCCAGGCCGGTCTGCAGCGCCAGGATCATGCCGGTGAAGAAGGCCACCACGGTGATGACGCCGAGGCTCTTAATGCCGCTGACGAACATCTGGTGGAGGGTGTCGCTGCGGTTCTGGCGCGAGAAGACGAAGACGACCTGGCTGGTCGCCTCCGCCAGCAGCACCAGCGCCCGGCCGGTGTCGCGCAGCGCCGTCAGCACCTGCCGTCCGAGCCGCGCCCAGGCGTTCACCGGCGGCTCAAGATATTCTGGTTCCCGCGTATGAATAGTTCGTCTCCCGAAGTAATCGGGCGGAGCATACACTGCTCCCCTCAGTTTTCCAAGGGCTTGCTCGTGGCTGCTCGTGGCTTGTTCGCTGCCGCACTTCAGTGTGACGCCAGCATGGACTGCATGCCCCGGGCGAGAAACGCGGTGACGGCCTGCGGGTGCGACAGGGAAAGCGCGTGGCCCGCGCCCGGCACCAGCTCGGCGCCGGCCGCACGTGCGGCCGGCAAAACCAGGTCCCGGGCGCCGTGCAGCTGGAAAAGCGGAACGTGACCGGCCGCGGCGGGACCGTCCCACTCCAATACGGCGCGGCAGGCCCAGCGCAGGAAGGCCGCGTCGGAGTCGGCCAGCTGCGACAACAGCGCGGCGGAATGCCGGTTCAGCAGCCCGCCGCTGGAGAGCAGCGCGGCCTGGCTCAGGAGGTTGGCCAGCTCGAACGGGATGGCGCCGGCAACGCGCGCCATGTTGCGCAGCGCGCGGAACGCCGGCGGAAAACCGGCCGGCGAGCGAGCGCTGCCGATGAGGAAGCAGCCCAGCGCATCCAGATGCCGCACCATCTCCAGCGCCACAAAGCCGCCGAAGGATGCGCCGCCGATGAAACACGGCACGCCGGGATTGAGGTGGGCGGCAAACCGTCCGGCATACCGGGCGATGGATTCGCCGGCCTGCGGGGCGAGCCACTGCGGAACGCGCAGGTTCGGCAGGGCTTTGATCTGTTCAGCAAAGACACGCTGGTCGGCGCCCATGCCCGACAGCAGGATCAGCGGCGGCAGCGGGGGCGTCAAGGTTCCGTCCCTGGCGCGTCCGGCGGAGGCTTGTCGTCCTCGTCCTTTTCCTCCTGCTCGCGGGCGCGCTGCTCGGCCTGCCGGAGGAGGTCGCTCATGTCGTCGGCCGCGTCCCAGACGTGGCGGGCGACGTAGAGCGGGCACTGCTGCTGGATGGCGATCGCGATCGAGTCGCTCGGGCGGGCGTCGATCTCGACCACGTTGCGGCCGAGGTCGCTCTGCTGCTGGAGGTAGAGGCGCGCGAAGTAGGGTCCCTCGTCCAGGTCGCTGATGACGACCTTGAGCGCGCGGACGCCGAGGCCCGTGAAAATGCGCGCAATCAGCTCGTGCGTCAGCGGGCGCGGCGCCTGCACCTTGCGCAACGCCATCAGCATCGCCGCCGCCATCGTCGGGTCCACAAAGATGGCGATGACCTTCGCCTGCCCCTCGGCGCCGAGGAAGATGCCCCAGTTGCCCGGCCCGGGCAGCAGGTTGCGGATGGAGACCGGGATGTCATCGCTCATGATGAAAACATCCTAGCACGGCAGCAGAAATTTGAACAAAAGATAACCAAGAAAGAGCGCCAAGGGCCGCACTGCGTTTGCTTGGTTATCGCCTGTGCCAAACGACATAACAGGGAGGTGCGCTCTTCCCCTCGCCCCACGACCCTCGACACCCTTTTCCCGTCATTCCTCCACGCTCACCGGCGTGCCGATCTCCACCATGCGGAGCAGCTTCTGCGCGTTCCAGTTGGCGAGGCGGAAGCAGCCGTGGCTCTCGGTCTTGCCGATATCCTCCGGCTTGGGCGTGCCGTGCATGCCGTAGCCGGTCTTGCTCAAGCCCACCCACGCGCTGCCGACCGGGTTGCGCGGGCCGGGCGGGATGATGAGCCTGGTCGTGATGCTGGCGCTCTCCGGATCCTCGCTGAACAGCGCGGGGTCGAAGGTGTAGTTCGGGTTCGGCGCGACCACCGCGACGCTGATCTCGCACGGCTCGCGCTTCTTCGGGTCGCGCGCGATCGAGCACGGGAACTGCGCCAGCTGCTGGCCCGCGCCATCGAAGACGCGCACAAGCTTCCCACCGATGGAGATACGGAGGCACGCGGCATGCGCCAGCGCCACGGACGAGCTGACGTCCGGGATCGTCAGCGTGGTGCCGGCGGGCGGGTCGGGCCAGACGGTGACCTGCGGGTTGAGGTCGCGGATCGCCTGCTGCGTGGCGTGGCCGCGCTCGGCGAGGGCCTCGAGGATGGTCTGATAGCCGAGGCGCGCCGCCTGCGCCCGGCCGACCCACGTCGTCGGGTTCTGCGTGAGCTGCGCGTGGTCGTCGGCCGTGACCGTGTAGCTCGTGAAGCCGCCCCCGAGGTCGCCGAGCGCGGCCAGCGTCGCGGCCCCCGGCTCGCCGGTGACCGTCAGGCCGCGCGCCTTCTGGAACGCGCGGAGCGCCGCGTGGGTGCGCGAGCCGACCTTGCCGTCGGCGCAGTTGCACGAAAAATGCTGGCGGTCGAGCAGCGTCTGCAGCGCGATGATCTGGCGGAAGTCGAGGGACAGGAGCCGGGTGTCGAGGGGCGGGGGGCGAGGAAAAGCGGGCAAGGCAATGGTGGCAGGAGGATGGTTGATGGTGGCGGGTGCTGGCCTGTTCGCGCCGGAATTGGGCGGCGGCGCTTCTCGTGTTGCCGGCTGGGTTCCACCCGACCCCCGACCTTCGGCATTCGGCGCTCCTCTTCCGCCCGCCACCCCGCTCACGGCGCCCGTCCCATGTGCTGCTTTTTCCAAGGCTTGGAAATCAAGCGGGGTGCTTTTCCCAGGGCTGGGAAAAGTTTGCGGCGGCATGAGCGGCGGCGGCGCGGGCGGCGGCGTCCGGCCCATGATCAGGTCGGCCAGGGAAGAGGATGAGGCACCGGTCGTCCCGCGTTGCGGGTCTCGCGTCTCGCGTCGGCTGCCACTCTCCACGCGACCCGCACCATTCGCCACGCGACCCACGGCTTTCGTCCCGCGTGCTGCGACGACCGGCGGCAGCGCGGTGAGGATGGGCTTGGGCGGCGCGGGGTCGAGCTGGGCGGGCGGCGCGTCGGGATATTGCTTCAGGGTGACACACCCGGCGCACAGGCAGGCGACCACCGCCAGCTGTGCGGCGGCCAGGTGACGGTGACGGACAGGCATGATGCGGGTCCTCATCCTTTACGCAGATGCGAGGGCAGGATCTTCAGCTCGTCGCGATATTTGGCGATCGTGCGCCGGGCCACGGTCATGCCCTTTTCCTTGAGCCGCAGGGTGATCGTGTGGTCGGAGAGCGGGTGCGCGCCGTCCTCCCCGGCGATCATCTGGGCGATGGCGTCCTTGATGACCTTGTTGGAGACGTTCTGGCCGTCGGCGGTCTGGTAGCCGGGCGTGAAGAAATATTTCATCTCGAACAGGCCGCGCGGCGTGAGCATGTACTTGCTGGAGATGGCGCGGCTGACGGTGGTCTCGTGGACGCCGATGATGCCGGCGATATAGGCCATGGTCAGCGGCTTGAGGCCCGTGACGCCGTTCTCGAAGAAGTCCTGCTGCACGCGCACGATCTCGACGGCGATCCGCGAGATGGTGTTCTGCCGCTGCTGGATGCTCTTGATGAGGAACGCCCCGGCGCGGACTTTTTCGCGGATGTAGCTCTTGACCTCGCGGGTGGTGGAAGGGTCTTCCATCAGCTGGCGGTAGTGCTTGCTGATCGAGAGGTGCGGCAGGTGCTCGTGGTCCATCAGCACGACATACTCGTTGCGGACCTTCTGGATGAGCACCTCCGGCGAGACGTAGGTGGGCTCCTCGGAGTTGAACCGGCGGCCGGGCCGCGGCTCGAGCGTGGCGATCAGGCGCCCGGCCTCGTGGACGGCCTCGCTGGTTACATGCAGCGCCTTGGCGATGGCGTCGAATTTTTTCCCGCCGAGCTCCGCCAGGTGCGCCCGCACGATGTTGGCCGCGAGCGAGTCCGCCTTGCCCAGCCGCGCGAGCTGCAGCAGCAGGCAGTCGGCCAGGTCGCGCGCGGCCACGCCGATGGGGTCGAAATCGCGGATGGCCGTGAGCACGTGGTCGATCTCTGCCGGCGTGTAGCCGCCGGCCGCCGCGAGCTCCTCCGGCGGCGTGGTCAGGAAGCCGTCGTCGTTGATGCTGCCGACGAGCAGGTCGCCGACCTTCTGGTCGTGCTCCGACAGGCCGGAGAGGTGGAGCTGGTGGAGCAGGTGCTCCTGCAGCGACTCCGGCCGCGTGAGCGAGTTCATCAGAAATTCGCGCTTGGCCGCGTCGTCGGCGGTGTAGGGCCGCGCCGCCTGCGTCTGGCGGAAATATTCGCGCCACTCGTCGTCCATGTTGGAGAGCTTCTTGAACTCGTCCTGGAATTCCGCCTCGTCGGCCTTGGCCTGCGTCTCGGCGTCGGGCTCGATCTCGACCTGCGTGTTGTCCTCGGGCTTTTCCTCGAGCGTCGGGTTGCGCTCCAGCTCCTGCTGGACCAGCGAGCGCAGCTCCATCATCGGCACCTGCAGCAGCTCCAGCGACTGCCGGAGCTGCGGCGCCAGCAGCATCTGCTGCCGCTGCTGCTGAAACATGCCTATGGACATTTCCGCCATGTGATTTCTCTGGGCAAACGTACGCGCCGCCCCCACACCGGGCAACTGAAAAAGCGTGGTCGCGCCGAAATATATCCGTTGCCAACGGCGTTGTCCGCGCGAATGGCCGGCGCGGAAAACCGCGCGGTCAAACAACGCTTCCCGGGGCCAGGCCGCCGCCGGTTCTGGCAACAGCAGGGCCGCCCAGCGGCACGCAGCGCCGTGCGCCGGCGCAGGCTTACTTCGCCGCCGTCAGCTTCAGCAGCACCACGCCGTGCGCCGGCACCTTGAGCGTGAGCTGGCCGTTGCAGTCCGGCAGGTCCTGCTGGCGCCAGAGGTCGCGGACCTTGTGCTTGCCGCCGAGGCCGATGCGGGACAGCTTGTTGAACTCGGCCGTGTGCTCCTGGCCGCCGCGGTTGAAAAAGCCAAGCGCGCGGCCGCCGTCCTCGAGCTCCTTCAGATAGACGTCCACCGGGCCGACCGTCGCGACGCGCACCGCCGGCTTGCCGAGCGCATCCTGGTCGAGCGCGAGCACCTCGTCGTTGGAGAGCAGGCCGAGCGTGAAGGCGTCGAGCTGCTCCATGTCGCAGCCGATCAGCAGCGGCGCGGAGAGCAGGCACCACAGGCTGATGTGCGTGTACTGCTCGTCCAGCGTCAGGTGCGTCGCGTGCAGCCTGGAGCCCCAGCCCACGTGGCCGACGACGAGCATGTCCGGGTCGTTCCAGTGACCCGCCCCCGCGAACGGCGCCCAGCGCTCCTGCGTGAAGCCGATCTCCGAGACGCTGTAGCGCCAGTCGTGGTCGCTGTGGTCCCAGTAGTCCCAGATGTCGCCGGTCGTCCGCCAGCAGTTCGCCCACTGCGCCCAGTCGTTCGCGTGCTCGAACGGCGCGGAGTTGGAGAGGCTGTAGACGATGTCGCGGCCCGTCGCGCGCAGCGCCTCGCTCATCTCCTTGACGTGCTCGAGGTCGTTCGGGTTCCAGTCGTACTTCAGGTAGTCGAAACCCCACGCCGCCCACTGCTTCGCATCCGCCGCCGCGAACGAGTGCCGGCCGTGCTTCCAGAACTGCTGGTCGCTCTGCGCCTTCGTCCATGTGCCGTCAGCAGCGTCGCTCGAGCCGCCACGGAACTTGGCGTAGGAGGTGATCCACGGCGTCGAATAGATGCCCGTCTTCAGGCCGAGCGCGTGGATGTCGTCGGTCAACTGCTTCATGTTGGGGAATTTCTCGTTGCCCTGGATGCCGCCGAACGGTCCGCCGCGGACGCCCTGCCACGTGTCATCGATGTTGATGAACGTCCAGCCGTGCTCCTTCAGGCCGGAAGAAATCATCGCGCGCGCCGAGCGCAGCACCTTGTCCTGGTCCACCGCCTCGGCCCAGCAGTTCCAGCTGTTCCAGCCCATGGGCGGCGTCAGGCAGATCTTCTCGCCGCAGACGATGCGGAATTTCTTCTCCGCCTGGCCCTTGGCGTTCTCGGCTTTCAAGAGGACCTCATAGGTCCTATGCGCCTTATCTGTCACATGGCCCGTGATGCATCCCGTCTGCTCATCAAGCTTCAGTCCTGCCGGCAGCCCGGCCACGGCAAACTTCACCGGCCGCTCGCCCGTCGCGGGGATCGTGTAGAGGAACGGCGCGTTCGGCCGCACGCCGAAGACGCTCGGCCCGTTGATCCGCGGCACCGCCGGCGCGGGCGGGGTCAGTATTTTTTCCGCCGCCAGGTCGTCCGCCAGCACGCCCGTCGCCGCCAACACCACCCCCATCAGCCAAGGTTTTATCTGCATGGTTGCTCCTGGTTTTGAACGTGCGCGGGGCAGCATGCTGCCAGCGCCCGCCCGTTGCGTCAAAGGGAAACGACATCGCAACGGGCGCACACACAGGCGTTGCGTTCTTCTGTTCGACGTGTGCGCTGTCGTTCTTGCGGCAGGGACGCGAGGCCGTTGTCCGTGTTGGCCCCCTGAGGGCAAACGGCAGCGCTTGTTCACTTGCCTGCACCCGTAGCATGCTTGCGTGGCCGCCCCGGTTCCAGAGCGCTCGCGTGAATTATGGCGGGATGGGCGGCTGATATGGTATGTTCCGCGCGCTCATGACGACGGATTCCGCACCGGAAACGCAGTCGCCACGGAGGCTTCCTCCGCTGGTGTGGGGAGTGGCAGCGACCCTGCTGCTGCTCGGCGTCGGCGTCATCTTTTTCCTGCTCCACCACCAGCGTACTGAACTCAAGGAGATCACGCTCCGCCAGCCGGGCATGGACAAGACCGCGAAGGCCGGCGGCGCGGCGGCGGAGTCGCCGCTCAAACGTGGACAACTAATTCCCGGCGCGGGCCAACCCGCCGACATCGCGGGCGAGTGGCCGCGCTGGCGCGGACCCAACGGCGACAACATCAGCGACGCGCGCATCCGCCTCGCGAACGCGTGGGAGCCCACCGGCCCGGCCAAGCTCTGGGAGCTCGAACTCGGCGAAGGTTTTGCGGGCGCGGCGGTGCGCAACGGCTGCGTCTACGTGATGGACTACGACATGGCCAAGCAGTCCGACGCGCTCCGCTGCCTTTCGCTTGCCGACGGCCAGGAAATCTGGCGCTACACCTATCCGGTCAAGATCAAGCGCTACCACGGCATCTCCCGCACGATCCCGACCATCTCCGGCAAGTACATCGTGGCGCTCGGGCCGAAGTGCCACGTCATTTGCTGCGAGGCGGAGACGGGCAAGTTCGTCTGGGGCATCGACCTCGTGCAGGAGTTTGGCGCCGAGGTGCCGCAGTGGTACGCGGGGCAGTGCCCCCTGGTCGATGGCGACCGCGTGATCCTCGCGGTCGGCGGCGAGGCGCTGCTGATCGCGGTGGACCTGGCGACGGGCAAGGTCGCCTGGAAGTCGCCGAACCCGCGCGAGTGGAAGATGACGCACGCCTCGGTGGTGCCCGTGGAGTTCGGCGGCAAGAAGATGTATGTCTACTGCGGCAGCGGCGGCGTGGCGGGCGTCGCGGCCGACGACGGGAACATCTTGTGGGACACCACCGAGTGGATCATCTCGATGGCCACCGTGCCCTCGCCGCTGCCGGTCGGCGACGGCAAAATCTTCCTCTCCGGCGGCTACAACGCCGGCAGCCTGATGCTGCAGCTCCAGCAGGCGGAAAATAAGATCGGCGTTGCCACGTTGTTCCGCTTGAAGCCGGCGGTGTTCGGCGCGACGCAGCAGACGCCGATCCTCTATCAGGGGAAAATTTTCGGCGTGCGCCCCGACGGCCAGATGACGTGCCTCGACCTTGATGGCAAGGCGCGCTGGGCCAGCGGGCCGGCGGCGAAGTTCGGGCTCGGCCCGTTCATGATCGCCGACGGTAAACTGATTGTGATGAACGACGACGGCCGGCTGACGCTGGCCGCGGCCAGCGTGGACGGCTGGCAGCCGCTCGCGCAGGCGCAGGTTTTGCACGGCCCGGACTCGTGGGGCCCGCTGGCGCTGGTCACCGGCCGGCTGCTCGCGCGCGACATGACGAAGATGATCTGCCTCGACCTGACCGGCACGAAAAAATGAGCGACAACGAACAACTGAATCGCCGCGGGTTCCTGAACGCAGGGCTGCTCGCCACCGGCGGCGTCGCGGGCTGGCTCTCCGGCTGCGACCAGGCGCCGCAATCGTCCGCGCCCAAGGACCGCAAGCCGCTGGACAAGCGCTTCACCTACGACGTCAGCGAGTACGAGAAGGTGGATCCGGCGCAGCTGCTGTTCTCCGAGGCCGGTCAAATTCCCACCGGTCTGCAAACCGCTACCTGCCTCGCCATCGGCGCGGACGATCTGCTGTATGTCGGCGGCGACCAGGTCATCAAAGTTTTCGGGAAGGACGGCCAGCCGCGTTCGGCCATCACGCTCGGCGAACAGCCCCGGGCCGTTGTCGCCGCCGAGCAGGGCCGCGTGTTCGTCGCGTTCAAGGACCATTTTGAGGCGTTCGACGCCGCGGGCAAGTCGCTGCTGAAAAGCGCCGCGCTCGATGCCAAGGCGCATCTCACCGGCATCGCCGTCGCGGGCGAAGCCGTCTTCGTGGCCGACGCCGGCAACCGCGAGGTGATTCGCTTCGAGGCGCAAGGCCAGATCGCCGGGCGGTTTGGAAAACTTGGCGGCGGCGATGGCAATCCGGGTTTCATCGTCCCCAGTCCCTATTTTCATCTGCTGGCCGGCGCCGATGGCCTGCTCTGGGTGGCCAACCCCGGCCGGCACCAGGTGCAGGCCTACATGCTCGAGGGCAAGTTCGAACTCGGCTGGGGCCAGCCGGCGATGTGCGCGGAAGGTTTCTGCGGCTGCTGCAACCCGGCCTATTTCGCACGGCTGCCGGACGGCCGGTTCGTCACCAGCGAAAAAGGTCTGGTCCGCATCAAGGTCTATGACGCGAAGGGCAAGTTCCTCGGCATGGTCGCCGGCCACCAGCAGCTGGTCAAACACGAGCAGACGCTGCCGGTCTACCGCGTCGCGTGCGACTCCGCCGGCCGCGTGCTCGCGCTCGACCCGACCACGGGCAACATCCGAATTTTCGTGCCGAAAGAAAACGAACCACAGAGGACGCAGAGGTAAGACGAGGACACAGAGGCAGGGCCTCTGCGACCTCCGGCTTCCTCCGTGACCTCTGTGGTAAAAAGAAAATGAACTTTGGAATTCAGACACGTCGCGGTTTTGTCCGCGCGGTGCTCGCGGGGCTGCTCGCGCTGCTGGGGGTGACGCTGGTGCGGCGCTCGCAGGTGTGCGCGCGCAGCGGCGCGTGTGACGGCTGCGCGCTCTTCGCCAACTGCACGCTGCCGCAGAAGCAGGGGCTGCCATGAAGCGGCGCACGTTCTTCAGCGGCCTCGCGCGGGTGGCGGCGGTGCTCGGGCTCGGCGGGCTCGCGGGCCGGCTGGCGCGGCGCGCGCAGGCGGGGCACACGGTCTGGCAGATCGACCCGTGGAAGTGCACCTCGTGCGGCAAGTGCGCCACCGAGTGCGTGCTGGAGCTTTCCGCGGTCAAATGCGTCCAGTTCTACGACATCTGCGGCTACTGCGATTTCTGCACCGGCTACTTCGAGCCGCAGCCGAACAAGCTTAACACCGGCGCGGAGAACCAGCTCTGCCCGACCGGCGCGATCAACCGCAAGTTCATCGAGGACCCCTACTACGAATACTCGATCAACGAGCCGCTGTGCGTCGGCTGCGCCAAGTGCGTCAAGGGCTGCACGCTGTTCGGCAACGGCTCGTTCCACCTGCAGATCCGCCACGACCGCTGCCTCAACTGCAACGAGTGCTCCATCGCCAAGGCCTGCCCCGTGCAGGCGATCAGCCGCGTGCCGGCCGGCAAGCCCTATCTGTTCAAGACGCTTGAGGGTAAAAAGTGATCGCAGCGACGATCAACCAGCGGTTCCCGCCGCCGCAATTCACCGAGACCGGCCACCAGATGCCGCATCTGACCGCGCCGCCGCCGCGCGCGGGCGCGCTCGATTACCTCGACATCGCGGTCCTCTTCGCCTGCCTTGCGCTTGCGACGTGGATCGTGCTGCGCCGGCGTGAGCGGCGCGAGGTGGTGTTGCTGGGCCTGTTTTCCCTGCTCTACTTCGGCTTCTGGCGCAACGGCTGCGTCTGCGCCATCGGCAGCATCCAGAACATCACGCAGGCGCTGTTCGACCCGGGCTACGCGCTGCCGCTGACGGTGCTCGCTTTCGGCGTGCTGCCGCTGGTCTTCGCGCTGTTCTTCGGCCGCGTCTTCTGCGCGGCGGTCTGCCCGCACGGCGCGTTCCAGGACGTGATGCTGCTGAAGCCCGTGCAGTTGCCGGTCTGGCTCGAACACGGCCTGCGCCTGCTGGCCTACCTCTACCTCGGCCTCGCGGTCGTCTTCGCGGCTACCGGCGGCGGCTACATCATCTGCCGCTACGATCCGTTCGTGCAGATCTTCCGGCTGACCGGCAGCCTGACGATGATCCTGACCGGCGTGATCTTCCTGCTGATGAGTACGTTCATCGGCCGGCCCTACTGCCGCTTCCTCTGCCCCTACGGCGTGCTGCTCGGCCTCGCGGGCAGCGTCTCGCGCTGGCGCGCGCGCATCACGCCCGACAAGTGCACGCAGTGCCGCCGCTGCCAGGACGCGTGCCCGTTCAACGCCATCAACAAGGTCACGCCGAAGGCGCTGCAGATCGACCCGACGCCGGAGGACAAGCGCCGCCTCGCCATCCGCTGCGCGCTGCTGCCGCTCGTGGCCGTCGCCGGCCTGTGGCTCGGCGGGCTCTCCGGCGACTCGCTCGCGAAGGCGCATCCCACCGTCGCGCTTGCCGAGCGCATCTATCTGGAGGATGCCGGCGCGGTGACCGGTGTAACCGATGCCTCGACTGCATTCCGCGCCGAGGGCACGGCGCCGGAAAAACTTTCCGCCGAGGCGCACGCGCTCGTCACGCGCTATGTGCTCGCCGGCCGCCTGTGCGGCGTGTGGGTCGGCCTCGTCGTCGGGCTGAAGCTGATCGCGCTCGCGTGGCGGCCGCGGCGGCTGGAGTACGCGACCGACGCCGTCCGCTGCGTGGCCTGTGCGCGCTGCTTCGATCATTGCCCTCAGGAGCACAAGCGGCGGCACGCGTTGCGCGCCGCCGCGGCGCCGGTTCCAACCACGGGACAACCGGGATGAACGAACACCAACAAAAGCTGTGGCGGCAGGTTTCGCTGGCGGCCATGCTGGTCGCGCTGCTGTTCAGCGGCGTACTCGGCGGGCTGCTGGCGTGGACCCAGTCGCAGGGCAAGGTGGCGGCGCTGGTGAATGCGCCGGAGCTGGCGCGCCTGCACGAACAGCTGCGCAAGCAGCCGAAAGACGAGGCGCTGAAGCAGCAGATCCGCGCGCTCGACCTCCAGCTCCGCCAGAGCACCTTCCAGCGCCTGAACCTGTCGCACGCCGCCGCCCGCGCGCTGTTTCTCGGCGGCCTGGTTTTGTTTTTGATCGGCGCCCATGGCGCGCTGGTCTTCCGGCCGCGGCCCGCGCCCAAGCACCACCCACACCCCGCCCACCACGATGAGGAAATGCATATGCGCCAGGTCACCGCCCTAGCCGTTGTCGCCATGCTGGCGATCATTGTCGCGTTCGTCGCGCTGCTCACGCGCCACCCGGCGCAACTGCCCGCACCGCCCGCGCCCGCGAACAGCGTCGCAGCGCGCGGCGGCCATCCCGTCGCGGCGCTGCCGGCCTTCCCCTCCACAGACGAAGTCCGGAAAAACTGGCCGAGCTTCCGCGGGCACGATGGCTCCGGCGTCAATCCGACCGCCCACATCCCCACCAATTGGAACGCGGCGGCGGGTGTCAATATCCGCTGGCAGACGGCCATTCCGCTGCCCGGCTTGAGTTCGCCGATCATCTGGGGCAACGCGCTCTTCCTCACCGGCGCCGACGAGGCCTCGAACTGCGTCTACCGCTTCGACGCCGACACCGGCCAGCTGCTCTGGAACATGACCCTCAAGGTCGCCGGTGGCGCGCGCCCCGCGCCGGCCAAGGTCAGCGACGACACCGGCCTGGCCGCGCCGACGCCCGTCACCGATGGCCGCCGCGTTTACGCGCTCTTCCCGAACGGCGAGATCGCCGCGTTCGATTTCGCCGGCAAGCAAATCTGGGCGCGCAATATCGGCCCGCTGGAGAACAGCTACGGTTTCGCCGCGTCCCTCGCGCTCTATCAGGACCGGCTCCTCATCCAGATTGACCGCGGCGTGGTGGAAGACAACCAGTCGAAG
Source organism: uncultured Lentisphaerota bacterium (assembly GCA_903912445.1). Taxonomy (GTDB): domain Bacteria; phylum Verrucomicrobiota; class Kiritimatiellia; order CAIQIC01; family CAIQIC01; genus DP16D-bin41. The sequence goes on from CAIWHP010000001.1 coordinate 26,679, forward strand.
CTGCTCGCGCTCGACGCCGCGACCGGCAAGGACCTGTGGCAGAAGCCGCGCGCCGTCGCCGGCTCGTGGAGTTCGCCGATCATCGTCGAGGTGGGCGGCCAGCCGCAACTGCTGACCTGCGCGGCGCCGCTGCTGTGCGCCTATAATCCGCTCGATGGCGCGGAACTCTGGCGCGTGGCGTGCCTCGAAAGCGATGTGGCGCCGTCGCCGATCCTGGCCTCCAACATGATCGTTGCCGTCGCGCCGAACACCGCGCTCTTCGGCGTGAAACCGGGCGAGGCAAAATTCACATGGAAGGCCGAGAACGGCGTGCCGGATGCCACGAGCCCGGTCAGCGACGGCCAGCGCTTCTACATCGTGGACAGTGAAGGCATGGTGACCTGCTCCGATCTGCAAACCGGCAAGGCCAGGTGGCAGCACGAGATCGAAGACCATTTCTACGCCTCGCCGATGATCGCCGGCGACAAATTGATCCTGCTTAGCCGCAAGGGCGTCGCCTATCTGCTGCGGCCCGGCGATAAATTCGAGCTGATCGGCAAAGGCGAAGTCGGCAAGGAAGAGGAGTGCGGCGCCTGCCCCACACCCTTCGGCAACCGTCTCTATATCCGCGGCAAGCTGCACCTGTTCTGCATCGAAGCCAAGGACGCTAAATGACCAACCCCATGACCGTATCATCTCACCGCTGGCTTGCCCTGTTGCTGGCAACCGGCTGGGGACTGGGCGTCTCGGCTGCCGACTGGCCGACGCTCTTTGGCGATAACACGCGCAACTCCGTCTCGCCGGAAACTAACCTGGCGGCCGAATTTGTCCCCGGCACGATGCACCTCGACTCCACGAACACGCCGCAGGCGACGAACCTGAAGTGGCGCGCGAAGTTCTATACCCACGCCTATGGCGGACCGGTCATCGCCGATGGCCGCATCTTCATCGGCACCAGCAACGGCAAGAAAGCCGGGTTGGTCTCCGCGCTCGACGCGGACACCGGGCGCGTGCTCTGGCAGTTCGACCTCCCGCAGTTCATCACGACGCTGAAGCTCTACAACTACGACACCCTCGACCTCGGCGTCTGCTCCACCCCCACCATTGCTGGAGACCGGCTCTACTTCGTCTCCAACCGCGACGAGGTCTTCTGCCTCGACGCCACCGGCAAGGACCAGTCGGCGAATGCCGGCCTGACCAACATCACATGGGCCACCGAGGGCTCCGCGCAGAAGCCGCCGTTCTTCCGCGGCGCGGCTGGCGGGTATCACTGGGTCTTCTCGATGCTCTCGGAGAAATACGTGGATGGGTGGGTGCAGGACGCCTCCTCCGGCTCGCCGCTGATCGATGGCGACTACGTCTATGTCTCGCCCTGCAACGGCGTGGACCGTTCGCACCGCCGCGTGCCGCGCCCGCACACGCCGAGCCTCATCGTGCTCGACAAGCACACCGGCAAACTCATCGCGCGCGACTTCGAGGAAGTCGGCACGCGCCTCTGGCACGGCGAGTGGTCCTCACCCACGATGGGTGTCGTCAACGGGAAGAAGCTGCTGTTCTGGGGCGCGGGCGACGGTGTCTGTTACGCCTTCGATCCCACGCCGGTGCAGGGCACCAACACGGACATCAAGACGCTCAAGGTCGTCTGGAAATTCGACATCAACGCCGCCGGCAACCGCACCGGGCCCTACTGGAACCATCCCGCCGGCCGCGTCGGCCCGAGCGAATGCATCGCCACGCCGGTGTTCCATAACAACCGCGTCTATATCGCCGTCGGCCAGGATCCGCGCCACAAGGAAGGCCGCGGCGTGCTCGCCTGTATCGACGCTACGTTGACTGGTGACATCACGAAGTCCGGCGCCGTCTGGGTCAACACCAACGTGGACCGCAGCCTGACGACCGTCGCGATCAAGGACGGCCTGCTTTTCACCGCCGACTTCACCGGCCGCATCCATTGCATCGATGCGGAGACCGGCAAGACGCACTGGCTCTTTGAGTCGAACCGCCCCATCTGGAGTTCGCCGCTGATCGCCGACGGCAAGGTCTACATCGGTACCGACGCCGGCGACCTCTATACCTTCGCCGCCGCGAAGGAGATGAAGCTCCTCGGCAAGACGAAACTGGAATCTCCGATCTCCGCCTCGCCCATCGCGCACAACGGCGTGCTCTACGTCATGAGCCAGAAGTATCTCTACGCCGTCAAACTCGGCGCCAACACCGGCGCGGAGTGAAGCTTTTCAGGGAAAGGAAACACCGCATGAAAACCAGAACATCCCGCACCGCGTGGCTGCTCCCGCTCACCAGCCTGCTCGTGCTGGCCAGCGTCAGCGCCTATATCGCCTCCGCCGAGGAGCATGAAGGCAAAAAGAAACACGGCAGCAGCAGCCTCAAGCTCCCGCCGGCCGCCACCCGGACGATCAGCTACACCAACGACGTGAAGCCGATCTTTTCCGACATGTGCTTCGGCTGCCATGCCGACGGCCAGCACAAGGGCGGCTACCGCATGGACACGCCGGCGCAAATCCTCTCCATCGTCAAAAAGAACAACAGCGCCGGCAGCAAGCTGATCCGCATGACCGCGCGCGTCGGCGGCGAGAGCGATGAATATATGCCGCCGAAGGAAAAGCTCACGGCCGAGCAGGTCGGCGTGCTGCGCGCCTGGGTTGACCAGGGCGCGAAGTTCGACGAGAAACCCGCCAAGTAAGCCGCGCGTTCTCCAAGCATTGGAAAGAGTTCGCTTGAGGTTTTCCAATGCTTGGAAAAGACACCTGTTCCCACTTCCAATGTTTGGAAAGCTTCTCTCCCGCGCAGAGGTCAGAGCCAGGCTTCGAGCCGCTTTTCCCGATGACGATGCGCTGCTCCCTGCGCAACGCGCGTTCTATTTGTCGGACGGGTCCACCGCGCCATCGCCGGCGTCCGGGGGCATCTTTGCCAGATCGTCGCGGCGGAGTTCGACGAGGAGGGCCTGCAGTTCCTGCACCCGCTTTGGCTCGGCCTTGGCGAGGTCGTGCTCCTCGCGGGGGTCGGCGGTGACGTTGTACAGCTCCACGCCACCCGCATTCTTCTTCGTCGTTTTACGGGTGATCAGCTTCCAGCCGTCGCGCAGCACGATGGCGCCGGAGGCGTGCGGGATGTAGATCGTGCGCGGTTCCGGCTTGGCGACGGCACCGGTCAGCAGCGGCCAGATGTCGAGGCCGTCGAACTTCAGGCCGGCCGGCGGCGTCCAGCCGGCGAGCTTGGTCAAGGTCGGCATCCAGTCGGCGGCGTGCAGGGGCGCGGCGAGCTTGCGCGGCGCGAGCCGGCCCGGCCAGTTGGCGAACGCGCTGACGCGGACGCCGCCCTCGTAGAGCGTGTTCTTGTGGCCGCGCAGCGGCAGGTTGCTGCTCAGCACGGGCGAGTCGGCCACCTTGCCCACGTAGGGGTTTTTCCCGCCCGGCAGGCCGCCATTATCGGAGGTGAAGATGACCAGCGTATTATGGCGCTGGCCCGTCGCCTCGAGCGCGGCGATGAACTCACCGACCTTGGTGTCGAGCTGGTTGACGAAGGCCGCGAGCCGCAGCAGCGAGTCGTGCTTGATGGGATCGTCGTCGAATTTCACACCGGCGTAGCGGCGTTTGTATTCCTCGGGCGCGTCCACGGGAATGTGCACGGCGAAGAACGGCACGTAGATGAACCACGGCGCGTGGGCCTGCTTGATCCACGGCAGCACCTCTTTTGCGACAAGCTCGGTGGCGTTGCCTTCCTCGTCCACGCGCTTGAGGTCGCGGTGCCAGGTGTCCTCGAACGCGCCGTGACGGTATTTGTGGGTCCACGGATCCACCGCGCCGCAGAGCGCGCCATAGCTGTGGTCGAAGCCGTAGTGGTTCGGGCCCCATTCCGCCTTGCCGCCGAGATGCCACTTGCCGCTGAGATGTGTTGAGTAGCCGCACTGCTTAAGCGCCGAGGCCAGCGTCGGCGTGCCAAGCGGGAAGGCGCGCGCGTTCGAGGGCATGAGCACGTGCGGGCCGAACCGGCTCGTCCAGCGACCGCTCAACAGCGCCGTGCGCGTCGGCGTGCAGACCGGCTGCACGTAGTGGCGGTCCAGCTCGACGCCTTCCCTGACCAGGCGGTCGAGCACCGGCGTCTGGAACTTGCCGCCGTGCCAGCCCACGTCGGCCCAGCCGAGATCGTCGGCGACGATGAGCAGGATGTTCGGCTTGCGCCCCCCGGTTGAATTTTCCGCGCTTGGGAGCACTGCGTCGGCCGCCCGCAACCTTGGGGAAAGTGCCGCACCCACCATGCCGAGCCCAGCCCATTTCAGAAAATCGCGGCGTGAAGTCGGGTTCATGTCAGTTCTCCCGGTGTTTAAGGTGAGAGCAGCTTCGGCTTGTTGCCGTCCCAGCCGAGCTTGACCCACGAGAGGTACCACGTGCGGCCGCGGTCGTTGTTGGCTTGATAGAAGAGATAGAGCTGGCCGTCGTCGTCCTCGAAGATTCCCGGATGACCTGACTCCGATGCGTTCCATTCGCCGGGCTTGCCATTGGCGAGCAGCGGCTGTTCGACGAACAGGCGCTGGAAATGGATGCCGTCCTTGCTCGTGGCGCAGCCGATCTGCTGCGGGTCGTTGTTGTAGCCGCCGCCGTAAAAGAGGTAGAGCGTGTCGCCGCGCTTGAGCAGGGAGGGCGCCTCGATGCACTTGGTTTCCCACGGCAGCTCGGGCTTGAGCACCGGGCCGTCGCACAGCGACCGCCATGCGGCGCGGCCGAAGTCCGAGGCGCGGTCGGCGGCGATGGCGTGCAGCATCTGGATTTTTCCAGCGGGATCGCGCGTGGCGTAGTACTGGATCAACTGGCCCTGCCACTCGACCACGTCCACATCGATGGCGCGGCCGTTGTTCCACGCGCCGGTCGGATGCCAGACAGGGTTGCTCGGGTCGCGCGCGAAGCGCAGGCCGTCGGTGCTCGTCGCGTGGCAGAGCGCATCCTTGGGGCCGTTGCCATAGGTGTTGTAGAAGAGGTGCAGCTTGCCATCGAGCAGGATGATCCGGCCGTTGACGATGCCGTTCTTCTCGCATTCCTGCTCGGGGAGAATCTCGCCGACCTTTTTCCAGTTCACGAGATCGCGGCTCTCGGCGATGCCGATCGCCCAACCGCGCGGCGCGTTGGTGGGGGCGAGTTTCTTGTCGAAGGCGGCGATGGAGAAGTACATCAGGTAGCGCCCGCCGAACTTGATGACCGATGGATCCTTCGCGAACGGACGACCAAGGCGGTCGGTGTCGCCGTATTTCATCGCGGGTTCGGCGGCAGGGCAGAGCGCCGCCGCGAGGCACAGCATCGACAGGCAGAGTTTTTTCATCGCGGCTCCCGTGGAGAAGAACGCTAGTTCTCTAGCACGCCGCGCTCCGCCGCGCGAGCCGATTTTCAGCGCGCGCTCGGGGTGGTGCAGGCGGTGGGCGCAACCAACACGCCAGCGCCAGCGCCGGCTTGTCGCGCAGGCGGTTTTGTTCTACCGTCCGGGTACAGCGCGAAAGGAACACGCAATGAAACTGGGCATCATCGGCGGCAGCGGCATCTATCAGCTGGAAGGTCTGCAGCAGGTCGAGTCGGTGCAGGTGGAGACGCCGTTTGGCGCGCCCTCGGACGCGTTCGTGCGCGGCCAGCTCGGCGGGCGCGAGGTGGTGTTCCTGCCGCGGCACGGCCAGGGCCACCGGCTGATGCCGTCGGAGATCAACCACCGCGCGAACATCTACGCGTTCAAGCTGCTCGGCATCGAGCGCATCCTCTCCGTCAGCGCCGTCGGCAGCCTGCGCGAGGAGTACCGGCCGCGCGACATCGTCCTCCCGAGCCAGTACTACGACCGGACCAAGCACGCGCTCGAGCACACCTTCTTCGGGCGCGGGCTGGTGGCGCACGTCGCCTTCGCGGAGCCCGTCTGCCCGGACCTGCGCGCGTTCCTGTTCCAGCAGATCCAGCACGCGCTGGCGCGCCGCGGCGAGACGAAGAGCCGGCTGCACAACGGCGGCACCTACGTCTGCATGGAAGGCCCGGCGTTCTCGACGCGCGCGGAATCGCTGTCCTACCGCCAGCTCGGCGGCGACGTGATCGGGATGACGAGCCTGCCGGAGGCGAAGCTCTGCCGCGAGGCGGAAATCTGCTACGCGGCCATGGCGATGGTCACCGACTACGACTGCTGGCGCGAGGGCGAGGAGCACGTGACGGTGGACATGATCATCGGAAACCTCATCGCCAACAGCGCGCTCGCGAAGGACGTGCTCGCGCACCTGATCGCGGCGCTGCCGGACTCGCGCACCTGTGGCTGCGGCTCGGCGCTCCAGGACGCGCTCATCACCGAGCGCAGCGCGGTGCCGGCGGCGACGAAACAGGCGCTGGCGGCGATCGTCGGGAAATACCTCGGCTGAAAAGCTATCGAGGGAAAGCAAACGGCCGGGCTTGCGCCCGGCCGTTTGCTTTTCGAATCGTGGCTGTCGGCTTACTGACGTTTGCCGGAGATGTGGCCCGTCTTGCCACCCTGCTCCAGCCACGTGCCGGTGATGATCGTGCCGAAGGTGACGTTGGTGCCGGCCGTGACGTTGCCGCTGACCAGGAAATTACCCACCAGCTCGACATTCATGCCGGCCGCGCTGACGCCGGTCGCATCGTATTGGTAGGTGGCGGCCGTCGGCGCCACGTTGGTGTTGCTGCTCAACGGAGTGTTGGTCTCGGTCAGCGCGATCTGGCCCGTGTAGACAGAGCCGTTGTTGTCCATGATCCGGATTGCATTGCCCGACTGGCTGACGCTGAAGGTGCTGATGATCCCCGAGCTGCCGCCGGGATTGACCGACGTCGGCGCCGACGTTGCCTGGTAGACCACCGTCAACGGCTGGTTGGTAGTGTATGCCACAGGCACGGTGATGGTATAGGCGCCGTTATCGAGGTTGATGCCGCCGGTGACGCCGCCGCCGAGGGTGGCGAAGCGGTTGGCCACGGTGACCGTGACTAGCGGGGCGCCACCGAGTTGAACGGACAACCCGCCGATGGCGATGGGCGGATGGCTGAGCGAGCCGGAATAGTTCAATGTATTGGTTACAGTGGTAAAGAGCACCTCGGACATCATAGCAAGGGAGCTGTTGGTGGGCAGGAAGTTGCTGTAATCGCTGACCAGATAGGAACTCTTGTCCAGCGGGATGTAGGTGCCGGACACGTCCATCCAGTTGCCGCTCTCGTTGATTTGCGAGGCCGAACCGCCGAATTGCCAGCCGCCTTCGCAGCCCGCGGTGATGGCCAGAACGACCCCAAAAGTGAGGCTGCCGATCAGTGCTTTCATTTTTTCCCTTTCGTCACGTCATTTTTGCGAGGCCGCTTATACGCCGGGCTTGCCAGCCGCGCAATCCTTTTTTCCAATCCATGGTGCAAAAATCGCCCGCGTGTTCCAAGCTTTGGATAACAAGCGAGGCACTCACAACACCTTGACGACGACATCGTCGACGGGCGCAGCGGCCGGTGCGGAATCCTCCACATGCTGGTAGGAGGGGAGGAAACGCACAAAGGTTTCGAGCGTCAGACAACCGAAGGTGGTGGTATAGACGGGGCCGTGCTTGTTTTCATCGCCCTTGCCGCCCATTCCCGGCCAGTGGCCATCGGGGTCCTGGGCCTTGAGGTAGGCGGGGACGAACTGCTGCTGCCAGGCTGCAAAGGATTCCTTGCTCTCCTGGAAGCGACACTGGGTGATGTAGTAAAAGGCGTACAGCGGCCAACTCTCGCCGCCGCCGGTTTCCCACGAGACCTGGACCGTCTTCATCGCGCGCAGGCCGCTCATGGCCTCCACGTCCTTGCTGTGGCCGGTGAACTGGAGGCAGAGCGTGGCCGCGCCGGTCATGCCCATGCTGCCGGAGCCGGCTTTCTCGTAACCGAACTTGCCGCTCTTGGGGTCGAACACTTTCTTCATGTCCTTGACGGAATTGTCGAGCGCTTCCTTGATGCCGGGCACCGTGCAGCCGGCGATCAGCGCGGCTTTCAGGGACTGCACCTGCCAGGCGGCGACGGAGGTGTCGCGCCGCGCGCCCTTGGCATATTGATAGTCCCAGCCGCCGGTGTCCTTCTGCTGGCCGGCGATGATGATCCGCACGGCCTTGTCCATCACCGTCTGCAGGTCGGGGATGCGCGTCATGCCGTAGGCTTCGCAGATAGCGTAGGTGGCGATGCCATGGACGTAAGGATAGGGCCCGGGCGCGTTCTCCGCCTTGATGGCGGCGAAGTAGCCCTCGGCGTTCTGCTTCAGCTTGATGAAGTTGATCGCCTTCTCGACGGTCGGGCCGAACTCGGTGTCGGAGGTGGTCTTGCCGTATGCGAGGAAACAAAGCAGGGCCAGACCGGACACGGCCACGTCGTTGCCGCCCGAGCCCTGCAGGTTGCCGCCGTAGGCCCAGCCGCCGTCGGCGCGTTGGTTGGTCTTGAGCCAGCGGAGCGCGCGCGTGATCGCATCGTCAATCGCCTTGGAGCGCGCGCCGCCGCGGCCCAGGCCGGCCTTGCCGAAGCGGCCGCCGTAGCCCTTGGCGATGCCCCGGAGGATCAGCGGGCTCTTGATCGTGCTGGCCATGTCGAGGCCGTTGGCGGTCGTGCCTTCCTTGCCGCCAAAGCCCAGATCCGCCGGGCCGCGGTCGTTGCCGGCGACGGCATCGCTGGCGGACGCATCGTCATTCTGGCCGATGGTCGGCATGTCGGCCGGCAAGGTGCTCAGATCCTGCTGCTTTTCCGGCGGCTTGATCTGGTCGTCCATCTGCTTTTCATCGGGCGGCGGTGTGTTGGCCTCGTTGACGTCCATCACGACTTCCTGCGTGCTGTAGGCCTGCTGCTCGCCGGTCTGCATGGCCACGTTGACGAGCACGAGGATGAGAATGATATGGAAGATCGCCGAGCCGATCGGCCCCCAGACGTGCTCCATCACCGCCTTTTTGACATTCTGCCAATTCATAGGGTCTCGTTCAGCTGGAACTGATCACGGAAAGATTCTTCAGGCCCAGCCGGTTGCACAGGTCCAGCACTTCCACCAGCGAGCCGTGCCGCGAATCGGAAGCGCACAGGATCAGCACCGACTGCGTCTTGTCGCCCTTGGTGATGAAGTCCAGCTTGTCGCGCAGCATCGACATGGACACCTGCTGATCGTTGAGGGTCAGCCCGCCATTGAGCACCATGATCCGCAGCACCGTCGGCGGCTTGGTGGGATTCACGGTGGTGTCCGGCGACGGGCGGAACACGTCCAGGTTCGTCGTCACGGTCATCGGGTGGGAGGTGATGACGAAGAAATTCAGCAGCTGAAACGCCACGTCAATCATGGCCGTGAGATTCAGCTCGCCGGCCTGCATCTCATTTTTTTTACGTTTGCGCGCCATGGTCGTCCGTTAACCGCCGCGCTCCTTGAGGGCGGCGAACTTGATCTTCCAGATGCCGGCGGCGGCGCAGGCATCCATCACATTTTTCACCGCATCATGGCGCGCATACTCATCGCCGCGGATGATGACCGGAATCTGGGCGTTCCCGTTGTCCTGCACGATCTTCTTCAGGATAAACGCCACTTCGCGGTGCGAGTAGGGAAACCGCGCGATGCGGATCTGTCCGCTCTTGTCCACATCGATGTAGACCTCGCGCGGATCCTTGGTCGTCACCGGCCGGCCGCTCGGCGCCATCGCCAGGCGGATGCGCTGGTCGCTCACCGTATCCTGCAGGCTCACGGTGGCCACGAAGAAGATGATGAGCTGGAAGACCACGTCAATCATCGCGGTCAGGTTGCCGCTCAAATATTCGTCTGGGTGTTTGCGCATGGCGTCGTCCGCGGCGTTATTCTTCGACGACCTCGACGTTGCGCAGCGACTTGATCAAGTCGAGCGTCAGCGCCTCCATGCCCAGGATGATGCGCATGGCCTTGTTCTTGAAGTAATAGAAGAAGATGGTCGCCGGCACGGCGGTGCCGAGGCCGACGGCGGTGGCCCACAGACCGTGCGAGATGTTGGTGGCCAGCATCGCCTGCTGGGCGGCGCCCGCCGCCTGCGTGCCGAGGTTCAAGAAGGCCATGATCATGCCTTGGACCGTGCCGATCAGCCCCAGCATAGGCGTGGTGTTGGCGATGACGCTCAGGTAGGTGACGCGCTGCAGCATCTTTTCCGCCTCGATGTCGGCCGCGATGCCGACGGAGTCCTGGATCACCTCGTACCCTTCTTTGACATTCGAGAAACCCGCGGTCAGGACGTGGGACAGGGGGCCGGGCTTCTGCTCGCACTCTTGCAGGGCCTTCATCAGGTCGCCCTGGCTCATCGCGGCGCGGACGGCCTCGACGAGGCTCGGCGGCGCGATCTTCTTTTCGCGGATGTTGATGAAGGAGTCCACCGTGAGCGCGACGCTGATGATGGAGCAGGCGATCAGCGCAAGCCAGATCGTCACACCGAAGAAACCGGAGTGGATGATGATCTGGACAATGTTCAGCTCGCTCTTTTGGCCCTTGTGCTTCGCCGCCTCCTCAGGCGTGAGCTCCAAGCCCGCCGCGGGCGCCGTCGCCGCGGGCGCCGCGCCGACCGCGGGCGCCGCCGGAGCTGCCGCGGGCGC
>CAIWHP010000002.1 GCA_903912445.1 uncultured Lentisphaerota bacterium
CGGCCACTTCGCCGCCGGGGGCGGCCGGTGCGGCCGCCGCATCGGGCGCGGCCACCGCTTCAGGCATGGCCGCCGCACCGCCGGCTGGCAGCTTCAAGATGATATTGACGCCCATCTTCTCTTCCGTGTCGGCCTCGACACTCGCCTTGGAGAGGAAATCCAGCACATCGACGATGTTCGCCTGCTTGAACTCGATCTGCGGGATTATCAACTTCTGCAGTTTCTGGCGCGTGCGCAGCACATCGGTCTGCTCAACCTGGGTCGGCGTCGCCATGACCGGCTTGGCCATGGAGGATTCCTTGCGGATATGGGGATTCCATTCGTCGCGCACCGTGTTCATCATATCCGTGACGGTGGCTTCGCGCTCGGCGCTGCTCAGCTCGAAGTGGATATCGCCGATGCGGCGCAGGAAACGCATCGCATCCTTGTTGTACGGATCCACGCTGAGCACCTTGTCGAAGCACACCTCGGCTTCGTCGTATTTCTTCAGGTCGAAATATTGGCGCCCCTCCACCAGCTTGTCGTGGATGGAGACTTTTTCCTTCTTGATCTGGAGATCGTGCTTCGGCCCGGAGTTTTCCACCGTAACAGGCTTGGCCGGCTTATCGACCTCGGCCAGCACGCGCAAGGCTTGCTTCTGGGTTTTGTCGTAGCCCAGCGCCATATTGGCATAGGACCGCGCCTTGTCTTTATCGGCCTTTTTGACATCCTGCGCGGCGCGCCCATAGGCCTCGGCGATTTTGTTGGAGACGCTGCCCAGATAGGCCGCGGTCCCGACCTGGCGCATGTGGGCCACACAAAGCTTGTAGGACTCGGCGGCATCGAGGTAATGGCCGTCCTTCATGGCCAGGTCGCCCGCCTTGTCTTCCTTGTCCGCCTGTTGCTTCAGCGCCTTGCGCCGCAGCTCTTCCTGCAATTGGAGCTCTTTGGCGTCCGCCGTGGTGGCCTGCATCTCTTTGGGCGGAACGATCGGCGGTTGTCCGGCGGTCCCTTCGGCCGGGGCCGGTGTTTCAGGAACCGGCGCAGGCGGCGGGGTTGTCGGGGCGGGCGTCGCAGGGACATCGGGGGCCATGGCCGGGGCCACGGGGGCCGGCGTAGCCTCCGCAGCAGGCGCGGGGGCGGCCGGTACCGGCATCGCGGGGGCCACCGGAGTTTCCGGAACCGGGGCGGGCGCGGCAGGAGCTTCCGGAACCGGGGCCGGGATAGCCGGAGCGGCAGCGGCGGGGGCCGCAGCACCCGCGGCCTTTTGTGCATCCTGCAAAAGACTATTGGTGGCCGCCGCATCCTGAGCCAACACGGAGTTGCCCCAAAGAACGATGACGGCCATGGCCAGTTGTTGGATCAGCCTGCTTTTTGTCATGGTTGACTCCTTCTAAATTAATTAAACCCACCTGCTTTTCGCGGCGCCACCGCGGGCGGCGCCACCCTTGCTTCAGGCCGCGCCATCGCGGGTCCCACCACCGGCGCGGCCGCGGACGCCGCTTCCGGCGCCACCGCCGGTTCGCTCAACACTTCCGCGCGTTCACCTTCGCTGATGAGGGGCACGATCACATCGTTCCCCGGTTGGGGGCCGCGCATTGTGACGGCATTGGTAGTGATGTCAATAATATTGTATTGCAGGTCGCGAATTTTGACGGTCGCATCCTTCGCGATGTTGTTGTACCGCTTGCGGTCGAGCATGAGCATCAGGTCGGCGGTCACTTCGAACTGCTGCAGATCCCGCCCCTTGATGAGGCGCAACTGCTCGGGACCCTTTTGCAGCACCAACACATCGCCCTCGGTCGCCTTGGGCTCATGCACGGCCACCTTGTAGCCCTCCGCAACGTCGTTCAGTTTCACGAAGACCGTGCGGCCGGAGCGCAGATTGAGGCCAAAGGTCATGTTGGTGCCCGAAATCGGCGCCATGGAACTCATGTAACGCAATTTGAAGGCCCGCTGCTTGACGCCCCAGACGCGCAGCTTGGAGGCCACATCGGGGTGGCTCTTGGAATCCATCGGAATGGTCCCGGCGCGATACTCCTCGAGATTGTTAAAGCCATCGTTATCGGGGTCGGCCTTGGCCACCGTCGCATCGAGGATGTCGAAGCCGTGCTTCTTTTTCCACACGTCGGGGATGTCGTTGAGCGTGCTTTCCGTGGCCACATCCATTTCGACAGGCTGCTTGGCGGCGCAGAAGGGGCAGACATCGGCGCGGTAGGGGATCGGCTTGCCGCATTTGGGGGCGACGCAACTGACGCGCAGTTCATCGCCCATCACGCCGCGCGCCACATCCATCAGGTTGGTGCGACCCAGGACTTCCAACTTCTTTTCCTCGGCGGCCTGATCAATCCCCGCGGCCTTGGCAAACACGGCCGGGGGCAGGACGGCGGCCTGCTCTTCGGTCTTGTTCTTCACCTGAAGCACCAAGAACACGGCCGAACACAACAGCAGCAACAAGACCACAACCAGCAGCAAATTCTCGTAGTTTTGCTTGACCCAGCTGTCTTTTCGTGTGGACGCGCTCACGGTTTGCCCTTCTCTTTGGTCTCGGTGGCAAAGCGATAGATGTCAACATCCAGTTGCACGGTGATGCTGTCCATACCCGTCACCAGCCGCTCCGCGCGCTTTTTCGGCGGCGCCGGTTTCTCGGGGGCGGCGGCCTCGGTGGCGCCGGTGCCTTCGGCGGGGGCGACCGCCACGGCGCCGGGCACCCGCTCCGTCTGCGCCCCGCCCTCCGGTTCCACACCCGCCGGCTTGATCAAACTGGTGCCGGTGATGTCCAGTTTCGTCACCACGGCAAAGAGTCGCGGCTGCGCCTGCGGCAGGTTGTGCGCCAGGATGTTCAGCAGCGCGGCCAGGCGCTCGTCGCTGGCCTTCAGCGACAGCGTAAAATGCTCGCGGGTGTAGAGGCCTTGGGCATCCGGTGGCTCCAGCGGATACGCCGACGGAGCGCCGCCGGTCGGGCTGGCCGCCGGCGCCGCCATGCGCCCTTCACCCCGCCCCGACGAGGGATTGCCGGCCGCACCCGTCTGCACAGCGCCTTCCTCGAACACCTGCCGTTCGATGACCAGGATCTCCGCGACGCGAGCTTGCTGGATCATATCCACCAGCGCCTTGACCAGTTGCACCTGCACGGTGAGGCGCGGCACATCGGCGTTGTTCGCCGGCAGCTTGCCCTCGGAATAGTAGGTCTTGAAACCATAGTCGAATTTCAAGGGCACCAGCATGCCCTGTTTCTTGGCGGCGTCGTTCATCTGGTCGATGGTCGTTTTCAGGAAGGAGTTGAATACGACCCGCTGCATGTCCTTGCGCGGCTCCACCTGGCCCTGGCGCAAATGCAGCAACAGCTTGTGCAGGCACGCCTCCTTGATGACCGCATTGCTGGCCGTGATCAGCACATTCTCCCCGGTCGGCCCGGCGGGCTTGCGGTTTTCCAGCTCCGCCAGGCGGTTCTGGTTCGCTTCGACCTCGCCGATGTCGGTGACATATTTCTGGATGTTGAGGAACAGGAAGACGCCCGCCACGATCAGCAGGATCAAGGCGATGGTGCCCCCTACCGCCAGAAATTTATATTTTCTGAAGAACTCCATCAGGGCCTCAACGGCTGTTTAAGGATGATCTGCACGGCAAACTCTTGCGCAAAGTCGCTCGGCGCCGGCATGGAGACCACCTCGGTCTTGTTGCTGAACAACACCTGCTCGCGCAAAGCGTCGCGGAACAGGCGGACCGGATGCTTGTCCTCCGCCTTGTCCACAATCTTATCCAGATAGATGAAGCCTTTCGCTTCCAAGGCCCGGATCTCGTCCGTCGCGGGCTCCGGGGCACCCGCCGGCGGCGGGGCCTCCGTCGGCGAGGCGGGCGGGGCCGCGCCTTCGGTCCGCAGCGAGACCAGGGTCATGCCCTCCGGCATGCACGTCCGGATCTGCATGAGCACATCCACCCACTGGGTACGGCGGTCCGTCAGGTCCAGGAGCCGCTTCAGCTTGCCGTCCACGCCGGTGATCCGCTGCTCTTCCGCGACCAGCCGGGTCTCGACGCCGGACAGCTCCGCCACCCGGCCGCTGATCTTTTGCGAGCGCTCGTGCGCCAGCTGCGCCATCTTGAAAAAGTAGATCGCCCAGACGCCCACGGTCAGGATGACCCCGAGCATGGCCATCACAAACATCGGTTGCTTGCGGCGGAACGCCCGGTCGGCCAGCCGCTCCGGCGGCATCAGGTCGAGCTCGATCGGGCACGGCATCCGGCGGCGCAAGGCCAGCCCCACCACCTGCCCCAGCACGTGCGCATTCTTGCCGATCTGCTCCGCGGGGATGCTGGCATGCACCGTGACGTTGTTGAAGGGGTTGAGATAGTCCACCTCGACGTTCAGCTTCTCCTTCATGAACGTGTCGGTATAGGGGATGATCGAGGTGCCGCCCGCCAGCAGCACCAGCGTCGGGGCCTCGCCCGCCTGCTGGCTGCGGTAGAAATTGATCGAGCGCACGATCTCGGCGTGCATCTTCGTCATCACGCTGCGCACGCTCTTGGACACCTTGTCCACGACCTCGCTCTTGTGGCCCTCGTAGGCGCCGCCAAACGCGACGAACGCGTGCGCCTTCTTCATCTCCTCGGCATCCGCGAAGGCGAGGTTGAACTCCTGCATGATCTGCTGCGTGATCGCATTGCCCGCCACCGGGATGCTGCGGTTGAAGACGCGGCCCTTTTCGATGAAAATCAGGTCGGTCGAGCGCGCGCCCATGTCCACCACCAGCGTGCACGCCGGCAGCTCGCTGTAGTTGTAGCGCGTCGCGTTATAGAGCGCCATCGGCGCCACGTCCACCAGCTGCGGCTCCATGCCCGCCGTCTCGATGGATTCGAAGATCTGCTGGATGATGTCCGCCTTGATCGCGGCCAGCATCACGTCCAACTCGGCCACCGCCGGGCCGATGAGCTGATAATCCCACACGACCTCGTCGATGGGGAAAGGGACGTTCTGCTGCGCCTCGAACTGCACGATCTGCAAAATCTTGTCGCGGTCCGTCGGCGGCAGCTTGACGAACTTGGAGAAAACCGACTGCCCCGCCACCGAGACCAGCACCGGCCCCGGCTTGATCCCGCTGGTGGCCATCATCTCCAGCAGCGTGCTCGTGATGGCCGCCGGCCGGTCGGTGTCGCCGTGCGGGTCGAAGTTGAGCGCGCCCACCGCGTACTTGACCAGCTCCACGCCGCCGGCCTTCAACGGCAGGAACTCCGCGAGCTTCAGGCCGCTCGCGCCCATATCCAGTGCCAAGATGCGTTCCGATTTGAACATGCCGGCAATCCCCGTCGTCCGTTAGCGCGCGGCCCCCGGAGCCGCTTCCTTGACCTGCTCGTAATCGTCATAGGTGATCAGCGCCCACGGCGTATCGCCGCGCTTGAGCACCATGTTAGGCACCGGCTGGAAGTCCTCCCACCAGCGCTTCGCGCTCGGCGGCTGGCTGAGCATCCCGATGACCTGCTCGGACTTCGAGATGACCACCGCCACCGAATCGACCTCGCCATAGCGCGCCAGCGTGCTCGGATGGACGAAGAAATCGCACTTGTGCTTGCCCTTCGCCACGTTGACCAAGGTCGTGTCGCCCCGCAGCAGCATCACCTTGCCCCCCGACGCCCCGGGCCGGGGCTTCAGCAGCACATAGCAGCGGAAATCAAGGTCGTCCGTCCACTCCATGTGCGTGTCGAAATGCACGGTCATCTGGTACCAGTAGCGCGCCTGCTTCGCGGCAGGCGGCGTCGGTGTAACCTGAAACTGCGGCGTCAGCAGCTTCGGCTGGACATCCAGCTTCTTCAGCAACACCGCATTCTTGGCCAGCCCGCTGGCGCCGACCGGCTGCGGCGGGGGCGGCACCACCGCGGCCCAAACCGTTGCGGCACTCGCCACTGCGCAAGTTATCATCCAAGTCCAGCGTCTCATCATGACACCTTTCATCACGGACGAATCAAAAGCAGCGAGACTTTATGCGCCGTTCGCGCTTACGTCAACACCAGAAACCGCAAGGCCGCAAGAAATGAGCGGGTGAACGGAATCGAACCGTCATGGCCAGCTTGGAAGGCTGGAGCTCTACCATTGAGCTACACCCGCGAACCGCGTCCACATAACCCGCCCGCACCCCGCCGGTCAAGCCCGATGTCTCCGGGCCCTTTTCCGCCACCAACCTGCCTCGTGGGTGCGCCGGGCTGCCGGGACCAGCGCCCCATGTGCCCCGCTTTCGTTTGTGCTTCGCCGGCTTTTCCCGGGGACGCACCGCGTCCCGCGGCCGCTTTCCATCAGGCAGAACCCGGCACGCCTTCCAGATACACGCCGTCGCTGCGCAGCGTCGCCTGCAATTTTTTGATGTCCACGAGCGACAGCTGCTCGCCGCCGTGCAGCGCGAGCGCGGCGCAGGTGCCGACGCCCTGCCCCATCACCATGCCGTGCGACTGGAGCCGCACCGAGGCGAGGCCCTCGTGCGTGGTCGAGGCGCAGCGGCCGACGACGGCGAGGTTGGGCACCTGCGCGTTCAGGCAGATGCCGAGCGGGATGTGATAGCTCTCGCCGGGCCCCAGCCACTGGCCCGGCTTCTGATCGCTGTGCGTGGTGTAGCCGGTGCCCTTGGGGTCGTGGATATCGATCATCCAGAAGCCATGCCCGATGGCGTCGGGCTGCTTCTGCGCCTTGATGACCATCTGGCCGTCGAGCGTCTTGACGCCGCGGATGCGCCGCGACTCGCGGATACCGAGGCCGTGGCCCATCTGCACGATCTCCGCCTTGGCAAACGCCGGCAGCTCGCGCCGCCAGAGGTCGCGATACTGATAGACGTGGCCGCGCGCCTCCTCCGAGAGCCGGGTCAGCTCCTCCTCGTCCAGCGGATTCCCGGTGGCCGGACACAGGTTATAGAGGCCATTGCTGCCGCCGCGCAGATAGTGGCCGGCATGGCTCTCGTTGAACTGCGGGAATTTTCCGGCGTCCCGCAGCTCCTGCATCATCTTCAGGACGCGCTGCGATTGCTCGCGCGGGGTGGCGCGCGCCACCGCCTGGTCGGCACCGCGCAGCTCGAACATCATCGTCATGCCCTGCACGCGCCGGTCGCCCTCACGGCCGAGGTCGAACGGCAGCCCTGCATTCGCGGCCACGTCGCCATCGCCGGTCGCATCGATGAAGATCTTCCCGCGCACCGCCTTGCGCCCGGTCTTGGTATCCACCAGCACCGCGCGCATGCGGCCGTCCTCGACGAGGGACTCGACCGCGGTCACATTACAGAGCACCCGCACGCCGCGGTCGCGCAGCAGGTTCCAGAACACCACGCGCATGCCCTCGGGGTCGAAGCAGTGCGTCTCATGGCGCTTTGGGTAATCGGGATAGCGCTGGATGAAATCGCCGGCGCGCTCGATCGCCTCCTGCACGAAGCCGAAGATCACCTGTTTCTGGCGGTCGCTCGTGTGCCAGATGTTCACGAGCGCGTTGGTTGCCATGCCGCCGAGGCTCGGCCAGCGCTCCAGCAGGAGCACCTTCGCGCCGTGCCGCGCCGCGCAGCACGCCGCCGCAATCCCCGCCGTGCCGCCGCCACACACCACAACGTCGGCCTCGGCCAGCACGGGCACCTTCCGCTGCGGGACGATGATCTCGCCCGGGCCCGGCGCCTCCGCTGGCGCCGCGCCGCCCGCGCCGGCGAGCGCGCCGAGGCCGCCGCCCGCGGCGGCGAAGAAAAACTTGCGTCGCGTGGTTTTCATCCTGTCGCTCCTTTCAGCGCGCTCTATTTCGTCACCAACAACCGCACGTTGTCCAGGTAACAGACGCCGTCCATGGCCTCGCCACAGAAAAACCCGAGCGTGCTGACGGTGGAAAATTCGGCGCTCACCGGCGTCTTGGTCTCTTTCCGCGTGCCGTCGGCCAGCGTCAGGACGATGCGCGCCTCTCGCGCGGCGCCTTCCAGCGGAAACGAGAGCTCCACATGCGTCCAGCTGCCGGGCGCCGCCGCCGTGACGACCGTCGTGCCGGCCCGGATTTTTCCGTCCGCGGAAAACAGCACCTCCGGCGACGAGACAAAATCTTTCTTCGGGTTTCCGCGCTTGGAATAATCCCTGAAGCCGATGGCGAGCGTGACGGGCGCGCCGCTCTTTTGCTGCACGTCGCAGGAGAACGTCAGCGTGCCGTGTTCCAGCGGTGCCGGCAGCTTATAGGTGAGGTAGGGATAAAACGGCTTGGCCGCGCCCTTGCGGTCGGTGGCCACCAACGCGCGGCCGCCGTTCTTCCCGACGCCGGCGGCCACCCGGAAGTGCGCCTCCGGCGTGCCGCCGGCACAGGCGAAGCCGCGCGGCAGCGAGCCGACCGCAACGCCGTTGAGGTCGGGCGCGCAACCTGTGAACGCGCGCGGGCCGGCCGGCAGCTGCATCGCGTAGAAGGGCGGCGGCATGGTTTTCGCCGGCACCGCCACATCCTTGAACGCGGGCTCCAGCCCGGCGGCGGCGAGGTCGAACGGCACGAAACCGAGCGCGAACGCGGGCGAAGCTGCCTTCAGCCGGAAATCCCCGCGCTCCGGGGCCTCGAACAGCGGATCGGTGACGAGCGAGCCGGCGTCCTGCCCGCGCGCCTGCCATTCGGCAAACGTCTTGTCGAAGAACTTGAACGCCCGGCCCGCGCAGTTCCAATAGAGGTTCGAGCTGCTGGCGCAGAGCGCCTGGTCCCACACGGCGTTCACCAGGTTGGTGCTGTCGCACCAGGCCAGGTTGCGCGTGAAGACATTCTCCCGCGCATACGTCTTCCTTTGGCAACGGATGTACGGCGCATGGTGGCCGTACACCGGGCCCAGGATGTTGTTGCGGATCACGCACTGCGCGCCGCCGTTCATGTTGAAGCCGTGCGTGCCCACGCGATAGACGAAATTATTTTCCACCAGCATCTCCGACGAGCCCTCGTCCAGATAGAGCCCGAGTTGCCAGTGCTCCTTGGCGAAGGGGCTCTTCACGTTGTCGCGCACCACATTCCCGCGGATCACCGTGCCCGGCTGGCGGCCGAGCGTGTAGATGCTCGCGCCATCGGCGATGAGCGTGAGCACGTTGCTGATGCAGTTATCCACGATGCGATTACCGCCGCACACCGTCGGCTTGTCGTTCCACGCCCAGCCCATCGCGATGCCGGAATAGGGGAAATTCCAGATCTGGTTGTGGCGGAGTTCCGTGCCGCGCACGAGGCCGCCCCAGATCGCGTTCGCGGAGAAATACAGGAGGCCACCGTCGAAGATCGCGCAGTTCTCGATGCGGTTACCGGTGGGTACCTCGGCGGCAGGCGCATCCGCCTTCATCCGCATATCGCCGACCTTCACGCCGCCGCCGCCGAGATCGAACAGGCGGCAGCCGACGAGCTTGTTTTCGTGCGAGCCGAGCCCGATGCCGATGCCATAGCTGCCCGTCTGCGAAACCGTGCAGCGCCGGAACGTACAGCATTTCGCGCCGGTCAGCTCGATCGCCGCCGGCAGGTCGGCCTGCCCCTGCGAGCCGCCGTAGCCCTCGCGCGGCAGCGGCGCCTCGTTGAACATGAAACCGAGGTTCTCGAACGTGAGGTGCTCGACCCGCGCGCCCTGCTGAAAAGCGCCCGTCAAGGCCAGCACGTTGACGAGCCGCGGCGCCACCACCGTGGTGTTCGCCAGCGTTTCGCCCTCGCGCGGCAGATAGGTGAGCACGCCCGCCGGCCGGTCGAGATACCACTCGCCCGGCGTCTGCAGCGCCTCCTTCACGTTCTCGATGAAATAAGGCTGCAATCCGCCCTGGCTCACCGCGAAAGTCGGCAGGCCCGTGAAGGTCACCTTGCTGTTGGCGGCATCCACCTTCGCGACGCACAGCCGCGACGAGCTCCAGACGTGCAGCACCACCACCTCGACGTCGGACAGATTTTCCCACGGCTGGAAATCGCCCGGGGCAAAATAGAAATCCTTCTGTGCCGCCCGGTGCGGCGCCGCGCCTTTGCGCTTCGGCGAATCCGTCACGCCGTCCACGCGCTTCATGCCGAGCTGCGGACGGTACCGCCGCTCAAACGTCTGCCCATCGGTGGCAACGAATAGCTGGCGGAAGGTCTTCCCGCCGGCCTTGACCTCGGGCAGCTCAACCGTCCAGCGGCGCAGGCCGTGCGCTGTCGTTTCGCGGAAGCCGCCGAGTACGCGCCCGCCGCTGAACACGGCACGCTCGCCGGGCGCCGAGCGCCAGACCACCGGCGCGGCCGCGGTGCCGGAATCTTCCGGCGTGAACACCAGCGTTTCCGCCAGCGTGTATAGGCCGCCGCGCAGCTCCACCGCGAACGGGCCGCGGTCGCCCTTTTGTTTCGCCGCGCGCAGCGCATCGCGCGCCCGCGCAGGCGAAGCGAACGGTTTTTCTTTCGTCCCCGGGTTGGCATCGTCGCCGCCCGGCGCGACAAAGTATTCCGCCGCCTGCCCGCTGACGGCGGCCGCCAGCGCGACGACAACGCTACGAACGATGTTTGTGTTCATGCGGTAGTTCTTTCATGTTCATGGCGTTTTTCCAAGCCTCCTGAAAACCGCAGCTGGTCAAGGCCCACCCGCTGCAGGACAAACCCGGCGTTGCGGATCGCAGCTGGACCCGCGTGGCAGGGGCCTCCGGCCCGTGAAACGCCGCTACAGGCAGAACGCCCGTGCCACACAGGCCTGGCTGTCGCACACCTCCCCCGATACCTCGAAGCCAGAGGTATCCGGCTTTACTCCGCTGACCAGCCAGCCGCGTGGCTTCCGGCGTGCGGGGCGCTGGTTTGCGGAACCATGCCCTTGTGAAGTCCTTCCGCCCGCTCTCCCGCTTTCGGTTTTGGCGCTCTTCGCGGCTTGGCGGTGAGTTCGTACGATCCCCGAAAGCGCTCCCGCGCGCCGCTGCCCCACCCCTGCAGCCGCCCGCGTTCCCGATCCGGGTTCGCCCCGCCCTCGCCCTGTCTCGACCGAAAGCCACCGCGGGCAAAATAAAGACTCCCAACTGACGTTGAATGACCATGCAGACGACGATGACGAGAACCCTGATACTGATTTCCCTGGCCACCGTGCTGTCCGCCGCTTCCGTTGCTTGCGCGCAGGAAGGCACCGGACGCAGTGGTGGCCTGCTGAAGATGTGGCTGAAGAAAAAGCAGGACGAGAAGAAGCTCGTCGCCCAAACCCCCGGCGTCACCACCAAGCTGGACGTGGCCTATCTGTCCGATGGCGAAGCTGCCCACAAGCTGGATGTCTATCTCCCCGCCAAGAAAGACAAGCCGCTGCCGGTCCTCGTGCACCTTCACGGCGGCGGCTGGCGAGCCGGCGACAAAGAAAGAATGAAGGACACGGGGCTGTTCTACGCCTCCCAAGGCGTGCTGTTCATCACGCCCAACTACCGCCTCTCGCCCAAGTTCCAACACCCCGCGCACGTCGAGGACTGCGCGGCAGCGCTCGCGTGGGCATTCCAGCACGCGGCCGAGTTCAGCGGTGACAAGACGAAGATTTTCCTCTCCGGCCACTCCGCCGGGGCACACCTCGCCGCGCTGGTGGGTACGGACGCGACCTGTCTCCAAAAATACGGGCTGAAGATCAGCGACCTCGCCGGCGTGATCCCGGTGGACACCGCGAGTTTCGACCTCACGAGCGCCGACAACGAAAACCTGGTGAAGAATATGGTGAAGGCTGCCTTTGGCGAAGACCCGCAGGTTTTGAAAGCCGCGTCGCCGCTGCTTCAGGTTTTTGAGAAGAAAAGTTATCCCAGCTTCCTGATCTTCAATACCACCAACCGCGCCGCTGCGTCCGCGGGCGGCAGGAAATTCGCCGACAAGCTCAAGGGCGTCGGCGGCAATGCGCGGTTCGTGCCGGTCGCCAACCACACCCACGGCGAGATGGCCGCGGGGATGCATGACGCCGCCGACCCCGTCGGCAGCGCCATCCTGCAATTCATCTTCCCCGACGCGAAGCAGTGAAAACATTAGACGCGGATGGACGCAAATAACGCAGATGTCGGAGTCCGGAACATCCGCGGCCATCTGCGTCCTATTCTTCTCTGGCCTTTGCGCCCTACGCGTCCTTTGCGCGAGACCCTTTCGGATTTTTCGCGCCAAGCTCGCTAAGCCCGCGAAGGAGGAAGAGTCTCACAAAATCATGAGGACAAGGCGTCTGCCTAGCCCCTCTTCTCTTCATGGTTTTGTAACCATGATTTTGTGAATCCTCTTAAACCCGCCCGCCCTCCTTCTGATCTTGGCGCTCATGGCGTCTTGGCGGTGATTACTTCCCATCCTCGGAAAGCGCTCGCACGCGATGACTCTCCGCCCTAGACTGCCCGCGCCGCAGGGCCTGACGATGGAAACAAAGCCCGTACAACAAATTTCGCCCGCCTCCGGAGCCGCGCGATGAGCGCGCCGGACCGCAAGGCGAGCCTCCGCGCCTACAAGGAAACGCCACGGCCCGCCGGTGTGTTCCGCATCCGCCACAACGCGCTCTGCAAGTCACTCGTCGGGACGAGCGTGAATCTGCCCGCCATCCTGAACCGGCATCGTTTCCAGCTCACGAACGGCTCGCACCCCGACCTGCCACTGCAGCGCGATTGGAACGAGTGCGGCCCCGCTGCCTTCGCGTTCGAAGTGCTCGATGAACTGACGCCAAAGAAGGAGCCGGATTACGAGCCCGCCGGAGACCTCGCCGTCCTGCTGGACATGTGGCTCCAAAAACTCGCCGCCACCGGCGAAGCCTTCTACGGGCCACCCCAGCCGCGCGCCTGACATCCGAGCGCGCTTCACAGTTCCGTTCTCCTCGGTACCCGCGCGCCAAGAGAAGAAATTCACAAAATCATGAGAACAAAATCATACGGACACGGCGACTGACTTGGTCTCTCTTGATGATTTTGTAACCATGATTTTGTGAACTCCGGTACCTGCTCCATACCAAAACCTTTGCGCCCTTCGCGTCCTTGGCGCGAAATACTTTTTGTTTCGCGCCAAGCTCGCTAAGCCCGCCAAGGGGCGGCAAACCGAACCTTTGGCCGCACACCTCGCCTAGCACTGCGCGTTATCGGATGAGTTAGGAGTGGACTTATTTAGGGCCATTATCTACTCTTTCGCCGCCAATGGACCTATAGAGGGCTTTTCATGACCTTAAGACTGACGACCGAAGAATGGGCGGCTGAACTGGGACGGCATCTGCGCGACTTGCGGCTGCGCCGGAATATTGACCAGCGGAACCTGGCCCAGCAGGCGGCGGTGGCCTTGAATGTGGTCAAGAACATGGAGCGGGGCAAGGGCGGCACGCTCACCTCGCTCGTCAAATTGTTGCGCGCACTCGGCCGCGAGGACTGGCTCCATACGCTGGCGCCGCCGGTTTCCATCAGTCCCCTGCAAATGCTGAAGGCCAAGCCCGCCCGCCAGAGGGCCTCACGGGCGAAAGGTTTGCCGCGTGTATAAGCCGGTTCATGTGATCGCCGTTCAGGTGTGGGGACGACGGGTGGGCGCGGCGGCGCTGGACCCGCGGCTGGGCTATTACGCGTTCGAGTTCGACCCGGCGTTCGTCAGGTCGGGCGTCGAACTCGCGCCGCTGACGATGCCGTTGGCCCAAGCGCAGGCACCTTTTGTTTTCACCGATCTGCCGGCCTTGACCTATCACCGCCTGCCCGCCCTGCTGGCCGATGCGCTGCCCGATGCTTTTGGCAATACGCTGATCAATGGCTGGATGGCCGCCAAGGGCGTGGCGCGGGAGCGCATCACACCGCTAGACCGGCTGGCCTATATGGGCAAGCGCGGCATGGGCGCGTTGGAATTCCATCCGGAACGTAGCCCGGGCGGCGCCAGCAGCACCGCCCTCTCACTCGCCACTCTGGTGGAGAGCGCCCGCCTCGCCTTGCGGGGCGAGTTGGGCACGGGGGAGCTGGCCAGCGCCGCGCTCGCGCAGATCATCCAGGTGGGCACCTCGGCCGGCGGCGCACGTGCGAAGGCCGTCATCGCCTGGAATCCGGCCACCCAGGAGATCCGCGCCGGCCAGTTCGAGGTTGCGCCCGGTTTTGAGCACTGGCTGCTCAAGTTCGACGGCATGGGCGTGGACCGGGAACTGGGCAACTCGCAGGAATACGGGCGGATCGAGCTGGCCTATCACCTGATGGCGACCGCCGCCGGCATCGCCATGACGCCCTGCCGGTTGCTGGAGGAACACGGGCGCGCGCACTTCATGACCCTGCGCTTCGATCGCGAGGGCAACCGCAAACACCACGTGCAAACCCTCTGCGCCATGGCGCACCTGGACTACAAACAGAAGGCCAGCCACGATTATAACCAGCTCCTGCAGACCATCTCCCGGTTGCACCTTGGCTACGCAACGCTGGAGGAGGCGTTCCGCCGGATAGCCTTCAACGTCATGACGGCCAACTGCGATGACCACACCAAAAACTTTGCGTTTCTGTTGCGCGAAGGCGGCGCTTGGGAACTCGCCCCGGCCTACGACGTGACGCACGCCCACAATCCTGACGGCGAGTGGACCAACCAACACCTTATGGCGGTCAACGGAAAATTCTCCGGCATTACCCGCGCGGATTTGTTGGCGGTGGCCGACCGCTTTGGCATCGGCACCGCACCGCAAGTTATGCAGCGGATCGGCGCCGCCGTGACGGCCTGGCCGGACTACGCCGCGCAAGCCGGACTGTCCACCACCGAGACCACCAGGATCCGCCAGCATCACACCCTCCTCTGACTTCCCAGCGACACCCGCCGGAACAGAACCCCGCGTTCTTCCTGTAGCGGCGACCTGCGGTCGCCGTCGGCGGTCAGCTTGTCCCGGCGTAGTGCTTTGACGAAGCCGGAAGACCGCCGCTACAGCCGAGCCGCTCACGAGGAAGGCAGGGAAGACCATCTCAAAATCATGAGAACAAAATCATACGGACAAGGCGAATGACTTGGTCTCTCTTCATGATTTTGTAATCATGATTTTGTGAACTCCGCGGCCTCCTTCGCGCCAATAACCTTTGCGCCCTTCGCGCCCTTCGCGCGAGACTCTTCCGGTTTTTCGCGCCAGCACGCCGGTTCGACAAGCTCACCGCAGGCAAGCCCGCCAAGGGGTGGCGAGCCGGAACGTTGGCCGCGCACCTCACTCAGCGACTCCCGCCGCACAAGGGAATCCCGCTTGCCCCGCTCCCAGTTCCTCCCTATTCTGGCCGCAGATGAACGTGTTGAGGTTAGGACAAATGAACAAGCAAGATATTCTCGATGAGATTCGGCGCCTCACAAAGGTCGCCGGTGGTGTTGCCCCTGGCAGAAAATTATTCGAAACCGAGACTGGCGTTCGAGAATGTGACTGGCTGGGCAAGTATTGGATTCGCTGGAGTGATGCCGTTACAGAGGCTGGTTGTGTTCCCAATCAGAAGAAAACAGCATACACAGACGTTTTCTTGATCGAAAAACTAGCCGGACTCACAAGGGAACTCGGACATTATCCAGTCCAAGCCGAACTTAAAATGAAGGCGCGATCGGACTCAACTTTCCCGGATCCAAAGACATTACGTCGCCTTGGGTCAAAGAGTGCGGCTGTCGCGAGAGTTCGCGAGTACTGTACGGCCAATGAGAAATTTGCTGTCGTAGCTGCACTGTGTCCCATGTCCACAAGACAAGAGATCGAACCTCCGCCGAGTAGTTACCAGGAACAGAACCTTGGTTTTGTCTACCTCATCAAACACGGTGCTCGGCGTGAGTACAAAATCGGTCGCACCAACAACAAACTTCGACGAGAGGGAGAGATTAGCCTTGAGCTCCCCGAGAAGATCGAGCCAATTCATGTCATTCAGACAGACGATCCAGCAGGGGTCGAGGCATACTGGCATCGCAGGTTTGCGGACAAAAGACTCAGAAATGAGTGGTTTGAGTTGTCGTCGGATGACGTTAAGGCGTTCAAACGTTGGCGAAGGATTTCGTAAGAACGGCGGAACGTTCTACCCAAAGTTACGACTCATAAATTCGCCGAACCTGAAGCGAAGTATTCAGGTTACAATTCCTGACCCCTCTCCCCGGAGAAGCTGTAGGCGTTATTCGCGGATTGGAACATCAACGGAGAAATTTCCAAGGCCCGAGAAAATACGCCATTCTTTTTCCAAGCGTTGGCAGCAGGGCTGCCCGTCTCGCAGACTCGGCTGGAACGTTGCTGCGGGTCAGGGTTGCGGGTTGCGACGGATTTCGTAGAGCTTGTAGCCAACCTCGCGGATGCCGGCGATGGTTTCGGGATAGGGCGTGTCGCAGACATCCACGAAACCGTTCTGGAAATTCTCGCCATCGAAGCGGCCGGTGGTGGGCTGGTCGCCGAACTGGTGCCAGTGCACGCCGATGAAGTTGGGGTGGCGCAGGGCGGAGGCGACGTAGGCGGCGTAGGCCTTGCCGCGCTCCGCCTGGTTGGCGACGCCGATCAGGCTGGCGTGGAACAGGCCGCGGTCGAGCGCGCCGAAGTGGAATTCGCCGACGAGCACCGGCATATCCACGCCCTCGGGCAGCTTGAACGCGTCGAGCGTATGCCGGTAGATGTTGTAGCTGACCACGTCGCAGTATTTCGCGGCCATGCGGACGGCGGCGTCGGTGGAGCCGGCGAAGCGGCAGCCGAAGTAGAGCTTCTGCGGGGCGACGGCCTTGAACTCCTCGCGGACGCGCTTGAAGTATTCCTCCGTCAACACAGTGGTGAACTCCGCACAGTCGTCCTTCGCACCTGCCGGCGCTTTTTCCTGCGAAGCAAGCAGCGCCTCCCAGCTCGCGAACGCGCTACCCCACGCGGCGTTGAGCTTCGCGATGTCGCCGTGCTTCGCCTTGAGCCGCGCGAGCATCTCGATTTTCGCGGGCTGCTCGGCGGGCGATTGCAGGGTCCATTCCGCGAGCGCGGTCGCCCCGCCCCACGCGATCTCGTTATCCACGAAGAAGCCGATGCACCACGGGTCATCGAGCTCCGCCTTGCGCGCGAGCAGCTGCTTGTGGAAGTTCGCGCGGAAGTCGGGATGGAACACATCCTTGAACTTCCACCAGCCGAGCTTGCTGCCCGCGATGTCGGGCGACTTCAGCTCGAAGCGGTCGCAGTAGGGCGTGCGGTCCTGCTTGCAGATGCGGATGTCGGAGCTGTTCGCCACGGTGTTCAGGCCCCAGCTGCGCAGCCGCCGGTGCGCCATATCGGCATATTTCGCGACCCAGTCCGCACCGTACTTGCGGAAGGCGTTGGCCGAGGAGAAATCGTAGGTGCGCTTGATGTTCCGCGCCTCGTAGTAGGGCCAAAGCAGCGCGTCGTGCGTGGTGTAGAAGAGCGCGAACGGCGAAGCATCCTTGGGCAGGTCGGTGAAGTAATCCTCGCGTCCGTCCAGCGGCGTCACCGCGGAGGACGAGGTCACGCGCACCGGGCCGTGCGACCAGTAGAGGCAGCCTTCGGGATCCACGAACCACCACTTGCCGTCGAGCTTCTCGACGCGGAAATGGCCGGTGGCCTTGAGCTTCGGCCCCACAGCCCAGCCGCCAAATTTATTCCAGCCTTCCGGCCCGGGATGCGCGGCGAGGTCGGCCTGCTCCTTTTCGAGCGCAGCTTGCAGCTCGGCATCGCTGTGCGTCTTGCCCGGCCAGTCCTTGTATTTGAACTGGCCATAGACATCAATGAACGGGAAGAATTTGTCCGCCGGCAGCTTCATCCAGTCGGGCACCTCCGCCGGTGTCCCCTTGTGGGCGACGATCCGCTTCACACCCCACTTCCAATCCAGCTTCGGCTCCTTGAGATAGACCGCGACGCCGACCACCTGCTCCGCATCGAGATCAGCGACCACGCCAATGGTTGCAAACGGGCCCTTCCGCATGCCGGTGAGCTTCGCGTTGAGCGTGCGGCTGTTCGGCAGCGACGGCGGCAGGGCCACCTCGCACGCCGTGGGCTTTTTGTCGGTGAGCTTCACACGATCCACAAAGACGCCGCATCCTTTGCCGGCATCGGCGCCGGGATTATCGAGCCGGACCGTCAGCGGCAGCTCGCCCTTCTGGTCGCGATTCACCAGCTCGAACGTCACGCTATTGCAGCCGGAGAGATCCCACGCGCCCTTGATCAGCACGCCTGGGAAACCCGTGCCGCCCTTCGTCTCGACCTGCAGCAGCCCATCCTTGAGCGCGAACTTCGCGCCGCCCTGCGCCGCCACCGCCGCCCGCGGCGTCACGGCCGCATCGAACAGCACGATCTCACCCTCCGCCGCCCGCGTTTCCAACCCTTGGAAAAACAGCAGGGCCAGCGTTCCAACCCTTGGAAAAAGCCAGCGCGCGAGGTCACACGGCCTACAGCATCCGCCTCTGTAGGCCGGGTCACCGACCCGGCGCCACATGCTCATCGCGAAAAAACCACCAATCCATCGTGTTGTTTTTTTCATGTGGTCAGTACCTTTCACTTTGCTTGGCCGCCCGCCGCGACCGGGACCACGGCGTAGGTGTGCGGCACCGGCGCGCGGGCGACCAGAGCGTCCTTCTCGTGCGCCGCAACTTGCTTGAGGAGGTCGCCGTGCTTCGACCAATTCTTAATGTAATTCAGCGTCATGCCCGCGTTGTATTCCTTCTTGTCGGTGAAGTGGTCGTAGTGCGCCTGCACCGCAGCGGGATCATCCACGTTGACCTTGTAATGGTTCTGCATCCAGCGCCGCGTGTTCATCAGGCTGCACGCCTGCGACTCCGCGCCCCGCCGCTGCTCGTTGTGCCGGGCCACGCTCTGGGCTTGCTTGAACTGCGGCGTCGCCTCGTTGAACGCGAGATTGATGCCCTTCGCCAACTCACTTGCGGTGTGACGCGCGACGACCGCGCCATCAATCCGCACTTCGTAGGTTCCCTCCGCCAAACCGGAGACAACCAGCAACTCCTGGTTCAAATCTTTTTCGATGGGCAACAGTCCGAGCACCGGCTTGGCGGCGGGATCTATCGGAAAAGGCAGCGCTTTCCCCAGCACCGTGAACGCAACGCCGCCATCCTGCTTCGTGACCTTCGTCACCTTGGCGTTGAGGCTCTCCACGGCGCGGCCCGCGGCTGCGTCCACCTTCACGCTCGAAACCACGGCAGGCGCGCCCTGCGCTTTCAAGAACAGCCACGCCATCATCAGGTGACCCGGCGCGCCCGGGTGTACGCGGTCGCCGCCGACGATGGTCCACTTCTGATCTTTCTGCTGCTGCTCCAGATTGAGCGCCGTCATGGGCGCGTGGAAATCCACGACCGTCCCGTGGTTCGTCGCGGCCAGCGCCCGCACGAACTCCGCGCAGCGGCCCAGCCCGTCGTTGCAGCCCGGCTGGTTGTTCTCCTTCTCGAGCACCACCGTCTGGTCGAACGGCGACGGCGTGATGAACAGCAGCTTCGGCTCGCCCGCCTCGGCGCGGATACGGGCGACGACCTTTTCCATGTTTGTCTTGTAGCTGTTGAGCGACTGCTGTTGTTGCTTCAACTTGCCCGCGTCGGGATGCGCCACATAGGAGCCGCGGCCGACATCGTTCATGCCCAGCATGATCGTAACCGAGGTCGGCTTCTTCGCGATGACATCATCCTGCAACCGGCCGAGCGCGCCGCCCGCCGAGTCGCCCGAACGGCCTGCGTTCACGAACCGGATCGCCCGCTCCGCGAAACGCGTCAGATAATAATCGGCGATGATCGTCTGGGTGCTCCCGCGGGCCGTGATGCTGTCCCCCAGGAAACACACCGTCTCGCCATCTTTGAACAACTCCCCGCGCGCAACGCCACCCAAGGCCAGGACGCCCAGCAGCCCCAGCGCCACCGTGATGAGTCTCTTCATTGCATACCCTTCTTTTTGTAATTCCGCTCTGTCGTCATGGCAGGTCCCCTGCCTGCGCGAGTTTCCACGACGCGCCACCGTCGGGCGACATCAGCAGCGTGCGGCGCCGGCCGGGGAGGTCGTTGCGGTAGAACCAGTACGTGGACCAGCAGTCGTACGAAAGGAACAGCCGGCCCTTCCGGTCGATCGTTAGCCGGTGGTAGAAGACGCCGTACTCCGAGAACGGCGGCACGATCAGGATGCGCGGCGGCTCCCAGGGCTGCCCCGGACGTTTCCGCTGGTAGGCCAGCGTCGCGTGGTGGCTGGCCGGAAATGGTTCGAGCCCGCGCCGCCAAAGTCGGAACACCGCGTGCAGGGTATCGTCCGGCCCGCAGACCATGCCGACGTAGGTCTGGTCTAGGTCCTTGCCCATCGTGGTCGCGGCGGTCCAGCCGCCGCTGCTGTCGTTCGGCTGCAGCGACATCGCATAGGGAAACGGCCGGCCGTGCGTGCCCGCGAGCACGTGGAGGTAGCCGCGGCTGTCCATCGTGATGCTCGGCGAATTATGGATGTCGTTCGCGGGAGCGCCATAGCCCACGAGCGTGGGCGGGCCCAGGCGCCGCGTCCCGCGGTCGCAGGTGGCCACGAAGGCGGGGACGCCGGGGCCGGGGTTGGCGGGATCGGTGGCCTCGCCCCAGACCACATGGACTTGGCCTCCGCGCGAGACGACCGAGGCGGGAATGCCCGAATGCGCAGCCAGACCGATGCAATTACTGGAAACGAGGATCGGTGCGCCCATCGCCAGCCGCCCGGCTTCCTTTTTCGGGAGGAAAAGTTCCAGGTCGTGGAGCGCGCGCCAGAACAGCTTCCCGTCCTTGGCCGTCCGCGTATAGCGCAGGATCGGCGGCGGCCCATCCGCGATGTTCTGGCCCGTGAACTCCTCCAAGTCGAACGCACCCAGACTTTCCGGCCGGCTGGGGATCGGGCAGGCGCCGAAGGTTTTGCCGCCGTCGGTCGAGTACAGCAGCGCCGCGCCGGAGCCGGACTTGCCGAGCATGTAGACGGTGTTGTCGGAGTCAAAAGCGAGCTTGCTGCCGACCCCGCCCGGGAAGTCTCCGGACCGGGAGGTGATCCAACCTCCATCGCGCCGCGTTGCCATGCCGCCGCCGGTGAGCGTGAACGGCTGGTTGTGGAGATCAAAATAGAGCTGGTTCTCGGCCGGGATAGCGGGTGCATGGCCGAACAGCTCGTTCTCGTGCTGGTAAGGCTTGATCGTAATCGGCAGCGAGAGCGTCTTCTCCGCCGGCGCCACACCGGCTTTCACCACCAGCGTTGAGTACGTCGAGAAGCCGGGATCATCCGCCGGCGTCGCACGCACATGGCATTCGTGCACGGCTTCATCCGCAGGCACCGCGCAGGTCACCGTGATCGTGGTCGCCTTCCTGGGGCCCAGCTTCACCTGTTCGGAGGGCAGCTGTACCGGCCAAGCCTTGCCGGGGAACTCAAGGGCCAGGCGAATCGTCCGCGCGCGCGGGGCATCGTTGCGCACCTGCAAGGTGATTTCCACCTGCCCGCCCGGCCGGCCATACATCGTCCGGCTGTATGGCGTCAGCAACCAGCGGTTCTCTAGGAGCGGGAACCACGCCGCCGGGTCCGGCGTCCAGCAGGCCAGGTCGGGATGGGGATCGTTCCGGTCCCAGCGGGTGAGGCCATCCACGTTGATCGTTGCCTGGGCCGCCGCAAAATGCAGGCGCCAGGGCACGGCCGCGCGCTGCTTGACCGCCGCGAAGGTGTTGGAGGCCTGGCCGCCCTGCCCCGGCAGCAACGCGGCGACGAGCGCGCCGCGCGCGTCGAAGACCTGCGGCGCGGCGGCACCCTTCGGCAGGCCCGACGCCTCGATGACGAAGGCGCCGGCCCGCGGCATGAAGCACACGTCGCCGGCCCGCTTGGGGCTCGCCAGCACAAGCGGTTCCTCGTGGCGCGCATCCTTGTGGCCCCGCGCCGTCTCGATCAGATACTTCGGACAGTTCGCGCGAAAGCCCCACACGACGTTGTTGCCGTAACGGTCGCGGGAGATGGTGACGTTCAACACGTAAACGCCTTTGTGCCGGACCGGCACAGAAAGGCGGCAGCGTTGCTCCGGCCCCAGGCCGCTGCCTGCCGGTTGTCCGTCGTCGGGGATGATCGCCTCCGCGACCACCCGCCGGTCCGGCCCGGCCAGGATCGCGCGCAGCTCCGACCGCGTGTCGCTCCGGTTCCGGTCGCGCTTCACCACCTCCACCGTCAGTTCGCCCGGCTCAGCCAGAAAATAGACACCGCCGCCGCCCCCGATCAGCAAAGCGTCCGCCGGCCGGGTTGCGGCTTGCACAGTCCCGGCACGCGCGATAGGGCAACCCCACGGCAACAAGAGCGCCAACGCGGAAACAACGCATCTGACTATGGTTTTCACAGCATCACCTTGATCCTGTCTGTCATGGCACCATCTCGAACAGCGCCGTGTCCGGCGTCGCAAACGTGTAAGGGAATTGCTTCCCCTGCACCGGCACCACGCGGCCGGTATAGAGCTCGCGGACTTCGCGGCACGCCACCGGCAGCGTGATAGTCTTCGCGCCGCCCTGCGCCATGTGGATCGCCACGAGCTGCGCGTTGGCGAAGACCGGCACTTCGTCGTCACAGTAGAGCGTCACACCGGCCGCGGCGGCGAGTTTTTTCAGCGCCTGCGGCGTGACGTCGGCATAGCCGCCCGCATACGCCGCCGTCCAGCCGTCCCGCTGCGCCACGGTGACGCCGGGCGTCTTGAAGGCGGTGCCGGTCAGCTCCTGCACCCGCGCCGGGTCAAGGCTGCGGCCGTCGCTGAGGCCCGGCGCATAGACGAAAAGCGCCGTGCGGTTCGCGCGCAGCACCCGCGCCTTGAGCACCGCAGCCTTCTCCGGCGTGAGCTCGAAGAGTCCCGGGAAAACCAGCAATTTATACGGACTCAAATCCACGCGCGCGAGATCGTTGAACGAGAACACCTCGAACGGCGCGCCGAGCCGGTTCAGCTTGTTCCGCGTGCCCTGATAGACTTCCTTCACGAGCGGATGCTGGTCGTTGACGTAGCGCGCGCTCTGCGGGTCCACCACGAGCGCCACCTCCGCGCGGCCCGGCAGCGGCTGCGCGCGGAACCGGTCCCACAGCTTTTTGCCCTGCGCGACCAGCCGCATCGTCTCCGGCGTTTTGAACACGCCGCCCCACATGTCGAAGCACCAGAGCGAAGTCCCGTTGATGGTCGCCAGCGCGAACTCGCGCTTCAGCCCGGCATCGGTCTCGGCCTGGTCCTTCCACGGGACCATCCAGGCGATGGACACAAACTCGTCCAGCTTGACGTTGTAGGTCGGCGTACGGTGATCGATCTCGTGCAGAAAACCTTTGCCGTTGAGCACGCGCGTGCCGTTGGGGACCATGAAGCCGCTGCCGCCGCCCATCGGGCGGTCGCCGTAGGTGCCGGGGCTGATGAAGAAATCGATGTCGGGCGAGGCGTAGAGCCGCTCGTATTCCAGATGCCCGCCCCAGACGAGGCGCGAGTGGGTCAGCTGGAGGATATAGCCGAAGAACATGCCGATCTGCCGCTGCTTCGGGATCAGCGCGCGCGTCTGCGCGGCGAAGCCGAGCACCGTGTCCGCAATCACGTCGCCGGTGAACTGCGCGTAGTCGAGCACGTCGCGCTCGGTCGCGGGATCGCGGAGGAAGCTCTCGAACGCGGCGCGGTCGAGGCGCTCCAGCGCGGGCACCGGCTGCTCCGCGCGTCCGTGCGCCTTGAGCCACGCCTTCCACGCCTGCGCCTTCGCGCGCCCCGCCACGCCGCGGCTGTAGTCCATCCACTCATCGGTCTGGCCGCCGGCCAGCAGGTAGGCCAGCACGCGGTCGCCATAGCGCGCCTCCATGTGTTTGACAACGGCCGCCAGGTACTCGCCCGTCGCCTTGCGCCATGCCGGGTTCGCGCAGGCGCAGCTGAGCATCGTAAAGCTGTCGCTCTCCCCGCTGTGCCCCTGCAGCGCGAGCTGATGGTCCAGCCACGGCGGCGAGTTGAGGTCCACCATGCAGATGAAGTTCGCGTTGCTGTTCACCGCCAGTACGTCGTCAAACTGTTGGTCGAGCGACGCGAAGTCGTATTTGCCGAACCAGCGCCAGACGGGCGGATATTTGCAGTAGGGCTGCCCCAGCGAGTTGGCGGTGTGCGCGGGGAAGATGCAGACCGTGTTGACGCCGGCGTCCTTGAACTGCCGCATCGCCTCGAACTCCGGCCAGAACGACCGGTAGGCAAAGGCGAGCGGCTTTTCGATGCCGCCCGCCGTGGCGACGCCAGCCGCCAGCATTGCCGCCAGCACCCACCCAAGGTCGCGTACGTTCCGGCTCATCTCAGGTCCCTGCTTTCTTGCTTCCAGCCATGCGTTCGATTTCATCCAAGTTGACGTTCGCCGAAGCCTGCGGGAAGCGGCAGGGCAACAGTTCCCACTCCTCGGTGAAGGAGGCCGAGGCGCCGGGCGCCAGCATCTCGCGCGGGCCGATCGGCTCCAGTTCGCACATCTCGCCTTTGAAGTACCAGATCGAAATTGTGAGCCCGGCCATTTCGCCATACACGCGGTCGGGATAGACCGGATAACGCTTGATGAACAGCAGATCGTTGCGCATCAAGTAGGCGAACCAGCCGGCGGCGGAGTCCAGGCCCAGCTTCGGGTTGGCGGGCGTGCCGAGGACTTCCAGGAAGCGGTCGCGGATGCGGATGTGGGGGTCCTCCGGCTGAAAGTTCATCACCGGGCCCGGCCCATACATGATGTAACTCTTGGGGAAACGGCTGTTGGGCGTCAGCGGGAGCAACACGATGCCGCCACCCACGGCAAGCGTCCGGCTCCAGTGGCAGCACATGACGGGCTGGGCGGATGTATTGACCATGCGTTGCGTGCACACGAGCCGCGAGGAATCCGCCGCGAGCGCGAACTCGCGCTCCAGCCGCAGGCCGGTGGCGCTGTCACGCTGGCTGACCAGCCGTGCGCGGCCGTCGCCCAACAACTCGCCCGTCCAGTCGCCGAACCACAGATCGGGATGCGGCGTGATGACCCGCTCCGGGCCGACATCGAAGCGTCCGCCGCAGGGATCCACCGTCGGCGCGCCGGGTGCGCGATGCCAGCCGCGCTGATCGGGATTCAGATAGAGGACGTTCACGCCGCGCTGCGCATATTCCAGCACACGGCCGCCCGCCTGCGGACACAGCACCACGCTGGTCCCAAACCCATTTTCGAGCCGGAGGCAACCGCGATAACTGAACCATTCAACGACTGCGTCTTTATGCATGGCTGCCTTACTCCTTTTTCTGCCATTCCAGCAGCCGGATGGACTGCGGCGGCAGCGGACCCAGCGCCTCCACTTTGCCCCGCTCCGGTTCCGACGCCGCGAGCAAGGTGGCACCCGGCACGTTGAGTGCAAAGGTCGCGGGCTGGTCGCCCGGATTCCAGACCAACACGCCCAGTTTATTTCCGGCGGCGAAGCTTTTCGCGACGAGATCCCTGCCCTTGAACGTGAAGCCTTCGTCATCGGTGAAGCTCCCGCGCCAGAACAGATCGGCGTGCGCACGCTGGAACTCGATCACCTGTTTCAGATAGCGCGTCGCCGCCGCGGGCGGCGTGGCCTTCATCAAGGCGAGGTCCGGCTTGTTGATGACCTCCGCATAGTCGGCGACCTCGGGCACGCGATCCTCGCAGAGGTAGCGCCGGTCCGGCGCGTAGCGCGCTTCGATCTCGAAGCGCAGCCCGTAGGCGCAGGTGAAGTTCGCCATCGCGCGGTCCAGCATCGGCGTC
>CAIWHP010000003.1 GCA_903912445.1 uncultured Lentisphaerota bacterium
CAAAGCGTCCAAGCCACCCTTCCCCACGAAGCCTTCTTCCAGGGAGAGGATCAACGGGTACTGCGCTAACATGAGGCCCAGAGCAGCGCGGTCACAGGGCTGCAAGGTGAAAACATCCAGAACGCCCACGGTCTTGCCTTGCACGCGCAGGCACTCCGCCGCCTCCAGCGCACGGTGCGTCATGTAGCCCGTGCCCACCAGCAGCGCGTCGGTCCCGGGGCGCACCAACTGGAAGCCGCGTGACAGGTTGGGCATGGACTCTGCCGAATAAATGTTGGGCAAAGCCTTGCCGTCCATCCGCACATAGCGCACTCCGCGCTGCCCGATCCGCTGGGTGGCTATGCTGCACGCCGTCAGGGCGTCGGCCGGGGAATAGAACTCCAGGTTGGGCAGCGTGCGCATGATGGAGAGGTCTTCCAGCGCCTGATGGCTGGGGCCGGAGACGTCATAGCTATAGCCGGCACCGACACCGGCCAGGGTGACATCCAAGGGGCGCACCTGCGACAGCATGCAGAGATTGACGCGGGTCTGCTCGTAGCAACGCATGCTCAAGAACGGAGCGATGGCATAAGCCACCACGGCAAAGCCTTCCAAAGCCATCCCTGCGGCCACATTGATCAGGTTTTGCTCCGCAATACCCACATTCATCCAACGGTCCGGGAAACGCGCCGCCAGCACGTCCAGCCGCGGCGAACCAAAGTCCGCCGTGAGAAAGAAAACGCGCGGATCCGCCTCCATGCGGGCAATCACGCCATCCAGGAAGGCATCGCGCATCCGGACCGGGGCCGCCGGCTTCATGATGCACCTCCCGGCAGGCGCTGATATTCATCGGGCTGGATCGATAACACGTGGCAGATGGGGCTGGCCTCAAGCGAAGGGACTCCGTGGCCTTTGACGGTGTGCGCTACCAGCACGGAGGGACCGGTCTTCGGTTCACGCAGCATGCCGGCCAAGCAGGGGTATAAAGTCCCGAGATCATGACCATCACAGTCTTGGGCCGTCCATCCGAAAGCCGTGAATTTGGGGGCCAGCGGCTCAAGCCGGTTGACCTTGTCGGTGTTGTTCAGCATGCAGCGCGTGTTGCAATCTACAATCATGAGCAGGTTGTCCAGCCGGTGATGCCCCGCAAACATGATCGCCTCCCACGTGGAGCCCTCGTGCAGTTCGCCATCGCCGACCAAAACGATGACGCGCGCTGCGTTGCCGCTGCGCTTCAAGGCGAGGGCCATGCCGCAGGCGACGCCCGGGCCGTGGCCCAAGGAGCCATTGACCGTCTCGAATCCCGGGATGATGGGGTCTGGTATGCCGCCGAGAATGGATCCATTGCGAGCCACCCGCTCCAGTTCAGCGAGGGGGAAATAGCCCCGGTCGGCCAAGATCGGATACATCGCGATAGCGCCATGCGCCTTGCTGATGATCAGGCGGTCGCGTCCGGACCACTGCGGTTGGCGCGGATCATGACGCAACAGCCCGCCATAAAACAGGCACACGAGCGTTTCCACGGCCGAAAGTGAGGAGGCCACCCGCGTTTCCGGCGCACGCATGTGAATTTCAATGGTCTGCCGCCAAACCCATTGCGCACGCTGCCTCAATTGTTCCAACGGCACCAGGCTCGCAGTCATGTCTTTCGGGCTTTCTTGGTTCAGCGGCCAGCCGCTCAAAAATCGCGCGCTATCTTCGCCCATAGGATTCCATGAATCAAGGCCGCAGCGTCCGGGATAAATAGTTTTATGGCCAGGGTGCGGACACCGGGCCGGCTGGTGTGGGCTTGTTCACGGACAGAGGGGCGCGACCTTTTGCGCTTATCGGCAGGCTCTGATGCAGGGGCGATCACTAACTGGGCCGCGCACTCAGCCCGCCCAGTTTCTGTCGGGCCAGAAAACTGTGCGTCATGCCACGGCGTTTGGCGACAAGTGAGCCGGGTTTGCCTTCAGCCGCGCCACGAGAATTATATCGCCAGACAGCGACGTAGACAGGCGGCACAAGAGCCTGCCCAGGAGATCGTTTCGATGGTTGGCCACGCCGCGCGCGGCAAGAATATCAAAGGCGTGGTAATCCAAGAATTCCCGCAGCGCGCGCCAGGTGAACACGCGCAAATGTCCGGCGGCCACCTCGGTGACCCCTGGCTTTTCACCCAGACAACGTCCGACAAATTGACAGCCAAAGCGATACGGCGCTTCGGAGACTTCCGTGCAGTGCGGCTGAAAGCCCATGAAAAGCAACAGCCGGTTGTACCAGGCCGCCAGGTTGGGCGTGGAAAGCACCAACAGGCCGTCGGGCTTGAGCAAGGCGTGGATGTTCTTCATCGCCGCGTCGGTGTCCACGAGGTGCTCCAGCACCTCAAGAAAGAAAATAACATCATAGCTCGCGGCGTCGGGCGGGTTCTCCTCCGGGGCAGTGATGTCTCGCACTTCGGCGTGCAACCCTTTGCGCCCCGCTGCTGCTACCGCTGCGCGCGAGCAGTCCCAGCCGTGCAACTGAAATGCGTTTTCCTGCCCGAGGCCCGCCGCTTGCAAACCGGCGACAATCCGTGAGATCGAAGACATATCGCCACAGCCTATGTCCAGCATTCGCAGGGGCCGCATCGGCCGCTGCTTTAAGAGGGGGGCCAGCATGCTTATGGCCAGATGCGTCCGCGCATCGTGCACCATAACCCCGTAATGTTGCTCGTAAAAATCCTTCATACGATAATGACCCGTGCCCTTTGTCCCGGCGCGGTCGCTGCTCTGCTCCCATGGCTTGGCATGGTCACCAAGGCCTTGCGCTGCG
Organism: uncultured Lentisphaerota bacterium; assembly: GCA_903912445.1. Lineage (GTDB taxonomy): Bacteria > Verrucomicrobiota > Kiritimatiellia > CAIQIC01 > CAIQIC01 > DP16D-bin41. The sequence goes on from CAIWHP010000003.1 coordinate 2,770, forward strand.
TGCATTTTAACATAATGGAAGCCTATTGCAGTTCATGATTTTAGCCTTGGGGCTACTTTGCTGGCGCGGAATCCTCGATCCGGATGTAGTCAACGCGTCGGGTGCCGGTCGCGGGCGTGCCGCCGGTCAGGTCGAGCCGCAGCCGCTTCAACTTGCCGGCCCAGTTCTCGCGCGTGCCTTGCGCCTGCACGCGCAGTTCCTGGTTGATGCCGCTGCCACCAACCCGGCCAGCAGAAGTTGCCGTTTCATGTTCGCAGACGCAACACCTTCCCGAGCGTTGGAACAGGCGGAAGGCCGCTGTGTTTCGGGAGGGAGTCGCCCGCAGATTTCGGCAACGGTCTTGGTAGCACCCCTACCGCTTTTCGATACGCACGACGATCGAGCGCGAGAAGGCGGGCAAGGTGAGCTGGCCATTGTTCCAGACGCCATCGCTCCAACGATCCCGCCACGGGTCATAGATTTTCACGGTCGCCACCTTCGCGCCTTGCAGCGCGGCGGCGAGGTCGAGCGTCTGGCCGGTGAGCGTCTCCGGCTGCTGGCCCTGCGCGAGCTCGGCCTGCCAGGTGTTCTGCCCGTCGCGGCACCAGAGCAGCAGCGTGTGGCGGCCATGCAGTTGATAGACGCGTAGCCGCGGATGCGCCAGCATGGAGGGCTGGAAATGCTCCGCGGGCGGATCGAGGTCCTTCACGGCGTTGGCGAAGCGGCCGATCTGCCACCAGAGGTTGTTGCGCTCCACGTACTGGTTCCAGTGCCAGCAGTGGCCCGGCCCGGCGGCGCCGGCGAAGAACGGCGCAAAGAGCACGTCGTGCAGGATGAGGCCTTCCTTGTCCTTCGCGTAGAGCTTGAACGGGCCGCTGTGATTGTTCTCGACCGCGCCGCTCTCGGCGAGCAGCACCGGCCGCCCCGGCTGGAACGCGAGCAGTTCGCGCACGGCGTCGGCGGCGAGCACGTCCACGGGGCCGTGGCAAATCTCCCATGACGCGCCGCCGTCCAGATAGCGGTGGACCTGCGCCAGGTCGTTGCCCGGCATCAAGCTGTGGCGGCGGTAGAGTTCGCGCGACGACGTGCGGTCGTAGCTGCCGAGGCTCTGCACCGCGAGGTTCTGCGGCGTGAGCCGGTGCAGTTCCGCTAGCATGGTCTGGGTCCACGGCATATAGGCTTCGGCCTTGGCGCTGACGGCGTTGACCTCGTTCCACAATTCCCAGCCGAAGACTTCCGGGCGGTTGCCGAAGCGCTGGGTGAGCCACGCCAGCTTGGCCTTGAACTGCGCGCGGCTGCGCTCGTTGGTGAAGAAGTCGTTCATGTCCGTCGCCGGCCCGCCGCGGTCGGCGCGGTGCAGTAGCTTCTGGGCCCAGGCCTGCTTGCTCTGGGGATCGAGCGAGCGGAAGTGTTCGAGGCAGAGCTTGACGCGGATGCCGTACTTCTTCGCCAACACGAGCACGGCCTCGATGCGTTTGGCCTGCGCTTCGTCATAGACACCGCTGCGCTCGTGCTCCACGTCGAAGAAGCCGGAGCTGATCCAGATGCGGACGTAGTTGCCGCCGTTCGTCGAAAGTTTTTGGAACCACGTCTCCATGCAGCGCAGCCCGCCCGCCTCGTCGCTGCTCTTTGCGTCCGGCCCGACCATGTTCAGCCCGATGGGCACATAGGGCTGGCCGTTGGAAAGCTCCAGGTAGCGCGTGTCGCGTGGGCTGATGCGCACGCAGCTGTCCGGCGCCGTGTCCGCCGCGACCGCCGCAAGCGCGCAGCCCGACAGGCAGATTGCCAGCAGGTTGGATTTCATGGGAGCATGGCATAACAGTTTTCCAAGCCCTGGGAAAGCCCGGGCGGCTTTTCCTGCCGGAGCGGCGACAGGAGCGCCCTGCCGTTCCCGCACAGTCAACTGCGGTTGTCGGAGGGAGTGGAGCAGTCGTGAGCGAGCAGACAACAAGCCGGCGGAGTCAGATCAGGTCTTGTTCCATCAGCTCGTGCTTTACGTAGGCGTAGACGAGCGGGGCCATGATCAGGCCGCTGATGCCGAAGGCGGCCTCGAAAGCGAGCATGGCGATGAGCAGCTCCCAGGCCTTGGCGTTGATGCGCGTGCCGACGATCCGGGCGTTCAGGAAATATTCAAGCTTGTGGATGATGACGAGGTAGCCGAGCGACACGCCGGCCACGGCAAAAGAAATCCGCAGGCTCACCAGGAAAATCGCCGTGTTGGAGATGAGGTTGCCGATCACCGGCAGCAAGCCCACCAGGAAGGTCACGGCGATTAGCGTTTTCTTGAAAGGCAGGTCCACGCCGCAGCAGGGCAACACGATGACGAGATAGACCGCCGTGAGCGCGGTGTTGATCGCGGAGATCGGCACCTGCGCCAGGATCACGCGGCGGAACGCCTCGGTCAGCCGGCTGACGCGGAGGGTGAGGGCCCGGAGGAAGTGCGAAGGGCGCGCCTGCGGTGTCACCTCGTGCAGCGCGACCATGGCGCCCAGAATCATGCCGATCAGCGCATGTGCCACGCCCCGGGCGGTGTGTGCTCCCACGATGCGGATGTCGCCGGCATGGGCCTGGAACCAGGTCACGAGATGCTGGCGGATGTTTTCGGTCTCGTCCGGCACGGAGGAGGCAATCGACGCCGGCAGCCTGTCGCGCAGATTATCCAGGATGCTCGCGATCTGCGTCAACATGCCGGAAAGATTGTCGGGGCCCACGCGGAGAAACAGGCCGATGCCGACGCCCAGCAGCGTCAGCACGGTGATCACGAGCACGGCCAGCAGCGCCACGCTCACGACCTTCGCGCCGCGATGGTTCAAGCGCGTCACATGCACCAGTTTCGCCAGCATATGCACGAGCTGGAAGGTCAGCAGCCCTGCGATCAGGACGGCGACCAACTTCAGCAGGATGACGCAGAGCAGCGCCAGCCCCATGAGAATCCACGCAGCCACGTCGTGGGTGCCGGGTCTGCCTTGATGATTTAAGGGTTCGTCCTTCATCGCGTGCCGTCAGAAAAAGCGGGGGTATTCTCGCGGGGTAATCCGGAAAGTCAAGGTGGACTTGTCCGGCGCGATGCGCACGCCAGCGGCACCCACTGCTGCCGCATGCCGAAAACAGCCCGTCAGGAAATTTGTCAAGCCCCCCGGAACAGGATAAAACCCTGCGTGGTGCAGGGCTTGTCTAGGAGACGACGATGAACTGGAACCGGATGCTGAGCGGCGCGGTGGTTGTCCTGTTGCTGCAGGGACGCAGTCTGGCGGCGGATGCTTTTCAGTCCGGCTCCCGGCTGAAGGATCCGCTCAAGCAACTCGTCCTCGACCGCCGCGTGATTGCGGAGACGCAGGGCGTCCGGCTCGCGCTGGGGCAGGTCCGGAAGGAGCCGCGCAACCCGTTGTTCCAGGCGGACCGGCCGTGGGAGAACGCACTGAACAACCTGTACCCGAACGTGGTTTTCGACGAGGAGGAACGCCGCTTCAAGCTCTGGTACAAATGCGTGCTGGCCGATACGAACAGCGCCGCGAAGTTGTCGCCGCCGAACCTGATCAACGGCGTGGGCTGGCTGCTGTGCTATGCGACCTCGCGCGACGGCCTCGCCTGGGACAAGCCGGAACTCGGGCTGCAAAGTTTCGACGGCTCGACACAGAACAACGCCGTCGCACGCGACGTGGCAAATGCCGGCATCTTCAAGGATCTCCATGACCCCGACCCGGCGCGGCGCTACAAGCTGATCTACGACGTGGGCGTGGGCCAGCTCCGCGTGCGCTTCTCGCCGGACGGGCTGCATTGGGGCGCGCCGCTGGCGCCGAAGGGGTTCGGCAGCCGGAATGGCGACACGCACAACAACGCCTTCTGGGACGAGCGCCTCGGCAACTACGTGCTCAGCACACGGCTGTATCCCGGCGAACGGCTCGTGGCGCGTTTCGAAAGCAGCGATTTTCTGAACTGGAAGAACAGCGGCGTGGTGCTGCGCTCGACGCCCGCCGAGGGCAAGCTGTGCCAGACCTATTGCCTGTCCATGTTCCCCTATGCAAACGGCTACCTCGGTTTTGTGATGATGTACAAGGCGGGCTCGGACCGCACGGTCGCCTGCGAACTGGCCTGGAGCGCCGACTCGGTGGCCTGGGAGCGCATCGCGCCGGGCGTGCCGTTCATTCCGCGGGGACCGGCCAACAGCTATGACAGCGGCTGCATCTACGCGCAGGCCGGTCCGCCGGCCGTGAAGGATGGCCAGCTCTGGGTCTACTACGGCGGCAGCCGCGAGGTGCACCGCGGCTGGAAGCGGCACTGCCTGCCATGCCTCGCCCGGGTGCGCCTGGATGGTTTCGCCGGCTATGAGCCTGTGGCCGCAGACCAGCCGGGAACTCTCCTCACGCAGCCGCTGCGCTGTGTGGCCGATGATCTCCGCGTGAGCGCCGATGTCCGTGGCGCGTTGCGCGCGGGCCTCGCCGGGGTGGCCGGTTATGGGCTGGACGATTGCGAGCCGGTCAGAACCGATGCGACGGACCGCGTGATCCGCTGGAAGGGCGGCCGGACGTTGGCGGGCTTGAAAGGCACGACCGTGCAAATCCAGTTCCAGTTGGATGACGCGAAGCTCTACGCCTTCAGCGGCGTGGAATTGCCAGCTACCGCAGACAGGAAGTGAGCGCGCCCGCCCTGCCGCCGCGCTGTGTGCGTCCGCGGTGGTTCCTTCCATCCCATGCCTGGATATAGCGCCAGGAATGGGGGGGGCGGAGTGCCTGACGAGAAGCCGCGCGCACGCTCCACGGTTATTAAGCGAAATGAACGAGGTGCCCTGCGCAGACACTAGCTGGGAGCGGCGGCATTCCTACCGCTGCAGATGAGCCGTCGGGCCTGGGCGCTGCACACGGGCCTGTGGCCACGGCGTGACGGTTACACTATGAGGGGGCGGTGAGGACACCGCCCCTCCCAGCTAGGCAGACAGCCTCAAGGCAACCTCCTCGTCTGGCAATGAGCATTTGGTGAGTATAGTTCGGCACTCACTCCCTGCGGTGTCAAGCCGCCCGCCCTGCGTGGCGCAATATCCACGCTTGGAAGCATCGACACGTGTCGCCAGCGCGACTGCCCCGTGTTGGGATAACGGCTGGACCGGGGCTTGCGCTCACTTCGCCGCGGGCACCAGGCGGATGCTCTCAACCGTCACCGCCGCGCCCTGCTGGTTGATCGGGTCAAAACGCAGGCTGCCGATCCGGCCGCGCCACTGCCGGTGCTGGCCGACCTCGAACACATAATCGTGGAACTGATTGTCCGGCGTCACCGGCAACCGCAGGGCGGTGGCTTCGCTGGCCGGGGTGGTCCCCACCTGCCAGAAGAGCTGGCAGGCGTCGCCGGTTTTCGCGTCCGCCACCTTCATGCGCACCACGACCTGCGTGATCTGTTTCGCGCGGACGGCGTCGAGCGGGCGTGCGATCGCCGGGTCGCGCGACATGGCCTGGAAGGTCAGTCCACTCGCGCCGGCCTGAAAAGCTTTCACACCCATCATGCCGTGCCAGCCCTGCGCGCCCTTGGCGAACTGCCAATCCAGCGTGTCGGATTTCACCGGCGGCGGCAGATCATAGGGACCCAGCCCCACGTCCTGCGGCCCGTAGTTCAGCGGCCAGCCCGTCACGGGTTTTTGGCAGAAGGTGTCGCGCACCGCCTCGTACATGCCGAAGCCGAACTGCGCGCACGGCTCGGCGTAGGAGCCCTCGCCCCATTCGTTGAGCGGCGCCAGCGTCAGGCGCTTCACGCCGGTCGCATCCGCGAATTGCTTGGCGTCCTTGCAGATGCGTTGGAAGTGCTCGACGGTGCGGCCGAAAATCTCGGCGCCCTTGTCGCCATGCCAGGGCCGGTCATCCCAGCCGGTGGAGAGGTTTGGCAGGAACGGCAGGATGCCGGTCTTGTGCAACCCTTCCCACAGCGCGCGGTTGGATTCGGCCACCAGATCAAAGGAGAAACGCCTGGGGTTTGCCGCCTTGCCGGCATGATCCATGTAGTGATAGATCGAGGTCATGTCGAAGCCCATGTCCTTGAGGCCTTGGACCACCTTGGGTTCCCAAGATCCTTCCGGCCATTTCATCGCGATGAAATAGATGCCCTTGAAGCCGGCCTCGCGCGCCATCTGGCGCGAGAGTTCCAGCAGCCGTTTGCATCCATCATTGCCCAGGTCGCGGTTCATGTTCTGCGGGCTCCAGATCATGACCACCGGCTTGTCGTCGATGCGGTAATACTCCGGCGTCTTGAAATAGTTTTCGATCCAGAACTTGACCACCTCGCGCTGGTCCGCTTCCGAATGGCTCCCCGCGGGGTTATGGTTCGCCCACATCACCGCCCACTTGAGCTGCGATTTGTACCGCGCCTGTTGGAACGCCTTGATCCAGTGGTCGTGATGCTGGTAGCCCTTGTGCCAATACCAGTCCACCAGCAGGTAGGAGAGCCCGTTCTCCACGGCCCATTTGATCTGCCAATCCACCACCTCGGGCTTGGCTTCGTCGTACCAGCCCAGCACCGGCTTGCGTTCCGGCGCCACCGGCCAGATGCGGGCCCAGGCCTCGACCTTGGACCAGCCCGGGAAATACAGCGCGCCCAACTCGTAGTCGCTCTTCACCGGCTGCGGCGCCGGCACATAGGCGGCCTTCGCCAGCTTCAGGTCGGGCAGGATCTCGATCTGCGCCTTGACGCTCTGCCCCTCGAGGCCCGCACCGCTCAAGGCGAACTCCACGGTGCCCGAGACCGCCGCGTCGGCCGCCAGCAAAAGCGTGTGCGTCACCGTGCCGAGCGACGGAATTTCCGGGACCTGCTCCCAGCCCGGCGCGGAGCGCACGCTGACGCCCGCGGGCAACTGCTTCACGGCCAGTTTCACGTTCTTGGCATCCTGGCCGCCGCCATTGCTGAATTGGATGAGCAGGGGCGCGACCCGGCCCGCGCGATTGATCGCGTCCGTCAGTCGTGCCTGCTCCACGGTCACATCCGCCGCGCCCTGCGCCTCGTCCGCCACACTGATCGAACGGATGGTCGCCTGCGCGCCCTTCTCGAGCACCGGCGTGAGCTTCAGCAGTACGATGTTGCCGGTCCAGTTTTTCTGGCCGCCCATGTCAATGTTGTAGGTGTGCATCCGCCCATCCGCCTTGAGCCGGAAACTCCTGCGATGCAGGCCGCTCGCCGTATCCGAGGCCCACGCCAGCGCCGCCGAGTCGCCCTGCTGCACCGCCATCTCCACGGTCACCACACAGTTTTCGTCGGCGGGGATCTTCACGCCCGGACTCAGCAGCACGCCGGTCTGTGTCTTGTCGCAGGTGTATGTCGCCGTCGCGTCCTTCGCCGCGAGGCTCGCGCCCTCCGCGCCACGCCACGTTGCCAGGGCCGCGCCCTGCCAGGCGTGCGCGTCGCTGGACGCGGAGGGCTCCTCCACAATCCGGATCCAGTCGACTTCATACGTGCCCTCGCCGGAGCGCGACGGCGCGAAATCCAGCCGCATCAGCCCGATGCGTTTTTCGCCCTGCCAGTAGGGCGTCACGCGGTAATCGTGCCACTCGTTGTCGCCGATCCAGTCGAATGCGGCCGACCATTTCTGCTGCGGAACCTTCGTGTTGGCGGGCAGCCAGAAGAGCTCGCCCTTGCCGCCCGTGGAAACTTTGGCGCGGAACTCGATCACCTGGCCGGCCGTGGCGGCGATGGCAAGAGGGGGGCTGGTCACAAACGGATCGCTGCCCGTCGTCGTGCCCTTGAGAATCCCCTCCGCGATGCGCACATCCTTGCTCCAGTTCGCGTGCTTCGCCCACGCCTTGGATGCCTCGTCGGAAAAGTCCCAGTTGGCCAGGATGCGCGGCTCAGCCGCAATCGCCTGCGCCGCCAGCGCGCCGCCCGACAGGATCATCGCCAGTAGTTTGGATTTCATGGGAACATGGCATAGCAGTTTTCCAAGCCTTGGAAAAGCTTCGGTGGTTTTTTCCAAAGCTTGGAAAAACCTGTGAGTGAGGCGCCCGAGACGCCAAGAAAATGGATAACAGGGCACTATGGACGTCCAGATAGTCCATTCAGTCCATGTTTTACGGCGGTGCTTCAACCGCGATCCGGCACGAGCCAGTTCGTGCGGTAGTCGGGGCGGATGAACTTCGCGGCTTCGGGGGCGCCGGTGACGGACATCGTTTCGCCCTGCCACGCGATGTTGCGGCCGAGGCGGACGGCGAGTGCGTTGGCGAGGACGATCTCGGTGAGCTGGCCGCCGGTATCGAAGTCGGAAAAGGTTTTGCCGCGGCCAAGGCACGCCTGCAGCCATTCGTCCATGTGGTTCTCGGTGCGCGGCAGCGACTGCGGAATATTTTTCGTCGCTTCGTGCGTGAGCACGCCGCGCAGGCGCGCCTCGTCGCGCAACTTGATGACGCCGCCCTTGCCCCACACGTCGGCGTAGAGCGTGCCGCCATCGCCGATGAGCAGGCAGCCGGTTTGCGGCGGCGTCTTATAGATGGCGAGCACATCCTTGAGCGCGTCGGCGGGCAGCGCGCGGTCGCCGTCGTACCAGTGGAGCGTGAACGGCGCGAGCTGGCCGCGGGCCGGGAAGTGCAGGCGCGTGTGGATGCCCTGGATGTAGCGTTCGCTGCTGGGCTGGGCCAACTCCACCTCGACGCGGTCGGGCCAGCCGAGATCAAGCGCGCGCACCGGCAGGTTGAAGCCGTGGCAGCCGAAGTCGCCCAGCGTGCCGCTGCCGAAATCCCACCAGCGCCGCCAGTTCCGGGGATGGAAAATATCCTGCTTGAACGGACGCAGCGCCGAAGGCCCACACCAAAAATCCCAGTCGAAACCGGTGGGCACCGGATCAGCCACCTGCATATTCGGCGCGACCGTCGTGGGCCGCGAACCGGTGAACCAGATATGCGCCTCGCGCACCTTCCCCAGCGCGCCGGCCTTGATGACCTCGACGCTGCGCCGTAGCGTGGAAGCCGCGCTGCCCTGGTTGCCGAGTTGCGTCACGACCTTGCTCGTGCGCGCGAGCTCGCGCAGCGCGCGCGCCTCGCCGACCGTACGGGTCAGCGGCTTCTCGCAGTAGACATGCTTGCCCGCTTGCATGAACGCGCGGCACAGCGGCGCGTGCCAGTGGTCGGGCGACGCGATCACCACAGCGTCGAAACTGGAGACGTCGTCGAGCAGCTTGCGGTAATCGGAAAGTAGCCGCGGCTTGACGTTTTTCTTGCCGAGAATTTTCACCGGCTCGGCGAGCTGCTGCTGATCCACATCGCAGAGCGCGACGACGAGGCCGCCATATTGCAGACACTCATGCAGCAACGCGTGCGACCGGTTGCCGGTCCCGACAAACGCGACGCGCAGGCCCGTCTTTGCCGCCGTCGTTTTCGCCGCCCGCGCGCGCGGCGCAAGCGCGCCCGCCGCAGCAAGCGCGGTGACGCCGATGAATTGACGACGCGACAAAATGTTATTCATGGCTTGGATGATAATCGGGCAACTGTCGCGCAACCAGTCTGCAAAAAACCTGCACTACAGGGGTCACGGAGGATGGGTCGAGGTTCACAGAGGGCTTGCCTCTGAGTCACTAACTCCGATAATCGCCACATTTCGGCATAGATATTTATTTTCAGATTGCCGGTAGGGCAGCTTACAAAAGCCTCTCGCGGAGCGAGAGGACTACGATGGCGGCGGCTTTGGCAAAGTGCTCATCACGCTCCGCGTGAGGTTTGGTTGCGGCGGTAGCCGCGCTGTGCCCTCTGTGGTTAATGCTTCTTATTCTTCTGTGCTGACTTTTTGTCCGTGCTGCTTGGCCCATTCCAGCGTGGCGGCGAGCTTGGGATAGTCGGCGGGCTTGCTGTCCTGATATTCGGCGAGGCCCCACGCGCCGTGGTTGCTGTATCCGCTGATGCTGGAGAAGACGGCGAAGGTGTCGCCGCCGAGCTTGGCCCACTCATCGTAGTAACGCTTGTACATCTCGCCCATGCGTGGGTGACGGTTGCAGGCGTGCATCGTCGCGCTGATCTGCTTCACCAGTTGCTGGTCCTTCATGAACGCGACCATGTGCTGGCCGCCCTCGTAGGCGATGAGCTTGAGGCCATACTTGTCGGCGATCGACTTGTCCTTGGCCATGCGCTGGAGGCTCTCGGCGAACGCGGTCTGCTCGAAGTGGTCGAGCATCTGCGTGACGCTCCAGTGCTGCATCTGCGCGCCGAGGTCGGCGGTCTTGCCGCGGCCGATGCTGTAACCCATGTAGGGTGCCCCAGCCAGCGCGTCGGCATGCTTGGCGGCGTCGCGGAAACCGAGGATGCCCTCGCTGACCGAGCTGACGCCCGCCTGTGTCGGCAGTACGCGCACGAAGCGGGCGTGGCCGCCGAAGACGTCCTCCCAGATTTTGAAAATCTCCATGGAGCGAACGGCGGTGAAATGCCAGCCGGCTTCCCATGGTTTTTCCTTTGGGCCGAGGCCGAGCTTCACGCCTTGCTCGCCGGCGTAGTGACTTTGCTTGAACTGCCCGTTCCAAACTTCGTTGGAATACTCGATATAGATCTTTAGCGCGGGATCGAGCCGCTCCTTGACCATTTGTGCGAAGCGGCGGACAAAGTCATCGTCGGCCAGGTGTGGCATGCAAAACCACGGCGCGACCTTCTGCCGGTTGCACAGCTCGATCATCAGCTCCAGCGCGACGCCGCGCCTGGAGAACGTCGCGTGCTGTGGGGTGGGGCGGTCGGCCCAGGTTTTGATGTCCGAGCCGTTGGTGTGCATCCAGTCCATGAAGCGGAAGCACGCGAAGCCCTGCCAGCGTTTCAGGAACGCGGGATTGAACGGCTCCTTCACGTAGCTTGTCTCGAAGCCTGGCATGATGACGCGGATGTTGCGCACATAATTTTGCGGATTGGTTTCCTTGATTTGGAGGGAGAACCCGCCCTTGCTGGAGTCCACGTCAATCAGGATGCGGCCCGGTTGGGACTCCTTGAGCCTGGCGTTTTTGGCGAAATCGAGCTTGCCCTCGCCCTCGTAGAGCACCGTGTAGACGCCGGCGGGATAATGTCCGCCGCTGATCGTGCAGAGCATGGACTCGGCGAAACAGCCGGGCTCCAGTCTCTTCACCCAGCCAAATTCATCGAGCGCAAGTTCCGGACCTTTGCCCCAAGCCGCGCCCTGTTTCTGGCTGATCCAGACGCGCGACTGGCGGAAGACGTCCACGAACGGCAGCTCGGTGGACCAGTCCGCCGGCCCCGCGAGATTCATGCCGAGGCGCGGTTTGGGCTCCGGTGCCGCAGCCGAGGCGACCGCCGTCAGGATAAGCATCGGTAGCGCGAGCATGATGATTTTGTCCATCAGTGCTTCCTTCATTTCGCCGCCGCCGGCAGTGTGGGTAGCGCTGCGTAAATGCCGAACTCATACACCGTGTAGCCGCCCCAGTCGGTGCCGGGTTGCGTGCAGAGCAGGCGGACGTGACGGGCCTTCTGTGGCTCGAAGCGGATGACATCGGTATTGCCGAGATATTCGGATTTCTTGCTCGTCACATAGACATCCTTCCACGTTGCGCCGTCGCTGGAAATCTGGACCTGATACGACTTCGCGTAGGCTTTCCACCACGCGATGCTGACCGCGCCGATCGTCTGCTCGCCGCCGAGGTCCACCGCGAGCCATTGCTCCGGCGGCTTGGCCGCGGGTTCGGCGGTGGGCTTCTTTGCGCCTTTTTTCGCGGCCGATTTCGCACCGCCGCGCTCGCCGTTCCACGCGCTGAACAGGTCGCCATCCACGGCCTTCGCCGCGATCTCCGGTTTCGAGGACGCGGTCATCTTGCAACCCAGCGCGAGGTTTTTCACACCGATGGTGACGCGTCCGATGTTGGAAAGCTCGCTGGCGTTCTGCGCATCGGTCGCCTTCGCGATGAGGTTGTGCAGCCCGCTCGGTGGCGTTTTCCACTCGCACACAAACGGCGCGGCGGTGGCGGTGCCGATGAGTTGCGCGGTGTTCATCGCTTCAGCTTTCTCCTTCGCGCTGGCGATGAACCAGTTCTTCCACGCGCCATCGAGGCGGTAGAACTCGACCTTCGCAGTCGCCCCGCCGCGCGCGGAAGCCTCGGCACGCAGTTGTACCGCGCCTGTGGCGATGTTCGCGCCATCGGCGGGCGCGGTCAGGCGCACGCTGGGCGTCGCGTGGTGCGGCGTGAGCGCGGGCAGTTCATCGGCGGTGATGATGTAGGCGTGACTATAAACCGTGCGGTCCCACGCGGCCTCGCCCTCGAACCACTGGAGATTATAGAGCCACTTCGGGCCCTTCTGCTGCATCAGGTCGGGATTGAGCGGCACACCCGATTCGCACATCGCAAGCATCTTGCCGGGCGCCACCTGCTGCATGACCTCGAAGGCGTGCGGATAGACGTCTTCGGTCGGTTGGCCATAGCCGCTGCCGGGATAAATATCGATGCCGGCGATGTCCACATACTGCGCGCCGGGGTAGGAACGTTTGCGGAAAGCGATCTCGCCTTCCAGCGTCTCCGTGCGTTTTTCTTTTTTCACGAGCTGCTTGTAGCCGCCAGCGTGAACGCCCGCGCTATAGACCCAGATCAGGTTGTGCAGCTTGCGCTCCTTGACGAGATAGTCGTACATCAGCCGCCAGAGCGCGGCGGTGTTCTCCGGCTGCTCCTTGTCGGTCCACCAGAACCAGCCGCCATCAATCTCGTGGAACGGCCGCCACAAAATCGGGATGCGTGCATCGGCCAGCTTCTGCAAATAGTCGGCGTTCTTCTTCAGGTCCGCCATCAGCGCGAGATTGACCGGCGTGCCCGGCTTGATCGCGGCGGCGCAATCCACCGGCCCCGTGCCGCGACTGGGCGGCAGACCGGCCCACGCGGAGCCGTCGGGCCGCGTCGGATTCTTCCAGTGGAACTGCATCTGCACGATGCCGCCGCGCGCCCACCACGCCTTGACGGCTTCCACTGTGTTTTCGACGACCGGCGTATAGCTTTTGCCCCACGTCGGGCTGTTCCAGCCGGAGAGATCGAAACCTTGGATCGCCGGCAGGCGGCCGGTCGTTTCCTGCACCCAGCCAGCGACGCCGCTGACGCTCGCGCTCAACGTCTGCTTGCCGTTGACCGACGCGAGATAGTCGAGCACCTTGCGCGCTTCCGGGATCAGTTCGCTGTCCACCGGCTCGACCGCGCGCGCCGCGCCCGCAGTCAGCATGAGGATCAACATCGGCATCAATCGAATCAGGTTGTTCATGTGCTTTCTCTCATTTTATTTATGTACGGTTTCCCAAGCCACTTTTTGCAACAGCGGCGCCAACTTTTCATCCACCTTGCCATAGGGCGCGGTCGGCAGTCCCGCGGGATTCTGATGGAGCAGTTGCGCAAAATAGACGCAGCCGACGAGGTAACTGCCGGTTTCGTTGAAGTGAATGCCGTCCTTATAGAACTGCCACACGGTCGTGTAGCCGGGGATTTTCCCGGCGCGCATCTGCGCATCGAGCGCGGCCAGCGCATGACCGACTTTCACCAACTCGGCGGGTTGCTTGAGGAATTTCGTGTTCGCCACCACCGCCGCGTGAAGCTTCTCGAAATACTCGCGCGACTCATTCGAGCCCTTGCGCGTCGCCGGATCGTAGCCGCCTTGCCAGCACGTGGCCCACGGGTCGAGTTTGGCAAGGTCATAGCCATTGCCCGGCTTGGCGGGATCGTAGGCGTTCTTGTCGAAGCTGAACGACTTGCCACCGCTGCGCATCCGCGGCCAGCGCGCATAGACCAGAATCCGCACGTTGGTATTTTTGTCCGCCGCGAGTTTGGCCCACGCCGTGATGAGGTCGAGATCGCCGACTGCCTCGCCGGCCTTGTTTGTCGAGGTGAAGCCGCGGTCGAACGGCTGAAACGAGACCGCGTCCCACGCAAAACCCGACAACGCGCCGTGCCAGCCGCCATACGGTTTTTCGCGGAAGCCCTCGTCGCGATGGCCGTGCAGCCACTCCAACGGCGCGCCGGGAATCATGTGCCTGCCCCAGGTGAGCTTCACCCCGCGCGTCGCCGCGAGTTCCGCGAGCGGCTTGTAGCGGATCGTGTCAGTGACGCTGTTGCCGATGTAGTAGACGCGCAGCGTCTGGTTGGAGTTTTCCAAGGATTGGAAACCCGCAGGGGCTGTTTTCCCAAGCATTGGAAACAGCGCGAGCAACGCCACCAGTCCGGGCAAGATTCGTTTCATGGTTTTCCTCATGCGATGCGATAGATACCCGGCCAATCGGGCGCTTGGAGATACGGGCCGGTCAGATAACTCTTGGGAACCTCGCCGCCCCAGACGAACTCGCCGAGCGGCATGAGCTTCTCGTCATAGGCCATCGCCAGATGCGCATGCGGCGCCCAGTCCCAGTGCAGGTTGATGACCAGCGGCGGATGAGCCTTCGCGTATTCCAACATGCGCAAGCAGTTGGTGACGCCGGTGCCGATGTAGGCGTCGGTGGAACATTGCATGATCGCGCCAGCCTCGGCCCAGCGTTTCATGTCGGCAAAACTTGTGCTGTCACCGATAGGCGAGCCGGGTCCTTCGGCTTGGATGCGCTGCTTCGTGCCGGTCTTCACCAGCTCGACGTATTTCGGAATCTGCGTTTCGTAGGGCATCGGCGGCAACGGGCCTTCGATCCACGCGTAGCCAAGTTCATCCATCAGCGTCAGAATCTGTTTCGCTTCGTCCACCGAGGTGGTCGCCGATTCCGCCGAGCCGGGATATGGATCCCACGCGAGGATTTTGTCTTTGCCAACGGCTTTGCGCACCGCCCGCAACGTTTCGAGAATCATCGGGAACGAGATGCTCTGCGGCGTGCCCATGTTGCCGGGGAAATGCAGCTTCGTCGCCTGCAACTTCTCGCGTTCGAGATAGCGCGCGACGTTGTCGGCGTAGGGCTGCGGCGAGAAATTTGGTTGCTGACCGCGTACGTCGCCGTAGCGCAGCATCTTCGTGCGCTTCGTGCCGAGCAACGCGTGCAACGGCTTCTTCAACATCCGCGCGTGCAAGTCCCAGCACGCAATGTCCAGCGTCGCGATCTGCGCCTGCGGTACGCCCTGCGCTACCATCGCGTCGTAGAGTTTTTCGTGCTCCAGCAGGTTGGCACCTTTTACCGCCTCGGCTGCCGCCGCAAGATTCTTGGCCACAGGTCTCGAGAAACCGACGGCGCCGTTGGTCGCGGTGAGTTTCAGTAGCGGGTTGAGTTTCTTCGGCAGCGCGGGCAGCTCCACCAGTTCCCACGACTTGAGCCGCACCTCTTCGGCGGCTTCCAGTCTTGATCCCAGCCCGACGGCGACAGTGGTGGCGCTACAGGTTTTGAGAAAGGTTCTGCGGTTCATGTGAGTTGGTGTGTTCATGGTGTTGTCTCTTTAAGGAAGTTTCAACCGAAACAGGCTGCCCCCGACGGGTGCGCAATAGAGGAAGTTGCGGTGGGGATCCCAGCCGTAACTCACCGTGCAGTGCATGACGCTATAGCCGGCACCCGGCGCTTGCGGGTTGCCGCTGAAGAAATTCGCCACGCGGCGCCAGGTCTTGCCAGCATCAGCGGTGATGTGAAACCCATCCTTGGCCACCACCATCATCGCCGTTTCATGGGCGCCAAAGAATGGTCCCCACAAGGCTCCTGCCAGCGGGCAGCCCAGCAACTTCCAGGTTTGCCCCTGATCGCTGCTTACGAGCACCCCTTGCTCGCCTGTCCAATAAAAGTTTTGGCCCCAACGCACGGGCACTTTGCCGTTAATCTTAACGTCGGAAATTTGCCTCCAAGTTTTCCCCTGATCGGTGCTCCGCCAGATGCCATCTCCGGTGTCACCTTTGCACGCAACGAAGGTGTTGGCATCAATGATTCCCGGATTGCGGCTCAAGAAGGGCAGCTTTTCCCAGGTCTGCCCCGCGTCGCGGCTAAGCCACATGACGACCTGCGAATGATGCTGTTTGCCAATGATGACCTTGGGCTGAGGAAGGCTCCAATCCACCGCCCCCCAGGTCCAGCCGTCATGCCGGCCTTGCGCCGGCTTGGTGATGGGCTGCCAGGTTTTTCCACCATCAAGAGTCAGCGCGCTGACCGGGCCGATACCCGGCTGGCCGCCGGTGACAATCATGAACACCGCGAAGCGCCCGGTTTGCGGATCCAGCGTGGAACTGAAGCCACCGTAAGCGCGGCCCTGGACGGGCGCGGCCGTGACCTTGTTCCATGTCTCGCCCGCGTCGGAACTGCGATACATCCCGAAGTCGCGATTCATGGTGACGAACAACTCGCCTGTTGCGGGCAGTACCGTCAGATTGCCGATGCCGTTATTGAGCTTGTCCGGAACGGGCCGGTAGCCGGGAATGGCTTTGTGCAGGTTCGTTGTCAGCTCCTGCCATTGGGACGGCTCCGCTGCCGCGCCCAACGAGCCCGCCCCAACGATCAGGACCGCCGTGAGAAAGTGTTTCTTGATCCTTGTCATAAGCATGCTGGGTTATGGCTGGTTCCCCTCCAATATCCGCAAGGCACCCGCCGGCACTTCCAGCGGGAAGCTGTGGTTGGCGACGGGGATGGTTTCGCCGCTCAACAGGTCACGGATGATGAACTCGCCGGGCAACTGGATGTGAACGGTCACGCGGCGCGCGGCGGGATCGAGCCAGCCGGGATCGATTACGTAGAGGCGGTAGCGATCGGGTGCGAGTTGCACAGTCTGGAAGAAGACGTCGTCGCCGACGGCGCGGAAGGGGAGTTTGGCGGCCGCTTTCTCGAACGACTCGCGCAACGCCTCACCGGCTTTTGCGCCGGTCAGTTTCCCGCCGCCTTCGCGCCAGATGGAAATGCCGTCGGTGTGCCACCACTCCTCGACGCCGACAACTTGCTTGAGGTCGGCGTGCGCAGGGACGAAGGCGATCGGGCCGTAGGGCGTGGCGGGGATGTGGTTGCCGAACTGCCGGTGCTTGTGGAGCAACACGGCGGTGAGTGCGTGCGACGGTGTGGGGGTGTTACCCCAGATGCAGCCGTTGTGCGGCAGGACGGCGTTGTCCAGTTCGGGAGCTTGTTCCCACTTGTCCACGCTGTGGCCATTGTGGCCATCCTCGATCCATTTCTCCGAAGGCTCGTGCATGGCGAAACCAACACGCGACAAACCGGCCATCTGGTCGGGCCGCGGCGTGAAGACGAGTCCCTTGCCGAGCAGGTGGAAAAACAGGCCGGTGCCTTCCTCGCTCGTCGCGTCGAACTCGTTGTTGTGCCAGCAGTCCATGCGGATGTAGTAGCGGTCCGCGCCGAGCAGCGTGTGCGCGACCAGCTGGCGCAGGAAAGGATGGCCGTGCTTCGGATATTCCCATTCCTGCATCCGCGAGAACGAAAACGAGTCCATGATCGTCGACGCGGAGATGTGGCCGATAAGACCGGCCTGGCGCAGACCCATCCGTGCGAGAATGTTGATCTCCGGCGTGCGGGAGTTGGCGTCGTCGGTGCCGGCGGTGATGGCCGTGCCGCGGCCGTTGCGGAAGAGCGCGTCGAAGATGTCCTGCTTCGCCGGCATGGAGAGCCAGAAGACGTTTTTGTTTTGCATCACCAGCTCACGGTTTTGCTGCCGGCAGTTGGCCGCCAACGGCGCGAGGTACTGCGTGCAATAGCCCGGCAAGGTTTTCGGCGATTCGTCTTCGTGCGTGATAAACCGCAGCAGCGTCTGCGGCGCGGCGGTGATCATCTTGCCCAGCGTATCTACGGTGATGCGCGGCCCGCAACCGTGGCCGATGTAGAGGCTGGTGGGGATGCGGCTGGCTTCGAGCCTGCGGGCGAGCGCGACGAGTTGGTCCGGGGTGTGGCCGGTGGGATTCGGCTTCGTCACTGCGCCCGTGTGGTCCAGGCGTTTGTCCTCCGACGGGCTGCCGCCGAGGTCACCCCATTGCGCGGTCGGCACCAAGACGTCGTACGGAAATGTTTTGCGGAACCACTCAACCGGCGGGCTGGCGGTGGGCTTGTCTTTCAAGAACGGCTTCGTGCGGATGATGTAGCGTCGTTGCGGGTCGGCCTTGCCCGTGGCGGCGTCCACCTGTCGGCGAAGTGCGGCGAGGTTGTCGCCGATTTCCTGCGCCCGGCCGTGGCGTTGCAGCGAGGCGACAGCTTTTTGCCAATCGGCTGCGAGATTGATGCGGTAGATCGTGTTGTCGCCATTCGGGCTGGAGCCGAGGTAAAGCGTCTGGCCGTCCACCACAAGGTCGGTGAAACCGACCGGCGCGCTGGCTTCGCCGAGCAGTTTGCCGTCGCGGCTGAAGCGGCGAACGTTGCCCGTGGTGACCGCGAGCACATCGCGGCCCGCTGCGCGCACCAGCGTCATGCAAAACCAATCCTTGCGCTCGAACTCGCGCGTGTCGGGGCCGTGCCAGCGCGGCGATGTCCAGAGCGCCGCACCGTCGGGCGCCACCAAGCGCACGGTCGAGCCGGCGCCGTAGTTGTTGCCGACCAGAAGCTCGGCATGCCCATCGCCGTCGAGATCGCACGCATCGAACGAATAGGCGTCGAAGCCTTTCCACGTCTCCTTCGGATTCGTCCCCGCGAACTTGAGGCGCCGCACCTGCCGGAGGCTGCCGTCCTCGGCGCGCAGGATGTCACAGAGGGCGGTGCGCGTGCTGACGGCGATCATTTCTTCGCCGCTGTCGCCATCCACGTCCGCAGCAGCGAGATGATTCAGCGCCTTGCCAAGGTCATAACTCGCCAGCGGCTTGCCGTCGGCCGACAGCAGGTGAACGGTGCGATCCATTCCGCCGCAGACAATCACCGGCGGCTGTTGCTTGCCGGGCCGGCAAACGGCCACGGCATATTTCGCTGCGTTGTTCGGCACGAACGTCCAGAGCGGTTTCCCGTCCGGCGCGAAGGCGTAGAGCTTGCCGTCGGCGCACGCGACGAACACTTCCGACTTTCCGTCGCCGTTCACATCCGCCGCCGTGACGCCAAACGGAAAACCGCCGAGCGGTTGTTCCCACAACGTCTTCCCGCTCGCCGGTTCCACGCACGACACCGCGCCCTGATACAAGCCGCAGAGGAGTTCCTTCTTGCCATCACCGTTCACGTCGCCCAGCGCCAGCCGCCACGCGCTGCCGGTGATCGGGAGGTAACGCGAATCGTCTGCCGCGTCGGCAGCGAACCCGGCCAGCGGCGCGAGCAGCAGGGCGGTGAGGGACAGCGTGATCGCGTTCTTCATGTTGATCATTTCCAATCAATCTTCCCGGTCTTCTTCTCGACATCCACGAACACCGACGCGTGCTCGAACTCGCGACGGAAGGTCCAGCCTTCGCGTGTCGCCTCGCCTTTCGGCACACCGAGCTTCTTGTCGAATTCGGGATACCAGTCGAAGGTGCCGTATTCGCCCAGCCAGCCCCAGGTGTAGCAGAAGTAGCAGTGGCGTTCGGCGCCGGCCAGGAAGCAGGTCAGCGGGAAGGCGATGTTCTCGCGAGCCAAGCGGAGCTGTTCCTCGTGCGGCTTCTTCATCAGTTCCCTGTCGCTCCACCACGTGAAGCCCGGCCAGCCCTTGAAGATGACAATCTTGCCGTCCTTCGCCGCCTTGCGCATCGCCTCGATCGTGTTGGCCATGTATTCGGGGCTTTGCTGCCGGACGTTCGCGCCGCGATCGAAATCATCCACCATCGCACCATCGGTGACAGGCAGGTATTGCTCGCCCAGACCGGGGTGATCCTTGTCATAGCCATGTAGCGGGTTGAAGACGATCAGCTTGCCGGGTCCCATCTTCTCACGGGCTTGTTTGATCATGGCGAACACACCCTGATCCATCGCCGCGGCCTGTTCCGCGCCGAATATCTTGCTCCACGGTCCACTCTTGCTGCCCGCCGTCATTCCATCGACGAAAATGCCGTCGCAGCCGTAATCATGCACTGCCTTGCCCGCGACGCCCGACCACCAGTCGCGCACATCCGGGCGGCGCACATCAAACTGCTTGCTGTCCTTGCCATTCTTTTTCGCCTGTAGATAACCGCCTTCCGGGAAGGTGGAAGTCGAGTGCGCCCATTGATGCTTCGGCATGTCCGAGGCCCAGTAAAACAGCACCTTCGCCTTCGGATTGCGCTGCTTGATGGTCTTGGCCCCTGCCGCGATGATCGGCTCGACGCTTTGCTTCGTGATGCCGCCCTCGAAGGCGATCAGGTCAAAGTGGTCGGCGAGGAACTCGTATTGCTCCGGCTTCAGCCCATCGCCGATGCCCAGATGCGCATACAGCGGCACGCGGTCCCAGTTGAACTCGGGTAAGCCGTCGGCGGCACGAAGGGCTTCCAACGGCGCGAGCAACAGGGCGGTGAGGAGTGTGAGCGGTTTCACGCGTTATCTCCAAAAATTCTGCCGGTGCACGGCAGCCAGTTGTTTCAGTTTTTCCAGCGTCGCGGCGTGTTCGGGTTTGTCGGCGAGATTGGTCCACTCGCGCGGGTCGGCTTGGATGTCATAAAGCTCGACCGGCTTCTTCGCGTCGGCATATTCGATGTAGCGGAAACGTTCGGTGCTCACGGCGAGGTTCGACGGCTGGTTGTTCCGCGCGTTGACGGTGAACGCGGCGTGGTCCCACGGCGCGGACGGGTCAGCGAGGAGCGGACGCAGACTGCGGCCCACGACATCGCGGGGCGCGGGCAGACCGCAGAGGTCGGCCAGCGTCGGGTAGAAGTCCACGTATTCCACGATGCGTTGGCAGCCCGTCGCCTGCGCCCTGCCCGGTGCGGCGATCAGCAGCGGTACGCCGCAGGAATCTTCGTAGGGTGTGCCCTTGCCCCAGTAGCCGCCGCGCGTGCCGAGGTGATAACCGTTGTCGCCGAGCATGACGACGATGGTGTTGTCCCACAACTTGAGCCGGTCCATCGTGTCGAGCACGCGGCCCAGTTGCCGGTCCATGAAACTGATGCAGGCGAAATACGCGCGCAACGCGGCTCGGCGCGAGTCGTCGGATGCGGCGGGCTTTTTCGGGTCGCCGCCGGGCCGCGACACATTGCCCGTGACAGGTAACGGTAACTTCTCCGGTGCATACAGCTCGAAGAATTCTTCCGGCACCATCCACGGCAAATGCGGCCGACGAAAACCGCACGCCACGAAGAACGGCTTGCCGCCCTTGGTGCCTTGTTCGATCAACGCCGACACGCGCCGCGCCGTGTTCGGATCAATCAACTTCTCCTCGACGGCCTTGAGCTTATACCAATGGCCGCCTTCGCCGGTATCGCCGTCGAGTCGGTCTTCTTTCACGATGCTGTCGGTCAGGCTGAGTTTCTCCGGCTCTTGCGGCTGGTAGATGACCTTGCCGTCCGGCGTGCCTTCCTCGGTCACGTCCCAGCATTCCGGCACATCGCGGCCGATGTGAAACACCTTGCCGACGCGCGCAGTGAAATAACCCTGCTGCTTGAAATACTCCGGCAGGAACACCGCGTCCTTGAGCGCCGGTGTGCGCGAGGCGCCTTCGTTGCCGAACATCTGCGTCTGTTCCGGTCGCCGGCCGCTCAAGAACGACACCCGCGACGGACTGCACACCGGATACTGGCAATAGGCGCGATCAAACCGCACCGCCCGTGCTGCGAGCCGATCCAAGTTCGGCGTCTTGACGATCGGCTGGCCGTAGCACGGCAAGCACCGGTTCAAATCGTCGGCGATGATGAAGAGCACGTTGAGCTTGGCAGCTTGCGCGGCGACGACGGTCCCGCCCAAGAGCACCACAGCGCGGATGGTTTGTTGGATCGTCATGGATTTGGTCCTCGGGTTCGGTTCTTACGGCGTTTCCCATTGTAGCGTGGTCATGGAGTGAGGCGGCAGGGTCAGCGACTGGCCGGTGCGGAAGTTGGCAAGGTCGCTCTCGCGGAGTTCGACCGGCGGTTTGTCGGGGTTCCAGTCCAGTTCGTTGTTGGCGGTGAGGGCATCGGCGGCGAGCTGGACTTGGTGCGCGGCAGCTTTGACGGCTCCCTCAAAATCGAGCCGAACCGGACGCGCCTGTTGGGTGTCGAGATTGACGAGGATGATGGCCCGGCGATTGCCGTCGCGCAGTGCGTAGCTCCAGATGACCGGCTGGTCCTTGAGGGTGGACGCTGGGTCTTTGGCGAATCCCTGGATGTCGGTCTTGAACGGGCCGGTGGCTGCGAAGACGGGTTTGGCGCCGGTGTGAACGGTTTCCACCATGTCGCCGGCGAGAATGCGGTTGAGCATCTGCGCCGCGAGGAAACCGGGCCGGTAGCGTTCGTGGCCCGGTAACATGGACAACACTTGCCCCCAGATTCGCACAGTGCCGGCCTCCTTGCTGCCGAAAGCATTGCCGCCGCCGCGGTGCGAGAATTGGATGAAGTTGAAATAGCACTGTTTGCGCACCTGGTATTCGTGCATCAACAGCAGGAGGCTGTTGAGGTAGCTGACGGCGCCCGCTTCAGAGGTGACGAGTTTGTTGCGCGGTTCGTTGGGGCCGTCGCCGAAGTTGCTGTGGTAATTGCCCTCGTACATCGAGAGCTTGATGCCTAGCGGCTGGGCGCGATTGTGCAGGCTGCGGAATTTGGATTTGTCGCCGAGGGCGGCATTGAGCGTCCAGGCAAAGGCCCACCGGAACAGCGCGTCGTCATCTGCGAGATACTGTTCATGCTGCTGTTTGGTAAAACCCCAGCAGACGTAGTTGGCGACCGACAGGCTGTCGGTGTTCTGCGCGTAGTCGAGCGCCTGGCCTTGCACGCCCATCGTGAAGAAAAC
>CAIWHP010000004.1 GCA_903912445.1 uncultured Lentisphaerota bacterium
AGCCCCGCAGGCCGGCAATATGTCGGTACCGGGGGCCCCATCCGGTTCCACGAGCCGATAGTTGTAATTCAGTTGGCGGTAATCGCCCGCTTGATTCGGTTCCCTCGTATGAATGGTGCTGCCCTCTGCAACCAGCGATCGCACGCACTCCAAGACGGTGGTCGGCTTCATGTCGTCCTTAAGCCGGATCGCGATGCGTCCCGGCTTGAGACCGTTGACCTCGACAGCGATGAAGATACACGTGTCCAAGCCGCTCTTCAGGGATGCCGTGGATTAGTGCAGCCGAAGCGTATCCACATGAACCGCGCCCGTGAGCAAGGGGTCGTTGGGTTGCCGCATCAGTTCTCTGAGTTTGGCGAGCATGGAAATGAGCGTCTGGCGGCGGCGAAATTTCAATTCTCGGGATAACTGGCTGGCGCTCACCGGTCGGTCGTGATCGGTCAATGCCTTGATTACCCTGTCCCACGTGCTCAGCTTGAGGTGCCTGCCATGAAATAGGGTGCCCGCTGTGATACTGATCGTTTGTCCGCACTTCCTGCACATGAGGTATCGCCGGGCGGTTATGGACGGCAATTCCGTATCGAGGCATTTGGGGCAGGTGAACTCCGAGGGCCACCGCTCTTTCAAAATGCGCAGGCGGTCTTTGTCCTTTGGGAACCGGCGAGCAAAATTCCTGTGCACCTCGGGCATACCTATCATGGCGGTACTCTGGATGCCGGGGGGTGTTTTCGTCAACCGCACAGGTGTTTGCAGGATGAATTCCGTGGCCATACTGAACGACGGATCATCCGAGGGCGAGCACTGAGCAGGCCTCACCCAATGCGTGGCCCAGGTGGCAGGGCCGCCTGTTCTGCACTATGCGGCCAGGCGTTTATGGCAATGCGGCGCTGTTAGCGGCATAGACGCGCTTGACCGCACGGGAGGTGTGTGGGAGAGTCTGACCATTGATCAGGTCGTGGACGGCATCAGCCTCTTCTATCTGGTCCTCGCTGTGGCCTGTGCCATGGTATTACTTCGTGCCCACGCTGGGCATGCTCTGCATTAGCCGGACAAGCAGTTCGTCTGGTTGCGCCCAAAGCGCCTTTCAAAACGTCGGCGGGATCTTCGATCCCTTATGGCGGCAATTACGGCGATGACGTTCGGTCCGTCTCGCTGACTGGCTAACGCCAGAGAATCCCACAGGCAGAGCACGCGCTCAGCGACTCCGCTTCCCCCAATACGCCGAGACCATGCGGTCCGGTGCGATAGGCCTCAGCCGGGCATACGCGTTTGCGACCCGGTCAACAGCCCCGCTTGCCGGGGCAACCATTACCACAACCGAGAACAAGTTTGAGAGGATTACCATGCCGAGAGCGATACCGAGCTTCCACGGCTTCTGCGGGCAACGGAAGATCGTGAAGACACTGCGCGCCCACTGCGCGGGCGCATTGACGAAGAACATGCCGCTGCCCCACATCCTGCTGGGCGGCCCGTCCGGGATGGGGAAGACCCGACTGGCGCGGGCGC
>CAIWHP010000005.1 GCA_903912445.1 uncultured Lentisphaerota bacterium
CATCCTCCGGCACGGCCAAGGTACGACCCACCGCTGGGCCCGCGCCTGGAAATTGCGCAAGGGTATCCACATCGCCGTGGCCGCGCTGGCCCGCAAACTCGTCGTCAGCATTTGGTATCTAATGAAAGGCCTGTTCACACCGCTGACCGAAGTGACCGCTCAGCGCAAAATTAAAATGCACAAGATCGCGGCCGAAATCGGCCGCGAGAAGATTGGTGCGCTGGGCTTTGCTTCGAGCCGCGAGTTTGAAAGCAAGAAGTTGGAAGAATTGCTTCGAATATGTTGACAGACCACATGCCTGTAATCTGTGGAAGACCGGCTTCCCGCCCACAGGTCTGCGCACGCGTGTTCCGGTTCCAAGCCTTGGAAAAAGCGTGGGTTCCAGTTTCCAAGCCTTGGAAAAAGCGCGCTCCGCCGCTAGGATGCGCCGTGCATCCATGAAATACCGCGTCAAACACATCCTCGAATACGGCCTGCTGCGCGTTGTCACCGCGCTGGTCAACGCCCTCCCGCTGCGCGTGGCGCTGGGGCTGGCCGCCGGGGTGGCCCGGGTGGCGGGGCTGCTGGCGTGGTCGAATATGCGCCGGGCGGAGCGGCGGGTGGCGGAGGTGTTCGGCCCCGCCCTGCCCGCCCGCGAGCGCCGGCGGATCGTCCGCCGCGCCTGGCGCACGCTGTTCTTCAACGCGGTGGAGATCCTGCGCTTCCCGCAGGCGACGCCGGCAAACCTGCTGAGCCGCGTGGCCTACGAGGACCCCGCCGGCGTCCTCGCGCACGTCCACGCGGGGCACGGCGCGATCATCGCCGTGGCGCACCTGGGCAACTGGGACCTGGCGGGCATCGCGTCGCAGTTTTCCGGCATCCAGATCTTCTTCCTCGCGCGCCGCCAGAAGAACCCGCTGCTCGATGCCTACCTGAACCGGATGCGCGGCGCGACCGGCGTGGAGACCGTGCTCAACGATCCGCAGGCGCTGCGCGGCGTGGTGCGCAACCTCCAGCAGTGCAAGGTGCTCGCGATGCTGCCGGACGTGCGCGCGAAGCGGGCCGCCATCGAGGTCGAGTTCCTCGGCCGGCGCGCGAACATCGGGCGCGGCCTGGCGGTCTTCGCGCGCAGCGCCAAGGTGCCGATCTTCCCGTGCGGGGTCTGGCGCGAGGACTGGACGCACCACCACCTGACGAGCACCGTGGCCGTCTGGCCCGACCTCACCGCCGAGGCCGAGGCCGACGAGCGCCGCATCACGCAGGAAGTGATGGCACAGCTCGGCGCCGCGATCCGCGCGCACCCGGAGCAGTATTTCTGGTTCAACAAACGTTGGGTCTTGGAGCCCTTGCCCGCCGGCTGACGCGGGGGATGTATGATGGCGGACTGGATCGGACAAACACTCGGCGACTACGAAGTCCAGGCCCTGATCGGCGAGGGCGCGATGGGTCCGGTCTACCGCGCCCGCGACAAGCGGCTCGACCGCCTGGTGGCGCTGCGCCTGCCGCCGCCGCAGCTCGTCGGGAATGCCGCCTTTCTCGCGCGCTTCCGGCGCGAGGCGGCCGCCGTCACACAGTTCTCCCACAAGAACCTCGCGCAGGTCTATGACATCGGCGACTACCACCGGATGCCGTTCATCGTCGCCGAGCTGGTGGACGGCGAATCGCTCGCCCAGCGCCTAGCGCGCAAGGGCAAGCTGCCGCCGGCCGATGCGCTTGCGATCCTCCTCTATGGCGTCAAGGCGCTCGCCAACGCCTGGAACGCGGCGCAGTTGTGCCATCTCGACCTCAAGCCCGCGAGCCTGTTGATCGCGCGCGATGGCGAGATCAAGCTGAGCGACCTCGGCCGCGCGCGCGGCCCGCAGGCCGCCGCGCCGCTGCCGGCCGCCGCGGCCGACGCCGCACGCTACGCCAGCCCAG
>CAIWHP010000006.1 GCA_903912445.1 uncultured Lentisphaerota bacterium
CGGCAACGTGCGGGAGTCGGCCGTTTGGCGGCTTGGCTCGCTCCGCGAAGCCCGTTCCGGCGCACCGCCCAGAGACCCTTCCGCCGCATCCGGCCGCCGCCGCAGACCGTGAACCGCGAAACGCTCCATCACGGACTGCTTTCCCGGCGGCCAAATAGGGGACAACCCCGCACCCGTTTTCCCCTCTGCTTCGCATTCACTGCTTTCCCCATAGCTGTCATGGCGGCTGCTGTCGCACCCGCCCCGCCAGCCCCGCGGAAAAGAAATAGGCGTCCGCGCGTCAAGGAGGTCGGGGTGAGGAACCCCATAGGTTACGCGCGAACGCCTGCGGAATTGTACGGCGCAATTCTCCATCGTCAACCGCCTTGCGCCGGTTGACTGCCGCAATACCATGCGATAATTCGCGTATGGAACGCACGATTGGCCGCCCATTCACGCCTGGCAATGCTGGCCGCCCCAAAGGGACGGTGGGCGGGCGTGCCCGTGCCTTGATGTTGCTCGATTCCATTCTTGCCGAGGACGAATTTCTTGACCTCATCGGTGAAGCCATTCGCGCGAACATCCGCAAAGACCCGATGAAGTTTTTCCGTCAGATCATCATGCCCTTGCTCCCGCAAGATGTCCGCCTGCGGATGGGTGAGGAAGGAGCCATACAATGGGTCTCTCTTTTAACTACGTTCCCCACGCCAGCCAGCTTGCCATCCATGCCGCCCGCGCCATCCGCTTCCGCGCCGTCTGCTGCGGACGTCGCTGGGGCAAAACCCGCTTTGCCGCCGCCGAGCTGCTCGACATCGCCGGCGAACGCGGCGGACTCTACGCTTGGATCGCCCCCACCTATTACATCGCCGAGCGCGGAGAAACCGCCGTCAAACTGATCGGCGGCGACTTCATCCAGTTGCGCGGCCAGAACCCGGTCCGCGCCACGTTCAACGGCGGGGGCGACCCGGCGGAAATCCGTTTCTTGAGCGCGGACAATCCCGACACCATCCTGGGCGACGGCTTCGACGGCGTCATCGTGGACGAGGCCGCCCGGCTGGAAAAATCAGTCTGGGATCAGCACATCCGCCCTGCGCTGGCCGATAAGCAGGGCTGGGCCGTGCTGATTTCCACGCCACGCGCGCGGAACTGGTTCTTCGACTTTCACACTCGCGGCCGCGACCAGAACGAAACGCTTTACCGAAGCTTCAGCTTCACCAGCCTGGACAATCCATATTTCCCGCGCGAGGAATGGTACGAGGCCAAACGCACAACGCCGCAAGATATTTTCCGGCAGGAGTACGAAGCCGAATTTCTGGAAGACTCCGCCGGCGTCTTCCACAACCTCGCCGCCTGCCTCATGCCTGCGTCCATCACGCATGACTCATCGCTCATCACCGGCCCCGTCGTCATCGGTTGTGACGTTGCCAAGCATACCGATTTCACGGTCTTGATCGCCATGGACTCAAAGACCGGCCGGTGTTTCGACATGGAGCGGTTCAATCATCTCGACTGGCCGATCCAGAAAGAGCGCATCCTGGCCTTCGCGCGCAAGCATCGCGGCAAGCTGATCCTCGATGCAACCGGTGCCGGCGATCCGATCTATGACGACCTCGTCCGCGTCTATTCCAACATCGTGCCCTTCAAGTTCACGGCACACAGCAAGGTTGAGCTGATTCAGCGTCTCATCGTCGCCATCGAACAGCAAAAGGTTTGTTGGCCTGCCCCGACCTGCGGTGAGTCTTGTCGAACCGGCGGAGTCGAGGGGCCGGCAGGCTGGGGGATCTTGACCGACGAATTGAAGCGGTTCGAATACGCTATCTCGCCGAGCGGCTCAATCACCTACTCTGCGCCGTCCGGCTACCACGACGATTGCGTCATCGCGCTCGCGCTAGCCAATCGCTACCGGCAAGAATACGCCTACACCGGTGCGATGCTGCCATTTCTAGCACATTCCCCGGCCCGCCGGTTGTCGTTGCACGGTTGTGCGTCATTAGTTGGGTAATTTCTCGGCCACTTGCAATCCCGCGCACCTTGCTAAAATTTTGGCGTGCTGACCAAGCGCCAGACGAATCGCGACGCCTACAACCCCATCCGGGGCCTGAGCATGGCCCGGCTGGTGGCGATGGAGGACTCTGCCGAGCGCGGGCAGTACTCTGACCTTCAGTGGTTCTACCACCACATGGAACGAGCCGATGTGACCATCCAGGCCGCCGTCGCCCGCCGGCTGGCCTTTCTCGATTCCGTGGACTGGGAAATCCGCCAGGTCGAGAATGCCGACCCCACGCTCGCCAACGAACAGGCCGACTTTCTGCGCTACGCCTACGACCGCATCACGAACTTCAAGCAAGCAGCGCGCGATCTCACCCGCTCCCTGTTCAGCGGCTTCGCCATCTTGGAAAAGTCCTTCACTGGCTATGGCAATCTCGTCAACCGGCTGGAGGCCATCGAACCGTGGTACTGGGTGCGTCCGCCCAAATATCCCGACTGGCGCTTCAACCCCGAGGCCCGGAGTAGCGAACAGGTTGGCGAGGCCGTGCAGCGGGACCATCTCTGCATCATGGAATCACCGCCGCTCTTCCGCGCCGTCGGCCGGCATTTCTTTAGCAAAGCACTAGCCTTCGCCGACTGGGACCAAGCCTTGGAAACTTGCGCCAATCAATCCATCTTCTTCATCGGCCCGCCCGGCGCCACCGAGGAAAAGGAACTCGAATACCGCGGCATCGCCGAACAGCTCGCCTCCAACGGTCGCGGCTATTTGCCGAACGGCGCGGACGTGAAGCTGATTGATACCGCCGGCCGCAGCCGCTTGCCTTACTTCGACCGCATCCAGTATTGCGACGAACAAATTGTCCTCGCCGCCACGGGTGGACTGCTGACCATGTTGACCGAGTCTGGCAGCGGCACGCTGGCCGGCGGCGCGCATTCGGAGGCCTTGCTCGACCTCGCCCGCAGCGATGCCGCACGGCTTTCCGAAGTCTTTCAGCGCGACCTCGACAAGCCTTGGCTTGCCGAGTTTTTCCCGCGCCAGCCTGTCGCTGCCTATTTCAATTTCGACATCCCGCGTCGGGACGATCCTGCGCAGACCCTGCAGGCCGTCTCCGCGCTCTCGTGGGCGGGCTATTCCGTCGAGCAGAAGCAGCTTGAGGAGAAACTCGGCCTGCGACTCGTTCCGATGCCTAAACCCGGAGCTGCACAATGAACCCTTTTCCTTTCATGCTACCAGCCGATGGCTGGTATCAGATCAGCGCACTCGGTGAATTTGCACACAACCCGACCGGCCTGACGCAGATCATGGACGAACCCGCCTGCCGCGCCATCATGCAGCAGTTCCAGCAGGAAGCCACCGCGACGAACTTCCCTGGCGTGTTGGTGGATTTCGATCATTTCTCCCTGGAGCAGGACAAACCCAGCGCCGCCGCCGGCTGGATCAGCGCGCTCGACTACCGCCCCGGCTCCGGCCTCTGGGCGCAAATCCGCTGGAGTGATGCCGGCCTCGCCGCTGTGCGCGGCGGACGCTACCGCTTCATCTCGCCCGTCTGGCGGCAGGACGAATGCGAGGCGCTCGGCAACGCTCGCATCCGCCCGCGCCACCTGTGCAACGCAGCCCTGACCAACGATCCGAACATCTCCGGCATGGTCCCGCTCTCCAATTCCCGGCGGCGCATTGCTGCGCGCTTCCGAGGCTGCGCCTCTCCGCTTTCGCGCCGTGCCTTTCCCCTCCGTAACCGTACGCCCTTCGCACAGATGTCGCCGGAACAGAAACGTGCCATGTTCGCACGCCTTAACTCGGGTGGCGGCGGTGCCATCGATGATGTCACCTCCGCGCGCTCGCGCTATCAGCAGGATCAAACCAGTCTCGATGATTATGAGAACGACTTGCGCGCGGGCGGGCATCTCGATGCACCCACGATCAAGAAGTTGCGTGACGAAAAGGAAGCGGCTCAGCAGCAGTCGCATTATCAGCAGGACCAGACCGACCTTGAAGATTACCGCCGCGATCTGGAAGCGCACGGTTCACTGGATGCAGCGACCATTGACAGGCTCGTTGCCGAAAAAGAGAAACGGCAGGAAGCGGAAGGTCTTTCCGCATGGGATCAGCGCATCAATGATCGTATTGAGCGCCAGGTCGCCGAGGACAAACAGCGCAAGGCCGAGGAACAAGCAAGCCCGTCCACTCCGGCAGAACAGACCCCGACGACGCCCGCGCCAGAGGCGCAGACGCCAAAGCCCTATCAATACGATCTCGACCGCGCCCGGACAGCGTTGGCCGCGTTGGAAGCGCAGGCCGGCGCAGTGGCCAACCAGCCGCTTCCCGCCAAACCCACGCAGCGCACATTCGATCAAGTGGACTTGCACAAGATGCGTTGGGACTTGATCCAAAAAGGAGTGGACCCGGTTGAAGCCGATCAACAGGTCGCGGAGCAACGCCAGGTGAACGAGCAACACGCTCAGGACCTGCGTGACATCAAGAGCACGATCCGCAAGCAGTACAAGACCAGCGCCCAGCGCAAGGCCGCACTCGCGCGGGAACTGAACAAGGTTTCTAGCTCCAATGACCGCGCCGCGGCGAACTATCAGAAGAACGTCCAAAGCAAGACCGATAAAACCGCCGCTTTGAGTTCGCGTATCGCCGCCGAGAAAGCTCGCATTGATGCTCTAGTCACACTGCAAGGAATCTGATGCCTTCCGGAATGTCACGCTATGCCGGGGCCATGCCCGACGACCAGCGCAAGGCGATGTTTGCGCGGCTGTCGGAGGGTGGAGGCTCGGCCTACTCGCCAGCAGGGGCCGCAGGCCGCACGGGTTCCTCCTGGAAATCCTATAAAGACCGCCTGACCTATCGCGACAAACGCTTGTTGAGCGGCACCTTGAAACCCAAGACGGATGCGGAAAGCACTCGCCTCGATCTTCTGAAAAAAGCGAAACTTACGGAGGAAGGCTGGACGCAACGGAAGGATGGCAATTGGGAACGCTACACTCATGCGCCGCCAGCGCCGACGCCAAAGAGGGAGGGCCTTTTTGCTGATGTGCAGGACGCTCTTTACCCTTGGCTGACGCCCAGCCACTGGGATTTAAACCCTACGAAATGGGATTGGCAGGCTATCACCGCCGCCATGCCTGCCGCCGGCATGGTCGGCACGCTGGGGACAGCGACCAGTGAATCCATTTCCTGGGGCCGTGTCGGCCTCCGCGCCGCACAATCCGCGCTTGCTGGCGGTCTCGCCTACGAGATCGGCGAGACACGCCGCCAAAACCCGACGATGGACCCGGAAACGGAACACTATATGGCGATGGGAGAGGATCTAGCCAAGACAGTTTCCGCCATCACCGGCTTGCTCGGTGCCAAGGACGCCGTGCTGAAAATGTTTCCGGGTTTCACCGGCAAAGCCGGTGAAGTCGCCCGCTGGATTGGCGATCAGCTCGAAGCCGTGGGCGGGACGGTGGCCGAAAAGATACCCGCGCCGGTCCTCGATAAACTCGGCAAGGTGAAGTCCACCTATGATGCTATCGCTGACTTCACCGGCGCGGAACTGCCGCAGTTGACCAAGGCCGGCAGTGTCATTGGGGATGCGCAGCAAGCCCTCGCGCTCTCCGAGCGCGCCGCAGCGACGCGCACCCAGGCGCAGGCTGTCGCCGAAGCCGCGACGGCCAAGGCCGCCGCGTTGCGCACCGGCGCAGAGCCCTCTGTCGCTGCCGCCCATCTCGAAACGCTCGCCACCAAAGTCGAAACCAAGGCTGGCGAGTTCGCTGCGCAAGCCAGCTCGATTGATGCCACGGCCACCGCGAAAGGCGAGTCCGTGCGCGCGTTCGCGCTCGACGCGCTGAACGACTCGCACGTCATGTCCTTGCTCGATGACCCCGCCGCCAAATCGCTTTATGACGAAGCCGCCGGGAAATTCTTCGCGACGCTCCGCGGCGAGGCCGGTTCCGCCGCGAACAGCGCCGACCTCGCGGACATTGCCGCACGACTGACGGCGAAGGCGACGGAGATCCGTGGCCGCATCCCCGGCGCGATCCAGGCCGAGGCCGAGGCCGGCGTCGCGTCGAGCGCGGAGGCCGTGGCCGCGTTGCTCGAAGATGCCCGACTCGTGGATTCCCAAGCCGCACAGGCCGGCCGCGCGGCGGCGCTCGATGCCGCCAAAATTGCCGCCGTGGTCGGCGGCGCGGCGGGCATACATGCTTATGAGCAGGGCAAAGTTGCCGACTACAAGCAGCAGATCGAAACAGCATGGTCTGGCGGGAAGTCGTGGACGCTGCCGGTCGATCCTGACTATGCCGATACGCCGTTGACCCTTGCGGCAAACTTCGCGATTGGCACACTCGGAAATCCGTTAGAAAAACAGTCGCGCAACTACTTCAATGGCCGTTACACCCTCGACCTCGCCAAGCGTGCCGCCTATGAGGCGAAATACGACGGCATTCAAAAAGAGTTTGAACGAGGTGTGTTGAGCACTGCCGAACGAGATGCCCAACTTCAAGACCTCGCGCAATACAAACCCTACAACCTTGCCGGCCGCTCGCTCTACAGTTTCACGCCTGCCACCGCTGGCATGCTGAAGTACACCGCCTCGGTCATGACGGATTCAACGCCCACCTTTACGCTGCCGCCAGCGATGCAGACGAATCAGTATTACTCGGCCGGGCAGACGTTGAACGATGTCGGCAACGTGCTGGGTGTCGGCTTGCTGACCTCTGGCCAGAGTGGCGCGTTCACTGCCATGGGGAACCCTGGCAAGATCGTCGCGCAGACGTGGAACGCTGCCATGTCCGCCTTTGGCACCGTGGAACACGCGCTGCGTGGTAACAAGAACACTGGCAAAACCTACAAGCCGCCTGCAGACCCGGTCGTCACGGCTGAACGCGCCGCAGAAAAGCAGGCCACCGAGACGTTTGGCCCTATAACCAAGATCCGCGAAAATCCGCCGCTGCCGACGGGCCATGCTTTGCTGACGAACCCCGCGCTGCATAGCTACGCGGATTCTCTCAATGCAGACGGCACGCGTACCGTATGGCGCACCGATTCCAAAGGTTGGTATCGCGAGGCCCGCGACAAGTCCGCGCCGACCGCGAAAAAAACCAGCATCCGCAAAAAACGCTCGTCTTGATCCTGCCGCCCTTGACATCATTTCCCCCATGCTATGCTTTTCTTCGTCAGCAGTACTGATTTTTTTGAAAACTGATTTTGGGCAGTAGCGCCGGCTGATCCCCGGCGTTGAGCCACCGACTCGAAAAAGGCGACATGGAGCCATGAACTCCACGTCGCCTTTTTTATTGCCCATGTTTTTGACGAAAGGGAATGAACATGGCCGAAAATCCGAATCCCGTAGCCCCGCTCGCGCCCGCGCCTGCCGCCGGTGCGCCAGCGCTCAACGTGCAGGAACTCAAGTCACGCTTGAACCTGCCGGAGACCGCCAGCGACTTGGATCTGATCACCGCACTCATTGCGGTCATTGGCGAGTTGCAGCAGAAGTACGACGCGCTCCTCTCCGATGCCGTCGCACTGGAAGGCAAGGTCGCCAACCGTGACCTTGAAGAGTTCGCCATTCTCATCACCAACGACACCCGCGAGTTCTGGAAAGAACAGCTCATCGTCAACCGCGAGGCGGCTCTCAAGACCCTCGAAGGACTGCGCACGCTGGTCAAGCAGCCCGCGCCACCCGCCACGCCCCCGGCGGCTCCGCCTCCGGCCGTGCCGCTCAAGAACCGGCTGCAGAATACCGTCCGCAGCATCGCCGACCTCGCCGGCACGACTCCGCCGGCCAGCGTGGCCGCGGCCGTGAAGCTTCGCAATCGCGCCACGGAGATCGCTCGCGTCGAGCGCATCCCATTCTCCGCCGCCTTCCGGCGCGCGGAGCAGGAAGCCGCGCCATCCGCCGTTTAACCATCCAACATCAACCATAAGGATTCAGCCATGTCTCAATCAAATACCCGTACCGGCGACCTGACCTTCCCCGCTGGTGAGAACCTGACCGGCAAGGAAGACCTGCTCATCAAGCTGACCCACGACAACGGCGTGCCGGAGGTCAAACTCCCGGCCGCCATCACCGATACCGCCCTCTACCTGCTGGTGGATGGCGACGCCGACGGCAAGACCGTCGCCGTCCGGCCCCTCGACCGAAACCGCAACCTGCGGATTCGGCTCAAGGGCACGTGCAACCCCGGCGACACGCTCGTGCTCGCCGCCATCACCAGCGACGATGCCGGCAAAGTCCGCGCGCTGCCCGCCGCGGCCGGGACCTATCGCGCTCTGCTGACCGCCGAGGAAGCCGGTGTGGATGGTCAGCTCATCAAGTGTCGCCCGAATCCCCTGGGCAACATCACCGTCTCCTAATCCGCCATCAACCATTCTCCATTAACCATCACCCATAAGGATCATCATGAACCGTCTCGCCTCCATCTCTGCCTCGCCGACCCTGCGCGAATACGCGCAGGGCGTCGCCAATGGCACGATCATGCCCGTCGCCAACTTCCTCGCCCCCACGGTCGAGGTTGCCACCAGCGTCGGCCGCTACAAGGTCTACAGCCAAAGGAACCGCTTCCGCATCCCGGATACGCTTCGTACCCTGGGCGGTCGCGCGTCGGAGATCCGGTTCGAAGCCACCGACGCCACCTACAACTGCGAACCCCACGCACTGGACTATCCCGTGGACAACCTCGAACAGATCGAGGAGGCGCAACTCGAAAACGTCATGCGCGAGGGCGCCGACAGCATTTCCGAAATCGCCTGTCTCGACCACGAGCGGACGGTTGTCACCAAGGCGCTCGAAACCGTCGGCGCGGGCACCAACAAGACTTGGAACTCCAGCGCCGACCCGATCGCCGATGTTGATGCGGCCATCCTGTCCGTCATCAAGTCGTGCAAGTACGGCTCGCTGATGCGCGTCGGCGTACTCTACGGCGCGTCTGCCTGGAACGTCTTCAAGAACCAGCAGAATGTCCGTAGCCGCTTCATCGTCGGCTCCGGCGGCAAGACCGGTATCGGCCTCGCCGTCGCCACGGAGGACGTTGCCAGCCAGTTGTTCATCGGCAACCCGGATGTGCGTACGTCCTACATGGTCTACGACAATGCGCCGGAGGGGAAGAGCGAGGACATCCAGTTCCTCCTGGATAGCACCATCCTCATCTTCGCCCGCAAGGATGCACCGACCCGTCGCGACCCGAGCTTCATGAAGACGTTCCGCCTGCGCGGCCAATACATGGTGCCGGGCAGCTACATGCGCGACGACGGCCGCGTCGAGGTCGCCAAGTTCGATTGGTCCGAGGATGTGAAGGTTTGCAACTCGGCCGCCTGCATCCGGCTCAACATCGGGACGTGAGGTTTCATGAACTGGATCACAGCCAACGAAGCGTTGATCCTGGCGGACTACCCGACCGACCTGAAGCCCGTCTATGACCAATGGATCACAGACAACCCCGATAAGGCCGACCGCCTGGCGGAGATCGTTACCACGACGCGCGCCGAGTTCCGCGACGCGCTCGCGGTCGATCCAGCCAACGTGCTCGATTCCGACGAAGAGAAAATTCCACAGAGCTGCACCCGCGCGCTGCAAGCCCTGGTCGTCTTCCAGATCGAGACCGAAATGGGCCATGCCATCAGCGAGGAGCGCCAGCAGGCGATGACCCGCGCGGATTTGTTTCTGCGCCAGATCGCTTATCAGCATTTCGTCGCCCGGCCCACCGGCGCGCAGAGTGAGCCGACGCCCGCCTACACACCGCCACCTTGGAGAGAAAACAATCAGGAAAGGAGTCTGCCATGAACCGTCTGCTATTTGCATTACTGCTCTCGCTGGTGGTCAGCGATACCGCTTTCGCTGGCAGTCCGGCGCCGACCAACGCCACCGTGGGCACCACGTCAGCACAGATCTTGCCCGCGCGGCCGTGGAACGGCGAAATGCGCCGGACCGGTTTCGCCATCGTCAACGACAGCGATGTGAAAATCTATATCGCCTTCGGCGCGCCCGCCGTAGTCGGAAAGGGCATCCTGCTGATGCCGCACGGCGGCGCCGTGACGCTTGTTGCTGGCGTCCCGGAGTCCGCTATCTACGCCATCGCCGAATCCGGCGAGGTCAACCGCGTCACGATCATGGAGTGGTAACATGACCCTGCGTACTCATCCTTTTTTGCGCATCGTGGACGTACTCGTCTTTGCGCTCGCGATTTACCTCTTGCTGACCTTGCTATCCTGCTTCGCGCCGGTCTATTCGCAGGTCTGCAATACCTCTGCACCCGCCACGGCTGGCGGGAGTGGCGATATGTTGGTGGTGAACTGGGCCAATGGTAGCGCCGAAGGCAACCCGAACGTTGTGGACCATGCCGCCTATGCTGGCGGTGCCGGTTCCGCCTCATCCGCCTCCTATGCCGGCAATGCCACCCAATGGAACGGTTTCGATATGCCAGGCGATCCCGGCTTCAATTCCTACGTCGCTTTCCTCTCCCATGACCAATATGGACAGCTCACTTGGATTCAAGCGGATAGTTGGCGCGGACCACAGGGCGACCAAGGCCCCGCAGGCGAGATGACGGCCGGCACGTGGGCCAATGGCAGCGGCTATTGGAATCCAAATCTATTGGATCATGCCCTCTATGCCGATTCCGCCGGCACTGTAGACCATGCCAGCAGTGCCGACACGGCAGGTTGGGCCGATAGCGCCGGCTCTGTGGAGTCGGCTGGCAACGCGACGCAGTGGGCCAGTCATGGTTGGCCGGACGACGCCGTCGGCGCGTTGTTGAACGACGGCAGCGGTAACCTATCATGGGCCTCGTTTTTCAATCCTGGCACGCCGTTGTCACTCGCAGTCCCGGCCTACGATCAAGATGGCACTCTCGGAGTCTCCCAGTCACCGTCTCTCATGGGGCTGACGCTCCGCTCTCAAAGCGGCAGCTTTGCACCGCTCTCGTTTACCGCGCCAGAGGCCGGGGTAACGGTAAATCTTGTGCCCGAGGTCTTGCCCGGCTATGCGACGCCGTGCCACTTGTTGGCGCAGTTCCCTAACAGCGTCACGGAAACCATCGCCTACACGTCCGACCTGACCGTGGCGCAAGAGCCGATCAATTCCAGTTATGTCTGGGTCCTGGCCAATGCGACACGCGGTGATCCTCCAGGCGCCATCCCTGGCGGCAAGTACATCAGCAGTGATAACGGCCAGAGCTACGTCTGTGAAACAGATGCCAACTTCTACCTCTACAGCCATGCGGAAAACGACGGCCTGACCTATTGGACGTTGAAGGAAGTTGGCGGCGATGGTCTCGCCGCCCGCGGACTCGCCCATCCCGGCACGGGAACTGGGTTTCTTGGCAAGTATTTCAACACGGCGATGAATGGTGGCTCGGTCATCTCCGTGATCTCGCCGGTAGCGCTCCAGAATGACGCCGTGAAAGCAGAGCCGCGCGTCATCCATTATCACGACACCGTGCTCGATCAAGATGTCGCCCTCACCGTGCTCGAACTCAAACCAGTTGGTCTCTAAGAAAGGGAAATACCATGCAGCAGAAGATCCTCATCGCAGTCATCGCGTTCGCTTCGTTGGCGGCGCAGGCGGTCAACATCCCGCTCGGCAATCGTGCCGTCACCTACACGCAGCAGCAGCTCGTCACACAAACCAATCTGGTCCGCGTCGCTGCCGTGCGAGTGCAGTCCATCTTCGTGCAGCGCGTCGCCACGAACACCGTCGCCGCGCTGGTGCCGTTCCAGTGGCTGGACGCCACCGGCCGTGTGGTCCGCACCGGCACTCGCTCCTTGACCGAGACACAGCTTGCACAGTTCCTGGGCGCGAAGTTTGCAGCGCAGAAAACCGCATTGCTCGCGCTGATTCCTGCCAATGCGATCCTCTATTCCAGCCTGACGCTTCGGCTGGGGGAGAGTGGCACGCTCACGGCCATCGCGCCGTTTGTCGAGACCGTCAACGGCGTCATGCGTACCGGCTCGGCCGCTTACGACGAGGCCGCGCTGACCACCCGCAGCGTGGACGTGGCCGCGCTCAAGGCCCTGCTGCCGGCCGTCGCCGATGCCCTTGTCCGGTGAGGTGCCACCATGACCGATGAACGCAAGCTCAAGCTCAATGGCAACCTGAACTTGCTTATCAGTCTCTCCACGCTGGTGAGCTTGCTCGGGTTTGCCGTCTGGCTGGGCCAGAAGATGGAACGGCTGCAGAACCACATGGACACCGATTGGAATGCAGCCGAGATGAACGTCTGGACCTATCGCACCTCGCAACTCAACACCGCCTGGCATCCGGCCGACCCGGCCGCGGTCCATCAGGAATTTCGGATCAAATGAAAGGAACCCCCATGAAGAAGAACATCCGCAGTGTCGTTGGTAGTTTGTCGCTGTGTGGCCTCGCCGCGCTTTCGCTCACCGGCTGCGCCACCCAGAACAGCGTGAAGATGGCGCAGGAGGCGCGACTCGCCTACGAGGCCTTCCTGAAGCAGCCGCGTGATTTCCAACCGCTGGCGATCCACGGCAGCAACATGACCTTCACGGTGAACGGCGCGAACTCGATCGTCATGTCCGCGCCGCTGAATCCTCTGGAAGTCATGCCGCGCGATCCTGACGCTGTCGGCCGTATCGCCGACGCCGCCAAGAACACCGTGCTCGGCGCGGCGGGCATCTACACGCTCGGCAAGGTCGCCACGACGCCGACCGTGGTGACCCAGCCCGCGCCGACCATCGTGCGGCCCGAGATCGTGCAGGTTCCGGCTGCGGCCGCCGCCTCGCCATGATTGCGCTCTACAAAGGCCGGTCGTGGATCTCCCGCATCATCCGCTGGCGGACGTGGAGTCCCTACAGTCATGCCGCCTGGCTCTGCCTCGATGGGACGGTGATCGAGGCATGGCCGGGCGGTGTGCAACGGGTGGCCGGTCTGCTGACCCAGCACAAAGAAAAGACCGTAGTCGAAGTCTATGAGATTGTCGGACTGACCGACGAGCAGCGCGCGCGCATCGAGACCTTCCTTGTCGCCCAGATCGGCAAGCCCTACGACTACCTCGCCATTCTCGGCTTCATGTTCCGCAAGCCCCTCCAGAAACCCTCGCGTTGGTTCTGTTCCGAACTCGTTTTCGCCGCCTGCCAAGCCGCCGGCATCAAGCTCCTCGCCCGCATCCCGCCCTGGAAAGTCTCCCCGGACTTGCTCGCCATATCACCGCTACTGCTGGTCAAGAACATCAAGCCCACCGCTGAAAATTGACCAAGGCTTTGGATTTAGGTTAGGCCGTGGTTAGTGGTTGGTGGTTTGGTTGGTTTTTGTTCGTCGTGTTTCACGGTGTCTCTCAATGGTTAATTTTTTGGCGCCCAGGGAGTCGACACGCGTTTCGATCAATGTTTATAGGGTCATAATGTGATATTTGCCGAGCATTTGCGAAGGTGGAATGGCGACCCCAACGGGATTCGAACCCGTGTTATCAGGATGAAAACCTGATGTCCTAGGCCTCTAGACGATGGGGTCGCTGAAAAGGCGCGGCACACGATAGCAGAGTTTTTCTTTTGGACAACCGAATTGTTTCAGAGGAAACTCCGCGCCAAACGAGGTGTCCCATGATCCCAGCGTCCACCGCCTGCCTGCCGCCGCACTTCCGGCGGCTCCATCACATCGCGATCTTGAGCGGCGATTATGCGCGCGCCAAGGATTTTTATGTCCGCATCCTCGGCTTCCGCGTGCTGCAGGAGACGCACCGCGCCGAACGGCAATCGTGGAAGCTGGACCTTGCGGGGGAGGGCGATCTGCAGCTCGAGCTGTTCAGCTTTCCGCATCCGCCGCGGCGGCCGACGCAGCCGGAGGCGTGCGGCCTGCGCCACCTGGCCTTCGCGGTGGAACAGCTGGATGCGGCCGTCGCCCATCTGCGTGCGGAGGGGATCGCCGTCGAGCCGATCCGCACGGACGAGCTCACCGGCAAACGCTTCACGTTCTTCAAGGATCCCGACGAGCTGCCGTTGGAACTTTACGAGCGCTGAAGGCTCAGGCGCCCGAAAACCGACGTTGAAACCTGCAGGCAGAGGACGAGCACCGCGCGCAGCAGGCTGTTTTTGGGAGTGCGGCGGCTTGACGCGCCGTATCAGGCGGGCGTGTCGCTGTTTCGTTCCGGATAGATTCACCAACACCGGCCGGTCAAGCCCGGTCGGCACAAAGCGGCATCGAGCTGCCGCACTCCAAAAACCGACCTCGCCGGACGAAAAAAGGGTGCCGATTGTATCGCGCGTTAGGTTGGCGCTGATGGCCAAGGAGGGGCGCAATATAGCGGCGTAATTCCGAGCTACTAGAGGTTGGCCGCCTAGGGGGCTGACTAGCTGGGTGGGGCGGTGTCCTCACCGCCCCGCATAGTGGGGCCGCCGTGCCGTGGCCGCAGACCCCGTGTGCGGCGACTACGTTCGACGGCTCCTCTGCGG
Source organism: uncultured Lentisphaerota bacterium (assembly GCA_903912445.1). Lineage (GTDB taxonomy): Bacteria > Verrucomicrobiota > Kiritimatiellia > CAIQIC01 > CAIQIC01 > DP16D-bin41. The sequence continues at coordinate 14,360 of CAIWHP010000006.1, forward strand.
CGGCAGGAATGCCGCCGCTCCCAGCTAGAGCATCTGCGCAGGCCACCTCGTTCTTTTCGCTTAACAACCTTGGCACATGCTCACAGCTTGCCGCGGAGCAAGCCTGGGGGGGAAGTCACGGCGGTGCGGGTGCGTCCGCGACAGGTTCCGCGGGCGGCCCCTCCTGCGGGGCGCTGACGACGGGCGCGGCGTTGGTCACCGCACGGCTGACGTTGATTTGATCGGCCGTGATGCTGGTGATCTGGCCGTTGGTGGACTGGATGACGCAGCTGCCCGTGATGTTCATCGTGTCGTCGCCGATGTGCAGGGTCGCCTGGTCGGGGATGGTGATGGTCGAGGCATCGCCTGTGCCACTGGAGAAGGCGATGTCGGCGCGCTCCCCTGTGAGCCACACGCCGTCCAGATAGGCGAGCCCGATGCCGCCTCCGAAATGCAGCAGACCTTCCTCCACGCCCTCCAGCCGGCCCGCGGAGAACGTCCACGAGCGGTTGTCGGTGATGACAATTGGGGCTGCCGCCGGTGCCACGGGTGCGGCCTGGGGTATGGCCGCGGGCGCCGGCGCCGCGGCGGGCTGGGCCACGGGCATCGCCGGCGTGGGCGGGACGGCGGCGGCTTGGGTGCGGGCGATGGCGTTGTTCGTGGACACCGGCCGCAATGTGGCCGGCCGGTGCCCGCGCTCTGCATGCACGACCGCCAGGAGGGTCTGATTGCTCTGCCACAGCGCCACCATGGCGGCGGCGAGCGCCAGCAGGCTGGCAATGATCAGCCAGGGTTTCGACATAGTTCCCGCGCGCGCCGGTGGCGCGGCTCAATATTTCTTGTGGAAGCGCGGCTGCTTGTCGTCCGCAGGGCTCGCGCTGGACGGCTTGATGTCGCCGGCGGGCGGTGGCGTCTGCGGTGCGGCCGGCGGGGGCGGCGGCGGCGCGTCGGAGGGCATCCCCGTGACGATCGGCGCGCCACCGTGGCCTGCCTGCGTTTCGACGAACGTCAGCTTGAGGCTGGAGAGCGTCTCCTTGAGCATCTGCTCCTCGTCCGCGGTCAGGTTGCCGTGGGTCTTGGTCGCGAGCATGTCGAGCATGTCGATGCTCATCTGGGCCGCCTCGAGGTTGACCTCGGCCTTGCCGCCTTCGCGGCTGACGAGCTTGCCCATCTGCTGCATCGCCGCGCTCGCGAACATCATCACGACCTGGGCGAACATCGCCGCGTGAATTTCTTCGAGCGTGTACTCGTGGTCATTTTGTTCCGCCATGGCTGTTCTCCTTCGGGGGTTGGGTTGTATTCGGGAAAACTTGGGAGACGACGCGGCGGTCGGCGTGGAAGAAGTCCGCCGCCATCTGCTGCAGCTTCCCGGCGGTCCAGGCGCCCAGCCGCTGTTCGATGTTCAGGCTGTGGTCGAAGCCCAGCCCGTAGAGCTCGTTGAGCGCGCACGTCTGGGCGAGGCCCTCGTTGTGCTGGCGGCTCATCATGCTTTCGGACACCAGCTGCTCGCGGGCGCGGGCGAGCTCGTCGGGGCGCGGCCCGGCGGTGGCCAGCCGCTGGAGCTGCTCGGTCATCAGGCGCTCGACCTCGGCGGCCTGGTCCTCGCGCGTGCCGGCATAGAGGAAGAAGTGCCCCGGCACCAGGCCCGGCCGGTTCGAGGCGCCGACGTAGTAGACCAGCCCGCGCTTCTCGCGGATCTCCGTGCCGAGGTCCGAAGACAGCCCGCTCAGGATCTCTTCCAGCAGCGCCAGCGCGTCCTCGCGCGGGTCGTTCACCGCGACGCCCGGGAAGCCCATGAGCACGATGGCCTGCTCGCGCGGCTCGCGGGCGCTGCGGCGCGCGGGCAGCTGCGGCTGCGCCGCCGCCACCGCGCCCAGCGGCGCGCGGCCCGTCGGCAAGGTCTTGAGGATGCGTTCCGCCAGGGCGCGCGCCGTTTCCGGGGTCACGTCACCGAAGATGGCCAGCGTGAGGTTGCCCTGCACCAGGTGCCGCCGCAGGTGTGCGAGCAGCGCGTCCTGCTGCAACTGCTTCACGCTCGCGGCGGTGCCCTGGATGTTCAGCCGGTAGGGGTGTTGCGGAAACAGCGTCTGCCGCAGCGTCTCTTCCGCGATGAACATCGGCTTCTCGCGCTGTTGCACGATGGAGGCGAGCTGGATTTCGCGCTGCTTTTCGATCTCCGCCGGCGGGCACGTCGTCTGCAGCAGGCAGTCGCTGAACAGGTCCACCAGCTTGTCGGCGTCCTTCACCCGGGCGGAGGCCTGCAGGCCGAAGCTGTTGCGGCCCGCGAAGCTGCCGAGCGAGGCGCCGAGCTGCTCGGTCTCGCGCGCGATCTGCTCGGCGCTGCGGCGCGTCGTGCCGCGCGTCAGCAGCTCCGTCGCCATCTGGGTGATGCCGCTATTGCTCTCGGTCTCCGTCAGCATGCCGCCCTTGGCGACGGCGCACAGGTAGAGCATCGGGATGCGGTGGTCTTCGCGGACCAGCACCGGCACGCCGTGGATGTCGCCGAGCTTGACCGGCTCCTTGACGAGCGCGGCGGGCGCGGCGGCCGGCGCGGCGGCGGCGGCGGCCTTCGGCAGGAGCGTGACGAGCGTGCTGTTGTCGTCCGTCAGGTAGCGCTGCGCCGCGGCGCGCAATTCGGCGGCGGTCACCGCGCTCAGGCGCCGCAGGTACTGCACGTTGAAGTGCGGGGTACCGGCGTAGAACTCGCCCTGTGCGATGCTGGCGGCCTGGCCGTCCATGGTCTGCAGGCTGTTGAGTTCGCCGACGATGACCATGCGCCGCGCCTTCTCGATTTCGGCGGCGGTGAACTTGCCGTCGCGCCACTTGGCGGCCTGGGCACGCAGCGCGGCGACGACCGCGCGCTCCTTTGCCGGCTCGAACCGGGCGAAGATGCCGAACAGGCCGGGGTCCTGCGGGCACTCGGAAAACGCCTCGACATCGAACACCAGCTTCTGCTTTTCCTTCAGTTCGGCGACGAGCCGCGAGCTGCGGCCCTGGCCGACGATCACCGAGAGCAGGTGCAGGACCGGCGCATCGGGGTGGTTGAGGCTGACCGTGTGCCACGCGAGGCCGAGGCGGCCGATGTTGAAGTCGCCGGTCTTGGTCAGCGTGCGCGCCGCGAGCTGCGTGGGCTCCGGCGGCAGGAACACCGGCTTGGCCGCGTGCCGCTCGAAGCCGGCGAAGGTCTTGCGCACCTGCGCCTCGACCTCGGCCGCGTTCACGTCGCCGACGATGACGGCGAGCATGTTGTTGGCCACATAGTGGCCGTGGAAATAGCCCACCAGCTCGGCGTGTGTGCGGGCCTTGAACACCGGCTCGTAGCCGATCACCGGCACACGGTAGGGGTGCGCGCGGAAGGCGGTCTCATAGAGCGCGTACCAGAGGATGTGTTCGGGGCTGTCGCGGCCCATGGCGATCTCGCGCAGGATGACCTGCTGCTCGCGCTGCCACTCGTCGGCGGGGAAGGTGGCGTGCATGACGGCGTCGCCGAGGATGTCGAGCCCGGTCGCCCAGCGCTTGGCGGGCAGGGTGATGTGGAAGACGGTGCGGTCCTGTGCCGTGTAGGCGTTGATCTTGCCGCCGGCATCGGTCGCCTGCTTCATGATGTCGCCCGGCGTGCGCGTCGGGGTGCCCTTGAAGATCATGTGCTCGACGAAGTGCGAGAGACCGCTGCCGAGGAACTCCTCCTCGTGCACCGCGCCGGAGCCGACCCAGATCTGCACCGCCGCCACCGGCGCGCTGTGGTCCTCCTTGATCAGGAGAATCATGCCGTTATCCAGCACGACGCGCTTCAGGCCGGCATTGGCTTGTTCCAAAACATTCAGGGCATCCACAACTTCACCTCCCAGTGTGGAGCCGCAGCTCCATAGGCCGAGCACAATAAGACCGAGCAGCTTCCGCATGGTCATCCTTTTTTAGTCGTCCGCGCGGCGCGGCGCGCCGTCGCGGCCGGCGCCTCCGGCCGGAAGGGTACGGCGAACACGCGTTCAAAATCGTAGCCGCCCGCGAAATCCTCGCGGCGGTCCTCCTCCGTCTTGCCGAGCGCGCCCGACTCGACCAGGTTGAAGACGATCTCGCCGAAGTCCTCGCAGCGCCGCACGCCCCAGTGCTGCAGCACGCGCAGCGTCACCGGCCCGTATTCCTGCAGCGCAAACTGCCGGATGCCGTCGAGCAACTCCGCGCCGCTGACGTGCCGCGTCGGACCCTTGTCCGGCTTCTTGAGCAGCTTGATCGTGAAATCCAGCGCCTCGCGCAGGAACAGGTAGGCGTCCGGCGCGTAGCGGGTGTCGTGCTCCAGGATCTTGCGGAGCGCCTCGTGAAAATCCGTCTGCTTCATGTCACGGCCGCCTTGATCGCCGCCGCCAGCTGCTGCAGCTCGGCCGGGTCGTCATATTTCTTCGCCGCCCAGTTCCAGCGGTGGCCGTCGGCGGCGAAGCGCGGGATCACATGGAAGTGGAGGTGCGGCACCACCTGGCCCGCCGCCGCGCCGTTGGCCTGCATGACGTTGACCCCGTCGGCCCGCAGGCCGTGCAGCTGGGCCGCGGCGATCTTCTTCACGACCGCCATCAGCTGGGCCAATACCGGCTCCGGCGTCGCCGTGAGCGGGTCGAAGTGCTGCTTCGGGATCACCAGCGTGTGGCCCTTGATGACCGGCCCGATGTCCATGAACGCCAGCACGTCGGCGTCTTCATAGACCTTGGTCGCCGGAATTTCGCCGGCGACAATCTTGCAAAAAATACAGTTTGCGCTCATCGCTTGTCCTTCGTCTCCGCCGCCACGCCGGCCGGCTGATAGCTGTCCGCGCGCTGCCGGTGCAGCACCCACGCGCGGACGCCCAGCCCGACCAGCGCCGCCACGAGCACGCCCCAGACCACCAGCCGCTCCTGCGGCGTCATCTCGAACAGCGCGCGGACGCGCTGCCAGCCCGTCGGCCCGCGGTCACCCCGTGACGACATGCGCGCTACAATACCCGCGCCGCCGCCGTCCGCCAGTCTTAATTTTCCCGAAAGCGGATGCGGGCTGCAGGGTTTTTCCAAGCCTTGGAAAAACACGGTCGCGCGGTTCCAAGGCTTGGAAATCAGGCCCGGGGGTCAGGCCGGCATGCTGGTTGTGCCAACCAAGCTACAAGGGCGAAACCTGCGCACCGTGGTCCGGCACATTGACTCAAATGAAAAGAAACCCGGCCTGTCAGCGCAGGTGGATCATCGCCTTGAGGACGCCGTCGCCGTAGTTGGCGACGAGGTCGAACGCCGCGGCGGCCTGGGCGACCGGGAAGACGTGCGTCTGCATCTTGTGCATCGCGATCGCGCCGCTCTCGATGTGCTGCAGCGCCGGGACGACGCTGTCGTTCTGCCGCCGGACGTTGCGCAGCGTGATCTCCTTGCGGCGGGCGTAGTCCATGGCGAGGCTGATGCGATTGACCGTGGGGATGCCGACGAGCACGAGCGTGCCGCCGGGCCTCAGCAGGTGCAGGCCGTCATCGATGGCCGCCTGCTGGCCGCAGCATTCATAGACGATGTCGAAGCCGAGCGGCTCCTTCGGCTCCCACGCCGCGGCGAGGTCGCTGGCGAACGGGTTGAACGTGTGGCGCGCGCCGAACTGCTTGGCCTGCTGCCGGCGGTATTCGAGCGGCTCGCTCACGTAGATGTTGTCGAGCCCCAGCTGGCGCAGCACCATCAACACGCCCAGCCCGATCGGGCCGGCCCCGAGAATGGCGCAGGTCTGGCCGCGCTGCGGCGCGCCGAGGCCGGCGGCGTAGACCGCGATGGAGAGCGGCTCGACGAGCGCGCCCTGGTCGAGCGTGGTCGTGGCCGCGAGCGGGAAGCAGTTCTCCTCCGGCATGACGAGTTGCTCGCGCAGGCAGCCCTCGAGCTGGCCCGGGCAGCCGAGGAACAGCAGCTTGCGGCACGTGTGGCGGCGATGCGCGCGGCACTGGTCGCACACGCCGCAGGAGATCGCCGGCTCGACCGCGACACGGTCGCCGATCTTCACGTGCGTCACGGCGCTGCCGACCGCGCGGACGGTCGCCGAGCACTCGTGGCCGATGGCGAAGGGGAACGTGATGACCTGGTCGCCCACGCGGCCGTCGTTGTAGTAATGGATATCGGACCCGCAGACGCCGACGGATTCGACATCGAGCAACACGTCGTGGCCCTGCGGCGCGGCCGGCGCGGGCACCTCGCGCACTTCCAGTTTTTTCATTGCGGTCAGCAGAACGGCTTTCATCGGCTTTCTCCTGTGCATGGGGAAATTTTCGTGTAGGCTGCGCGCCGCGCGGGAAAAATCCAAGCGAAAAAGATGCACCACAGAGGTCATAGAGGTCGGAGGAGGTTCGCAGCGGGGCTGCTGCAAGTGCAGGCCCTCCGCAGGACCTTTCCCGGACAACCTCCGTGCCCTCCTTCTTTCCTCTACGACCACTGTGGTGAACTCCGATGATTCGCGACGTCCAGATCATCGTTGGCGCCACCGAGGCCGGGCAGCGGCTCGACCGCTGGCTCGCGGCGCGCTTCCCGGCGGTCGCCCGCGCGCAGGCGGAGGCGGCGGCCGTCGCCGGCGCGGTGCTGGTCAACGGCCGGCGCGCTGCCAAGGGGCAGATGCTCGCCGCCGGTGACGCCGTCCAGATTCTCCAATGCCTGGAAAAGAGCGACTTCGCCGCCGTGCCGGACGCGACGCTGCCGCTGAGCATCGTCTACAGTGACGAATTCCTGCTCGCCTGCGACAAGCCCGCCGGCATGCCCGTCCATCCGCAGCGCGCCGGCGAGACCGGCACGCTGGTCAACGCGCTGCTCGCTCGGCATCCCGAACTCGCCGGCCTCGGCGGCGATATGCTGTTCCCTGCCTTTGTCCACCGGATCGATACCGGGACTTCCGGCCTCGTCCTGGCTGCGCGCACGCCTGAGGTCTATGCGGCCCTCCGCACGCTATTCCGCACGCGGCAAATCCACAAGGAATACCTCGCGCTCGTCCATGGTCGGGTGGGGCAGGGCGCCCGGCTGGAGGACGAACTCGCCCACCACCCGGCGCAACCGGAGCGGATGATGCGCGTCACCGATCACAACCGCGTCAAGGCGCGCAAGCCGATGCGCGCGGTGACGGAATGTTCCATCGCCGAAAACTTCACGGACTTCACCCTGCTGCGCGTGGTGATCGAGACCGGTGTGACGCACCAGATCCGCTGCCAATTGGCGGCGCTCGGCCATCCTGTGGTCGGCGATAAAATTTATGGCGCGGCCAACGCCGAGACGCTCGGCCTCACCCGCCATTTCCTCCACGCCGCGCGGCTGGAGTTTGCGCACCCCGTCGGCGGTGCGCCGCTGCGCTTGGCAGCGCCCTTGCCGGCGGAGTTGGAAGCGGTCCTGGCGCGCTTGCGTAAGGTGTAATTTGCGAGTTTTCGGCTGTGTGTCGGGAGCGCCGGGTCGGAGACCCGGCCTACAACGCGACCCCACAACAATGCTGATTTATTCCTGCTCTGCCGCGTCGCAGATCACGCGCAGGCCGACGTCGTAGACGCCTTGTTCGGGCAGGTAGCTTTGGCGGGAAGCGGAGCGGCAGCGGTCGGGCTTGTCGTACCACGAGCCGCCGCGCACGACGATGCGATCCGCCGGCGCGGGCTGTTCGCGGCCGTCGGCGCTGTTGTACGGATAGGGGCGATAGGCGGTGGCGGTCCATTCGGCGACGTTGCCGTGCATATCGCACAGGCCCCACGGATTGGCGGCGTAGGTGCCCACGGGCGCGGAGACGCGCGACTGGTCGCTGAACCGTGTGTCTGCAGGGCGCCACGGCGGAATCACCTGCGGGCGGCCGGACCAGCCGAACGGATCGATCGCCTGATGCGTGCGGTCCGAGACGTTGGCGCAACGCGAGAAATCGCCGTCCAACGTGCCATACCACAGCGGCGTCGCGGTGCCGGCGCGGCAGGCCCATTCCCACTCGGCCTCGGTCGGCAGCCGGAAATGCTTCCCGGTCTTTTCCGAGAGCCAGCGGCAAAAAGCTGTCGCTGCAGTCCAGGAAATCCGCACGGCCGGCTGCTTCGGCCGGTTCAAGGCCCAGCCGCGCTCTCCGGGGCTGAACTGGATGTAATCGCCATGCTCCAGCCGGCTGTTGTGCTCCTTGTCGAACAAGGCGAGCTGCTCGTTGGTGACCTCGCAGCGGCCCATCCAGAACGGCCGCGGGATCGCCACCCGGCCGCAGGGCTGTTCGTCGGCGCAACCGTCGGCCTGGCCCATGATAAATTCGCCGGCGGGAATGCGGACCATGTCCAAGGCGATGCCGTCACCCAACGGAATCGCGCGCGAGGTGGGGTGGCCGTCGCCCGTCTGTCGGCGGAGAGCTTCCGCCCGATCGGTGGGCCAATTGGAGCATGTAAGATGGTGGATGGTAGATGTACGATTCTTAGCGGGGAGAACCGGAGTGATGGCAGACTTGTTCAACGTGATGATCGCCTCCGGGTCTTCATCCATGCCGGTGAATTTCAGGCGCATGGCGCGGCGGCGTTCGGCCTGGTGCGTCACGCGGGTGCTGCCGCAGATGTCCGTCCAGGTGCCATGCGCCGGTGCGTTCAGATCGATCCACGTGACCAGGCGGTCCCACGCCTCGGCGTCGGGCGCGACGCCGTGGTGGCCTTTGCGGAACATCTGCATCAGCCGTGTCGTGTCGGCGTGGAACTCCCACGGCGGCAGCAGGTGCATATCGCCTTCCCGGGTCGGGGTGCGCACCAGCCGCCGCAATGCGTAGTACGACGGCGTGAAGCGCGAGGCGAGGTTGTAGGCGTTCTTGTTGTCCTGTATCGGCACGGGCGGCCGGTCGGTCAGGTTCGGGATGGCCGTACCGTCCGGGCGTGGCTTGCCGTCATGGCAGCCGATGCACCACTTGTCCAGCACCGGCTGGACTTCGCGCCGGAAATCGAAGCCGCGCGCCGGCCCGTACCAGGGGCGGATGGCTTCCGCCGGCTGCGTGGCGGCGATGGACTTGCGCAGGGGCGGCGAGCTGCTCTGTTGCTCGTGGCAGCCGACGCAGGAGAGCGTCTCGCCCGGCATCGCCGTGAACCAGCTGCGCATCAGCTGTACCGCTTTGCCCTCGGCGTCGAGCGGTTGCAGGGCAATGGGCGTGTAGGCCGGCACGCGGAAGCGCGCCGAGCCGTCCGCATTGACCGGCACTGTGCCGAGAATCCGCTTCACATCCCAAGGTCCGTCCATGCCCGGCGCGTCAGGCTCGCCGCCCATGCCCTGGTAGGCGAATTGATAGCTGACCAGCCGCAGCGACTTGATCGTGCCCCGCGGCACACCTTTCAATCCCGGACCGGTGTAGATGTCGGCCAGGAAGACCTCCGCGTCGTGGCGGCTCAGGTCCACCTTGTCGGCGAGCACCGGCGGGCGCGCCGTCTTCCGCAGCGGGACGGGCTCGAGCAGCGCATAGCCCGGCAGTTCGCAGATGGGCACCAGATTGTCGAAAACATCCGCGAGATAAATGCCCCAGGGCGCATCGGCTGCGGGCTTGCAGGACACCAGGAAATATTTACCCGCCCCGAGCGTGGTCGAGGGGTCGCTGAGCGGGAACGGGTGCAGGAATTTTGGCCAGGTCTGCGCGATGGGCAGGTCGACATTGATCGGCTCGACCTTGCGGCCGCGACCGGGGATCCGCTGCACGGCGCCGTCGGCTTCGAAGCGGCCCTTGGCCGTGTCGAAGATCACCAGGTCGCCCATCCGCGGCAGCTCGTGGTGCCCGCCGACCACCGCCACGAACTTGGTCGGATGGCCGGGGATTGGCTTGGCGAAAAACATGGAAGCCGGCCAGTAGGAATTGCTGCCGTAGAATTCCATCTGCTCCGTGCCGTCCGGGTTCATGTGGAACAAAATCCGCGAGAACGCGTGCGGAATGTCGGTGTATTCCCAGCGCAGATAGAGCACGCGGCCGTTGGGCAGCAGCGTCGGGCACCAGTCGTGATCCTGCTCGACGGTCAGTTGCCGGATGCGGCCATCGGTCTCCAGCCGGAACATATTGGCGACGTGTCCCGAGCCGCGCACGCACGGCACACCCACGAAGGGCGCGGTGGAGGTGAAGATGATCCGGCCGTCCGGCAGATAGCACGCATCGTAATTATCCACGTCCCGCTCGTTGATCAGCGGCAGCACGCGCGGCCCGGAAGCGCTTGCCCCGAGCGTAGTCGAGGGATCGACCTTGAGCTCGTTCACCTGCCAGCGCTTATGGGTATCCGGCATCGAGAAGAGCAACCGGTCGGCATCGAAATGCAGCCGCAGCTCGCCGACGAACCGGCCGCCTTCGGGCCGATAGAGCGTCGTCAGCCGGCCGTCGGGCCGGACCGGCGCGAGCACGGCGATTTCGTTGTCGTAGCCGGCGGGCTCCAGGCTGGAGTTGGAGGCGAAATTCAGCGGCAAGCCCAGCTTGTTTGCGCCGCGTTTGACGAGCAGCAGCCTGTCGAAATCCAGCAGCGGATTCGCCAGCAACGCCTCGTTGCGCAGTTGGCGGAACTCGGCGATGGTTTTCTCCTGGACCGGCGCCTGCCGCAGCCGGGCCAGCCGCTCGCGAAATTCCGCTCCGCGGGGATAGCGCTCCTTGAACGTGTCGCTCAAATCGGCAACGGCCAGCGCCAGCGCTTCCCATTCGCCCGGCGGCACGCCCGAGGCGACCGCGGCTGTCGGCGTGCTGTCCGCGGCCTGCCACTGGCTTGGGTCGCGCAAGTATGCGAGCAGGTTGCCGGTCAGCCGTTCGAAGTTGTCCCGGTAGCTGCGCGGCGCATCGACATACAGGGGCGACAGCCGCCAGCCGCACACGATGATCCGGCCCCGGCCCAGCCGATACTCCAGCAAGGAATTCTCCGGCCCGCCGGGCGTGCGCGCCAGCAGCGTGGCCTTGGAGGGCTTGCTGGTGGGATGAAACTCCGTGAAGGCCGGGTAAGCCGCGCAACTCATCCACGCCACGCCGCGGTCGAGGTCGAGCCCGCGCAACGCCGGGTGCCCGGCCGCGACCGGGATCAGGCCCGCCTGCGCGCGGTCGTGGCCGAAGCTCACCGGCGCATAGCGGACCGTGTCCGCGCCGAGCGCCGGCACCAGCGCCGCGGCCGTGCCGGAGAGTAGCAAGCCGTGACCTGATGCGACGTAGTTGCTCAGCGCCGCGATCGTCTGTGCCTGGAACAGCAGGCCCGTCGCCTGCGTCGTGTCGCCCTGATGGCACCAGACCGCGGCGAAGCCCGCCAGGGCCGGAGCGCTAACCTCCGCGCAGCCGACCGGCTGCGCCGCGCCGAGCTTTTGGGCCAGTTCCCACGCCGTGTCCGTTTCCACGCCCCGGAGCTCCGCCGGAGCCAGGCCCGACAGAAAGCCAACCCCGGCATCGCTTGTGGCCGCCAAGCTCTGCAGGGCGATGCCCAACGCGATGCACGTTGACCCTATGAAGCAGTTCCTTTTCATCATTGCCCTTTGCGTGAAGGCTCGGCGCAGTGTTGGATGCAGGGTAGGCGCGTGCTGTGGCAGGGTCAAGGGCAGAAGCAAGAGGGCAGGGGACAGCCGTCAGCGGGCAGTTGAAAGCGGGCGAAGAACAGCGGCACCACAAAGGACACGGAGGTCTAAAAGAGGATCACGGAGTGGAGTTTTCCTCTGTGTCCTCGGCGGACCTCTGCGTCCTCTGTGGCTAACTCTTCGCGTTAAATTGTCCAGATCTTGGAATCCGTAGCTGGGAACTTTTCCAAGCCTTGGAAATTTTGTTCAGCGTATGTGTCAGCGCCGTGTTACAAACCCGCCCGCCATGAAACACGAAGTCCCATCGCCGCCGGTCAAGGCAGTCTACCGCGTGCTGCTGCGGGAGTTCGGGCCGCAGCACTGGTGGCCGGGGCGGACGCGGCTGGAGATCTGCGTTGGCGCGATCCTGACGCAGAACACGGCGTGGACGAACGTCGAGCGCGCGATCCGCAACCTGCGCCGCGCCCGCGCGCTGAAGCTGGTCAAACTGCATACCGCGCCGCTGCCGCAACTGGCGGCGTGGATCCGGCCGGCGGGCTGCTTCAACGTCAAGGCGCGCCGGCTGCGCGCGTTCACGGCGCTGGTTGCGGACCGGTTCGGCGGCCGGCTGGACAAGCTGTTCGCGCTGCCCGCGGCGGAACTGCGCGCGACGCTGCTGGCGGTCCATGGCATCGGGCCGGAGACCGCCGACAGCATCGTGCTCTACGCCGCGCAGCAGCCGGTTTTCGTCGTCGATGCCTACGCGCGGCGGTTCCTGCACCGCCACGGCTGGGCCGGGCCGCGGGCGACCTACCACGAAGTCGCGGAGCTGTTCACCGCCCGTCTGCCGGCCGACACCCAGCTCTTCAACGAATATCACGCGCTGATCGTCGCGCTCGGAAAAACCTTTTGCCGGCCGCGCCCGTTGTGCGATAAGTGTCCGCTCCGCCGTTGGCTGTGAGTGAACATGAAACAAACGCTCGAGACGCTGAAGCAGCTTGGCAGGGACGGCGCGCCGCGCCGTCCGCTATTGCACGGCTACTGGCGGACG
>CAIWHP010000007.1 GCA_903912445.1 uncultured Lentisphaerota bacterium
AATCCATCACCGTGCCGGAGGCCGCCAACCTGACCACCTTCGGGTTTGAGTGGAATGGCAGCACCGGCGATATGACGGCCACGGCGCGGGTGGATGTGCTGACGGGCGAAGGCCTCGGCGGAACGTTGGTCGCCTCCGCGGCCGGCAGTGTGGTCCCGGTCACCGAGGGACCTCTGCAGGGCTTTAATTTCTTCACCGCGGACTTCGGCAACCTCCCGCTGTCGGCGGGCCAATACACCCTCTATGTCCATGACCCCTCCGCCCAGTTGGACTTGCTCTATACCGATGCCGAGGTCTACAGCGGTGGTAAATTCGGTAGTGATTTTACCGGAGATACAAGTGGGGCTGCGACTTTTGTCACGCCGGTTCCCATACCTGAACCGTCTATGCTGGCGCTGCTGGGGTTGGGGGCAGCCGGCCTGTTCATTGCCCGCCGGCGGAAACGCACGCGTAAGCACGCCGCCTGAACTCGCCTAGAGTCGGCGGCTCCTGCCTCTTGAGCTTTGGATGGTGCGCGGCGCTTGAGCCTGAGACTCCACGATGCGCGTTGGTGGCGTCATGCTGAAGCAGCAGCGCTGATGGTCCCCAAGCTGTGGAAAAAGAAGAGCGGCGGATAGCCACCGACCCTACGCTCCGTCAAATTCGGTGGCCGCTTGCGTCGTCCTTGCGTTTCCATTCCGTTTCCCGCATTCTCAAAACCGAACCGTGTTTCAGGTCGCTTGCAACGGGCGGATGCCCGTGGCGCCGGGGAAGCGGTTGATGATGGGCCTAAGGCCGGCAGGAGCATTATGAACAGCATAGCGGTGGCGCGGCAGTCGTTCGCGGTGTTGGGCGTGGCGTGCGTGGCGTTGGTCATGACCGGTTGCGCGTCCTATCGGATCAACGTCACCCTGAAGCCTTCCGGCGCGCCGGTGCCGGGTGCGGCCCAGTTCAACCTGACGGAAGTGCGCTATGTCGTGCCGACGAATGTGACGACCACAGGGCTATCCCCGTTCTCCAGTTATCCGATCACGCATGCCTTGCTGAGCACCGACCTCATGGCCGTGGCGGTGGCCGCCTATCCGCAAACCTTCTCGACCGCGCCCGGCGCGATCCCGCTGCAGGTGACGATCACCTGCGTCAACAATGAGACGGCGATGAACGAGGCGGCCGCCTGCGCCTCCTGTCTCACGCTGACCATTCTGCCCCTGTGCACCAGCGACGAGGATACCTACTCGGTGCAGACCCGCTGCGGGAGCGAGTCCATCAACCAGACGCTCGCCCGGCCGCTGACGTTCAAGCGCACGGATGCGAGCTGGCTGTCGATCGCCCCCACCGGCTGGATCCCCGTGCCGGCGAGCGAGGGCGAGCGCGTCCTCGGCACGGACGGCGCGATCAAGCTGGCGAAAGACGCCACGCTGAAGGCCTGCGTCGAGGCGATCGTCGTCAGTCTCCGCCGCGTGCAGCCCGGGGCTTGGGCGGCTCCGGTCAAGTAGCCCCTCCCGCCTCCGCCGGCGCGACAGCTCCGGCGGCGCGATTTTGCATCTCAACGAGGCGCGCCCCTGCTCTTGTCGCTGCCAGGGAGACCGTGCATCTGCGTGCAGAGCTGCGCCGCGACAGAAACCCTTGCCCTGGCCGGCGCGGGTTTCCAAGCCTTGGAAAAAGAAAAGCGGCGTTTTCCAAGGGTTGGAAAACGCCGCTCGCACCGCGTGTTTAATGCGGCTTTAGACTGACCACGGCGTGCGATACTCGCGGGTCAGCCACTTCGGGTTGCCGGTGCCGCCGGTGAACGCGAACTTGGCCGGGTCCCACGTGAACTTCGCGTGGTTGTAGTAGCTCTGGTTCATCAGGTGGCAGCAGATCGCGCTGTGTGCGCCGACGATCTCGCTGGTGACGGGTTTCTTGCGGCTCTTGACGCACTCCATGAAGTCGGAGATGTGGTTCTTGCTCTCGTAGAGCTTGATCTTGGCGTCCTTGAGGTAGGCGCGCTCGGCCTTCTGCACCTCGGCGGCGCAGGAGGTCTCGGCTTTCGGGGCCTTCTCGCCCTTCTTCACCTTCTTCTCCGCGTATTCGGCGATCGTCTTGCCGTCCACGATCAGCGCGAACCGGCCGCGGTTGACCTTGACCTCGCCCTTGGAGCCGAAGAAGTGAACGCCGAAACCGTCCTTGTGCTCCACGTAGATGCCATTCGCGTAGACCAGCTTGCAGCCGCGCTTCGCGTTCGCATCGCTCGGCGGGATGACTTCCACCGGACCGCTGTTGTCCATGCCGAGGCCCCACTGCGCGATGTCGATGTGGTGCGCGCCCCAGTCGCACACCATGCCGCCGCCATATTCCTTGTAGGCGCGCCAGTTCGGGAAGTTCGTGCAGATGCCGCGCGGGCTGAGCACGGAGCTGTAGCCGCGCATCGGGCCCGGACCGACCCACAATTCCCAATCGAGGCCGGGTTCCATCGGCTCCTCGGCGAGGTCGCACGGCTTGCCCGGATCGCCGAACTGGCATTCGACGTGGTCGATCTTGCCGATCACGCCGTTCTGCACCAGCTCGCAGGCGATGCGGAATTCCTTGCTCGAACGCTGCATCGAACCGGTCTGCAGCACGCGCTTGTTCTCCTCCACGGCCTTCATGACCTCGACAGCTTCGTGGATGTTGTGCGTCAGCGGTTTTTCGCAATAGACGTCCTTGCCGGCGCGCAGCGCGGCGAGCATCGGAATCGCGTGCCAGTGGTCGGGCGTCGCGATGCAGACCGCGTCAATGTCCTTGCGGTTGATGATCTCGCGGAAGTCGACGTAGGCCTTGCAGTCGGTGTTCTTGTAGAAATCGTCCACGCGCTTCTTGCCGGCGTTGCGGCGGGTGGTGTCCACGTCGCAGACGGCGACGCAGCGGGTGTCCTGGCCGAGGAAGTTGCTCAGCAGTCCGCCCATCTGCTTGCCCATGCCGATGAAACCCACGTTCAACTTGGTGCTCGGACTGGTCGGCGCCGACCAGACCCGCGAGGGCAGAAGGAACGGTGCGGCCGCGGCCGAAGCGGCCATGCTTTTAAGGAACGTCCGACGTGATGTCTGCATTTATTTGCCTTTCGTTAATAAAACGCACGCGGCGTTTATACCTGCCGCCGCGCGAATTGCCAAACTGTTTCCGGCAACAACGGGCCGTAGCGCGATATATTGCAGCGGCAGCCCGTCATGCGGTCAGCGTTTTTGCGCCGGCGCCAGCGCCGGATCGTCGAGGTCGAGGCGGTAGAGAATCTGGTTGTAGTTGTAGCGCGGCGTCGGCGTGGCGTGGTCGGCGAACTCCGCCGTGTAGGTGCCCTCGAAGAGCAGGGTGGGCGAGCCGGCCGGCGTGCATTCGGGGTGCAGGCGCGGATTGTAAAAGGTGTAGTTGTCGTGCGTCAGCACCTTGACCGCCGGGCCCCACGGGCCGGTCGGCGCGTCGGCCTCGGCATACCACAGCTCGCCGAACGCCGAGGGCTTGCCGAATTTTTCCATGAACACCGTCACGTAGCGTTTGCGAAACGGGTTCCACGCGATGGAGCCGGTGTGCGGCGTGACCGCCTTGCCGCCGTTGGCCGCTGCCAGCTTTTCCTGCGGATGCAAAACTTCCCATGTGGCGCTGTCCTGCCACGCCTCGAACGTCGCCGGGCAGCGCAGCTTCGGCAGCGGATTGCCGAACAGCACCCACGCCTTGCCCTGCGCATCCTGCCAGAGCGCCGGATGGCCTTCCGGCAGCGGCGGCGGCTTCGGCGTCGCCTCGGATTTTTTCCACACGGTGCGCAGCACCTCGAAATTGCTCGTCGCCTCGTTCCACACGCACAGCCCCAACTCATAGGCGTCGAGATAGCCGGCGATCTTCGAGTAGGTGGCCACGAGGCGCTGGCGGCCGCCCTGGTCGGGCAGCACCACATAGGCGCCGATCCACGTCGGCCCCTTGCCCGGCAGCGCCGCGACGCCGCGGGGCTTGTGTTCGCCGTCGGTGAAGTAGTCGAAGTCCGGGCGCAACGGCGGCGCGAAGGTCTTGAACGGCTGCACCGGCGTCGTCGCGCTGGTGCTGGTGAAGATGCCGAGCGGATATTTCGCCAGCGTCGTATCGCCCCAGAGCCAGAACATTTTGCCGTGATGGACCGCGTTCTGGACCGTGTCGCAGCCGAGCACGCCCGACTCGCGCCAGTCCAGCTCTTGGCCGGTCTTCTGGCTCTCGGCGAACAGCCCGCCGCCGGTGAGGCGGCCGAGCCGCTTGGCGATGCTCGTGCGCTTGACCTCCACGCGCAGCGTCCGGCCCGGCTCCGGCGTCAGGCGCACGCCACGGTAGCCGAAGCCGTCCTTGTCGCGCTCGTAGCCGTGGCCGAGCACGTCGAACCACGTCTCGCGCCCCATCAGCTCTGGCAGGTCGAAGGCGATCACGCCGGCGTTGTCGGTGACGAACGTCACGTTGTGCGTCGTCCGCAGTTGCACGAGCGGCACCGGCCAGCCGGTGCCTTTTTCGACCACCTCGATGCGGCACGGCGCGCCGGCGCCGGCCAGCAGCGGCCCGAGCAGCACGAGCAGAAACAGGGCCATTGATTTCATGCGCGAGATTATGTGAGCCGCGCACAGCCCGGTCAACCTCGCAGGCGGTGACTCTGCAGCCGGAGCTTACGGCACCATCCGTGGGGCGGGCGGCCGGCGCTCCAGCAGCAGGCCTTGATAGCCTGCGGGGATGAGCACGCGGCCGTTCCAGAAGTCGCAGGCGCCGGGGTGGCCCGACAGGTTGTAGGCGCGTTTCAGTTTCGGGTGCGTGGTCTCGGCGATGTCGAGCACCAGGACGGTGCGGTTGTGACGCGAGGCGATGGCCAGTGTCTTGCCGTCCGTGCTCGGCCGGCCGGCCAGGTGCAACCCCTTCACGCCATAGCCCGGCAGGTCGCTGGCGTTGCGCCGTTCGTTGGGCTCCAGCAGAAAATATTTTCCGCGCTTGGTGATGAGGAGCTTGTCGCTCAGCGGGCACGCGCCATCGGTCCAGCCGAAGAGCGACGTGTCCGGCGTGTTGCCTGCCATTACGGGCTGCGCGCCGCTGATGTCGTACCAGGCGGGACCGCTCCTGTGCCAGTAGGCCACGAGGTAGCGCCCGGCGAAGAGCTGGTTCACCAGCTGGTCGCCATAGAAAAGGCCGACCTGCGAATCCTTGAAGACCAGCTGTGGTTGCGTGGGGTTCTGAACATCCGCGATGTATACCGAGGCCCCGCCGCAATGCAGCAGGGCGAAGCGGCCCGGCGCGGGCACCACCACCTGTTTCACGCCCTGTCCGGGCACCTGCAGCCGGCCGCGTTCGGTCAGCCGGAGATCCGCGCCGATGTCATAGATGGCCATGCCGCCGGAGCCCTCGGCGGTGAAGAGGCGGTTGCTGAGGCAGCTCACATAGCTGACGTCATGTGCGCCCCGATGCAGCGCGAGCGGTTCCATGCGCTCGCCCAAGCGCACCGCCTGCACGCCGGCCGCGCCGCACGCCGCCCAAGCCACATCGCCCTGTACGGTGACGGCACCGACTTGGCCCCCGGGCCGATAGATGTCGAATGCCGGGTCCTCCGCGGGTGTATCCGGCAACGCGGTCAGGGTTGGCGGATGATCGGGCTCCGGCCGCACGGGTTGGGCCAGGCCCGGAGCGGGGATGACATATAGCCCGGTGCCGATGCCCGCTGCGTAGATGACGCCATCGGCCAAGGCTACGCCGCCCACCGAGTCGGGCAGTTTCCATTTTGGCGCCACCGGCAGCAGCGCGTGCGCGACAATGACCGGCTTGGCGATGTCCCGGATGTTGACGACGAAGAGGCCGTTGTGGGTGTCGGCCACGACACAGTGGTCGCCGGCTACGCGCGCCCCCCACATGTCGTTGAAGATGGAATACAGGGCGGGGAACTTCACCCGCGAGACGAACACGGGCTGCACCGGATTCGAAACGTCGTAGATATCCAGGCCGTGTCCCTTGCCCTCGGCCGCGGCTTTGTCGGGTGCCCGCGAATGGTGGCCCGTGGCGGCGAAGCAATAGTTGCCGCGCAGGCAGCCGCCGTCGCCATAGCCATCCAGCGGCGCTTCGCCCACGAGCACGGGCTGCCGCGGATTTTTCACGTCCGCGATCAGGAGTTTCTTGGGCACCCAGTCGCCGATGTACAGCAAACCGTCCCGCGTCCAGCAGGACTGCGCCTCGCCGGTTTTCAGCATGCTGACGTGGCGTGGGTGGCGCGGGTCGGAGACGTCCACGACCTCGACACCGTAGCAGCGCGTGGCGATGTAGGCGAGGCCGCCCGAAACCCAGATGCCTGTGGCCATCTCCACCGTGTCGTAGTGGCTGAGCAAGGTGGGCTTGGCCGGATCGGAAATATCCACCAGCCACAGCCCGTCCTGCCGCGCCGTGACATAGGCAATCTTGTCCTTGATCGTCAGCTGCCGCGTGGTGCCCAGGCCGGACAAGGTGCCCAGGCGTTTCGGCTGTTGGGGTGTGGCGATGTCCAGCGCATACAGGTTGCCCTGCCCGATGGCGTAGAGGCGGTTGCCGACGACCTCGGCGGCGATGCAGGGGCCCACGCCCTCGATTTTGTGATAGGCCAGGCGCTTGCCAAAAACGCTTTCGTCATGCCCCGGCGGCGGCGGCTCCGCTGCTGCCAGCGAGATGAGGCTTCCGACCAGCAGGCAGAGAGCAGCGTGGATGCGATTCATGTATTTTTCCTCGACCGTATGCTGTCACTCTAGCCTGTGGCCCCCGTGGGTCAAGGCCGGTTTTCCAAGGTGTGGGAAAGCGTGCGAATATTTTCCGGGCGTGGGGGTCTGGAAGGTGGTGTGTGTGGCGGGGGGATGGGGTTTTGCGCGGGGTTGCGGTCGCAGGTCGCTGCGCGTAAGCTGCGCCGGCGTACACGATGCAATTCGATTGGTCACAAATGGGCGCCTTGCTTGGGCACGGCGCGGGCTGGCTTGCGGTGCTGCTGCTGTGCCTGGGCGGCCTCCTGCTCTCGGTCCTGACCTTTTCCGGCACCTGGCTTGTGTTCGCCGCCACGCTGCTGGCCGCTTGGCTGCGGGGTCCCACCTTCCCCGGACTCGCGACCATCCTGCTGTTCCTGCTGCTCTGCGTGGCCATCGAGGTGGCCGAAGGGTTCGCGGGGGCCTGGGGCGTGCAGAAACGTGGCGGCTCCAAGCTGGCTGGTCTGGCTGCGTTGCTCGGCGGTTTTCTCGGTTTGCTGCTCGGCAGTTTGTTGCCCCTTTTCATCATCGGCCCGCTCTTCGGCCTGTTCGCCGGCAGCTTTGGCTGCGCCTACCTCGTCGAACGCAGCCGCTCCCGGCAACATCAAGCCGCGCTACACATCGCCACCGGCGCCATTCTCGCGCGTTTGGCGATCTTGGTGGTGAAGGTCACGGCGACGCTGGGCATGGTCGTCATCCTGCTGGTCGGCCTGCTCGTCACGTGACTGTGTTCTTGGAGCCCTTTCCATCCGGTAGGTGAAATAATCCGTTCTGCAGTTTTCGAATGCTAAAACATTTCATAGTAAAACCTTCCGAGATATTCGGGAAAGGACTGTTTCAGTTTCAACAAGTTCAAATCAGTTTCAAACCTTGGAAAAGGCACAGTGCACCGCTACACTCGCCGCATCTGCGAGGAGAACAAGCATGAAGCAAAAGATGTCAGTCTTGATCGCGGTGGTGATCACGGCGGTATTTTCTTTTATTTCGGCCGAGGCGGCGCAATCCTCAAAACCTCTACATACCGCTACGCTCGGTGATCTCAGCAAAAAGTCTATCAAGGATCTGGTCTTCCAATTGCAGTTCGGTGCTTCAGATGACCTGAAGGTTAAAGCAGCGAGAGCCCTTGCGGATCGGGCAGCTTCAGGGGACGGGGATGTCACGCAGGCTGTGCCTGCCTTGATGGCGGCAATGAGGAGTTTCAGGAGTGGTCTGCTCGGGGAGGAAGCCGCGACGACGCTCGCGAAAATTGGTGGGCCGGTATTAAACTTATTGCTTGATGAGATCAAGGACAGTCCGTCCCAACAGGGAAGATTGCTTTCTGTCCGTGCAGTGGGGCTGATGGGGCCTTCCTTCAAGAATACGACGCAGCCTGTTTTAATAGACATTCTGAAAAAACAAGGCTCTTCAATGCAGCTGAAAAATACAGCAGTAATAGCATTGATGAATGTCGAGGCAGCTCTGGATGAAACCATGGCACCTGACGTTGTCAGTGCCATGCGCAACTCAAAGAACAACGGGGAAAAAATGATGCTAGCGATTTGGATCTCTAGTGCCTCCGTAAATAAAACACCATTTCTCTTGGAGATCGAGAAAGCTCTGACGACCGGTCTTAAGTCGAAAAATGTTCTAGATTCTGGTGCGGTGTTAGCCGGATTAAACGCCTTGCTTCGCGTGGGCTCGCCCTCAGCTCTCAAAACCGTACAAACTCATTTGTCTTTGTTAGAGGGAAGCGAACGCGTGGAGTTTTATAAGCTCATTAGCGCTGAGAAGTCACTCTCTGAGCCTGCCTTCGCTGGTCTGGTTACAATTTTATTTATTGAACGTATTCAAGCTCAGAAAGAGCGGAACCCGACGATTTTAAACAGCTGTGTCATTGGATTAGGCGAAACCGCGGTAACGGTGGATCCAGAGAAGCGACGTGAAATCCTCAGAGTGTTGGAACAGTTCAATAACGGGTGGGATGGCGATCAAAGGGTTACCCATGCGGAGTGGAAGAAAAATATTCGTCACCAAACAGAGTTGGTAATTAAGAAGTTAAATAAGCCGATATCGGGAAATCCCGAAAAAGCCGCCGCATCTACCGGGTCAGGATCACAGAGTAAGTAGTTATGAAACAAAACATGCAGTGGTGGGCGGCGGGCGTGGTGTGCGTGGCGCTGGGGTGGGGCGGGGCACTGGCGGCGCCGGCAAAGAAAGCGGACGCGCCCAGGAAAGCGGCCGCGGTCCCGGAGGTCGAGGGGCTGCCGCGCGTGCTGATCATCGGCGATTCGATCTCCATCGGCTACACGCCGTTCGTCAAACAACACTTCAAGGACAAGGCGAACATCGTCCACGCGCCGGGCAACAACGAATCCACCGTGCGCGGTCTCGAGCATCTCGACGCGTGGCTTGGCCCGAAAAAGTGGGATGTGATCCACTTCAACTGGGGCCTGCACGACCTCAAGTACATCGACGAGAAGGCGAAGCTCGTCGACATCAGCAAGGGCAAGCAATGGGTGCCGGTGGAGGCCTATGAAAAGAACCTGGCCGAACTCGTGCAGCGGCTGAAGAAAACCGGCGCGAAGCTGATCTGGTGCAGCACCACGCCGGTGCCGGACGGCGCCATGGGGCGTGTGCCCGGCGAGGAAGCCAAATACAACGCCGCCGCGCTGCGCGTGATGCAGGCCGCGGGCGTGACGGTCAATGACCTCTGCGCGTTCGTCAAGCCGCAGCGGGAGAAGCTCGGCAAGCCCAAGGACGTGCACTACACCAGCGCCGGTTCGGAAGCGCTCGCCGCCGTCGTCAGCAAGGCCATCGAGGCAGCTCTGGCGAAATAGACCGCTCAACTGCCCTCTAACGGCTCCATCAGAAAATCCGCGCAACCACCATCATCGGTGCCAGGACCCACCACCTAGCGCTGCTAGGTAGCGAGGCTTTGCCACAGCAGGAACGGACCATCTGTTATGGGCTGGACGCAGCGGCGGAATCTAACGACCAGGCTTTCGCCGCGGATGAGCAGGTCTTCCCGGACTACGAACAGTACGATCCCGGCCCCGTTTACGAGTGTGTCGCCGACGCCTCGCACCCGTCTAACTTTTTGCGCCGCAACCTCGTCGCCCGCCCGCTCGCGCGCGAAAAAAGCGCACTAAACTTGGCTTGACTTGTCTGTGTGGCCCGCAAGAATGCGCATATTTTTCAGCGTCAACCTGTGGTCGAAAAGCGGTGCTCCCTCGGTGGGCGCGCCCAAGAAATTTCTTATCTGGAATGTGCAGGTTTTGCAGACTTTAAATCCTGATAAAATAGTTTGTTTCCTGCTGCGGGTGGGGGTAAACTTTGAATCGTACGTACGGAATTAAGGCTTCTCAGCAGGAAGGAAAACCAATGAAGACAAAATGGAAACTGATGGCGGGAGTGATTGCGCTGTGCGGGATGGCGCAGGCGGAGTTGGTCACGGTTTTCGATGATACGGCGTACACTAACGGCGGTGCCATTTATCAAACCATCTCTGCGCAGAATCTGGCGCTGGATATTGATCAAATCCGCTACTGGACGCTGGACGGACGTGATGTGACGGTTTCCTTGGCAGACGGTCTGACTTCATTGCAGACGGCCTTTGCCCAAAGCTGGATAGGAACAGGATTTGAAACAGACCGG
>CAIWHP010000008.1 GCA_903912445.1 uncultured Lentisphaerota bacterium
CCCACGCGCTCTGGTAGATCGGCAACCCTTGAGTACGCGGCGTACGGTAAGTGAGGCTCACGCAAACGAACCCGAGTTCGGTGAACTTCTTCGCGGCCCGGTCAAGCCACACCCCGTCGCAGCAACTCTGATAGCCGCCGCCGGAAATGAGCAACACGCATCCGCCGTTTTTCGCCGCCGGCGCCTCGTACCAGTCGAGATATGGCATCGCATGTTCCGCCGCCTTGAAACCCGGCGCTTTCACCTCCTGGGTGGTCGCCGCGATCTGCTGGGCCTGGCCATCCGGGATCTTTCCTTCCGGCCACAGCGCGACCCGCTCCCCGGCGAACGTCAGAACGGCGACCCATAACCAACAACCAAGGACCAACGGCATTTTCATCGTATCGCTTCCCCCATTTTTCAGATAAGAAATTGCTTGGGCACGCCCACCGGGGGGACGCCGCTTTTCGACCGCACTATGACACTGAAAAATATGCGCGCATTCTTACGCGGCGCCCCGCAAACGCAAGCTTTTATAGGGCGATATTTCGCCTGGGAGAGAGAGTCCGGCGGTCGTTCGGCGCTGAAGGCTAAGTCGGACTCGCGGCGGTTGATGACCCAACCGTAAAAGGGACCGGGATCATACTAAGCGTAGACCGGGGAAACCTGCCCATCCGCGGCGGAAGATTGGTCAATTGACTTCGCGTATTGGTCGTCTTGATCTTCAGCCCCTGCTTCCGGTTGTGCCGCAGGGCGTGCGATAGGTGAGTTCTCGCGCGGTGCAGTCAACCTGGCCCGACCACTACATCCGCTAGGGTCCCTCTTGTAAGCCCCTGACCCGCGCACCGGAAAACGAGCTATGCGCTGACTCGCCGCCCGCTCAAATCTCCCGTATTCGCCGGCATAATACTCTGAGTCGGGTTATCTCTCGCCTCCAGCCGCCCACGCCGGCCGACCAACCAACCTTGGCGGCTGCGTGGGGCCGTCTGCATTTCAGGAGGACGTATGAGCCCAAGAGCAGGCGAGCTACTGCTGGACGTGATCCAGCCGATGCTGATCGCGGTGGTGCCGCAAGTGGTGAAGACCGTCGGTGCCGAAGATTCCGCAGAGCTGGTGCAGGACGGTATGGTGATGGCCGCCCAGGCCATCGAGACGTTGGAGAACCAGGGAAAGGATCTGATGCCGCGGAGCGTGGCCTATTACACGATCCAGCGCCTCAAATCCGGCCGTCGGTCGCAGTACGCAGGCCGCATGGACGCCATGTGCCCCGGCGCCACGCTCGACAAGCAGGTGGTCATGGCTGACGTGGAGGCCCCGGCGCACGACGAGACCGGCGAGGAGTTGACGTTCGGCGACATGCTGGCGGCAGATGGCGAGGATGCCGCGACGTTGGCGGCGCGTGACATCGACTGGTCGCTGATCGATCCGCTGCTGACCGACCGCGAGCTCAAGGTGCTGCAGGCTCTGGTAGAGGGCCGCAGTACCGGCGAGATCGCGTTCAGTTGCCAGGTCTCGGCGCCAGCAATCACCCAAGCCAAGCGGCGGATCGGGCGGAAGAGCAGCGGCAGCTGGGGCGAGGGCATGGTGCGCGAGGTCGGCAGGGTGCCGGCTTGGCGGGCGGGGCTACGGGCAACGCGGGCGATGTAATTGAAGCCCGGCGGCCGTCACGGGGGTGGCGGTCGCCGGGTAACATTTTATTCTGGCGCGGAAAAATCCGACCAATTTTTGTTAGCACTTCAACACTGCGCGCTCCAGTGACGATGACGTTCATGCTCAGGTCGAAGCAGGACTTGACTTGGCCAGGCAGTGCGTGAGAATGCGCGCATGCTTCTTCAAGAGCAACATGCGGTCGCAAAGCGGCGCCCCGGTGGGCGCGCCGAAGCAACTTCTTATCTGGTAGTCAGCTCTGTTAAACATGCAATCAATTCTGCTATTCCTTAATCCGTCAGGTAAATGTTATTTCGATCAGCCGCACAATCTTGATTGGAGGCACAATGCTGAATGAGAAGCTGAAATCGTTTAAATGCCTGACCGTGACAATTCTTGCAGGTGGTTTGCTTGTCAGTAATAGCCCTGACGTTCTTGCAGCCAATCAGGCCGCGAAAGCACGGTCGCAAGGGCTGCAGCCGAAGACCGGCGGGACAACTGCTGCGATATCCTCCAGTGCTGCACGTGATAACCAGGCAGATATCCAGGCTATTTTAAAAGGTATTTCAGAGATCGATGCGCCGGGTGCGCCTGGCGGAATGTGCGTGTTCGGCCCGCAGGCCTTTACTATTGTCGGGGGGGCCACCGGCAAGAAAGGCGATGCCGAACTGCCTCTTGTCGCCGCAGCCAGGCTCGGCCAGGGACGCGTGGCAGGCTTGGGGCACAACGGCTATTTTGGCGGAGAGAGCCTTAAGAAGCTGGATACCGGCAAGTTGATTGTGAACCTGGTTCGCTGGGCTTCAGGCAAGACAGCTCCCCGCGTCGGTGTTATCCACGAGGGGCCGCTGGAGTCATACCTGAAGAGCCAGGGCCTGACCGTGAATGCGCTTCTGGGGAAAGACATGGCGGCTGAATTGAAGGGCTGCGATGTGGTCTGCTGTGGCAGTGACCGGTTTGGTGACGATAAATCCCGTGCCGCGCTTCTTCAGTTCATACGTAGCGGCGGCGGGGTCGTTGGCGCAATGACCGGCTGGGGCTGGCAGCAGATAAACTCAAAGAAGAGTCTTGTATCGGATTCAGCAGGAAACCGGCTCTTCTCGCTTGCGGGGCTTGTCTGGTCCGGCTCTATGCCGGGCCGGACTACCGAGAAAGGGTATGCCGTGTCCGACATACCCTCAAAATACGGTAATGCTCTGCTGGCGTTGGAGGCTTTGCAGGACCAGGCAGGGGGCAAGGTTAAGCTTTCCAAGGAAGAGGTGAAGCAATGTGTTGCCACGCTTTCCGACGCAGTACGCGCGATACCGGACAGTGATCAGATGTTCTGGCCGAAGTTCAGGACCGTGTCGAAGGGAGCCGCGGCTGCAGCCATACCGACGGAAAAGAAACCAATCGGTGACAAGGATGGCCTTGCCAAGGTAATTCTCGCCTGCCAGATTCGTGACTGTCAATCCATGCCGCCGGACAAGGTGAAGGCGCATCCCGCGGCGACGAACTTTCCCGGTATTGTTCCGGCAGATGCGCAGCGTGTTTCTGAACGGATTGTTGTGAAAACGGAAGTGCCCAGGTGGCACAGTACCGGGCTCTACGCGGCGCCGGGCGAAGTTGTGACCGTAACAATCCCGCAGGCAGCCGCTGACAAGGGGCTTCACCTGCGGATCGGCTGCCACACGGATAGGCTGTGGGGGAACGAACGCTGGAGCCGCCCTCCCGAAATTACGCGGAACTATCCGATGACGAGCGCGGTAACAAAGGGTGCCTGTGCGTTCGGAGGGCTTGTCTATATTGATGTGCCGCAGAAGTGTTCCGCAGGCGAGATTTCCGTGCAGATATCCGGCGCAGTCAGGGCGCCATGGTATATTCTTGGCAAGACCGATTTGCAGCAGTGGCGCAGCGCGATCCGCAACTACCCGGCCCCGATGGCGGAGTTCCAGTCGGACAAGCTTATCATCTCGATTCCCTCGAGATTCATGAGGCAGCTCGATGATCCTGAGACGGTGATGAAGTTCTGGGACGAGGTGCTGGATGCAGATGCGGATCTTGCTGGCATTGATCGAAATCGTCCCAGCGCAGAAAGGTTCGTTTCCGACGTTCAGATTTCAGTCGGCTACATGCACTCCGGCTATCCGCTCATGTGCTTCCTCGATGCCGCGCCGCGTTTTATCGATGTGCAACACCTTCGCAACGACGGTGACTGGGGCATGTTCCACGAGATAGGGCATAATCACCAGCAGGGAGACTGGACTTTCACCGGGACAGGCGAAGTTACAGTCAATCTGTTTTCGCTATACGTGCTGGATACGGTCTGCCCAAAGGCACCGAAACACGGGGCGATTACGCCCGAGTCGCAGGCAAAGCACATAAGGAAATATTTCGCGGAAGGAGCGCAATTCAGCAAGTGGCAGAGCGATCCGTTCCTAGCCCTGACGATGTATGCCCAGTTGAAGGAAGCTTTCGGCTGGGATCCATACAAGAAGGTGCTGGCAGAATACCGCACGCTGGGCAAGGACGAGCATCCCAAGACGGACGAAGAAAAACACGACCAGTGGATGGTGCGCTTCTCTAAAGCTGTCGGGAAGAACCTCGGACCTTTCTTTCAGGCCTGGAGTGTCCCCACGTCGGAGGCGGCAAGGAAATCAGTTGCCGGGCTGCCGGGCTGGATGCCGGAAGGTTTCCCGCCGAAGTGAAGAGAAGTCAGGGGCGAAGCGCCAGAGGCACAAAGGCACAGAGAAGATCGGCATGCGAAAGCATGCCGCTACCCGGAGAGCTAACCACATTGGCCCTGCGGCCCGTGGCTTCCGCGACGTGGCGATAGCTTCACGTGGTCTTGGGCGGTCCATTCGCTGCATTCCTGCGCAGGATTTAGCCAGCAACAAGGGCTTGACCCTGCAAGGCGCCCCGCGAGAATGCGCGCCCCCGCACGTTCTGGTGCGGATTAACCAACTGCGAAACACGGAGATAAAAAATGACTGAGTACGCTGAAGGACAGGTTGTGAAGGGCAAGCATCCGCCGCAGGCATGCCCGGCCGGGTTCTACTGGCGCAAGGTCATGGGCGTGGACGCGTTCAAGCTGTTGGTCAAGAAAGAGCGCAAGGCGCCGGGGACCAGCGGGGCCAAGAGCATTGATGACGAAGTTCGGCTGACGGTCAATCGCGTGGCGGCAGGCATCCGCGCCTACATGCAGAACGAAGAAGGCTTCAAGCAGGTGATGTCCGCCGCCAACTTGAGCGGGAAGGCTCTGCAGAACCTTGCGGCGTGGTCTACGAACGCCGTCATAGCCAAGATCGAACTGGAGCAGGTCAAGGTGACGGCCGTGACGAAGGCGAATGCCGCGCTGCGGGATGCCGGCCTCATGATTGGGTCGGACGGTTCGATCAAGCCGATTCCGACAACGTAATCTGGCGTGTAGCTCGACCCGAAGGGCGCCGGCAACGGCACCCTTTCTTTTTAACATTGGTCCAGTCGCGATGCGCTCAGAGACCGCGCTGATCCGCTTCGTCCGCGTCGAGGGTTAGGTAATGTCCAATTTCGTGCAGTAGTGTGCGGAGGGCCTAAGTGCGAAGTTCGGGCACGTCACCGCGGTCGTAGGTGAGAATGCTGTCGAGGAAGCGGGTGACCTACACCGGCAGGCGCTGGGAAACTTCGATGACGCGCGCATAGAAGAAGCCAGCGAAGAGCCCGAGCGTGCAGGTTGGTGTCGATGCCGCTGGCGTTCATGGCGGCGTTAGCCATGGGTGGGCGTGATGAGAAATCCGATGTCAAATCGTGCGCAATTGACACTGTTGACCAATCTGATTGCGGACGGAGGTGTTATAAGTATCGGTTATAAGATAGAGGTTCCCGGTATTGCAAAAAATTGTTATATATTTATATATAAATGTATTATGTAAATTGGCGGAGAGGGAGGGATTCGAACCCTCGTGCCCCCTTACGGGGACAACACGCTTTCCAGGCGTGCCCATTCAGCCACTCTGGCACCTCTCCGCGGGAGCGTTGCAGTCGCGCAGAAACTACTGGTTCGCCTCGACGCCTGCAAGCGCGAATCCTGCGCGGCGTCCGGCGGACCCTGCCGGCCCTGGGTTTTGTGCCGGCCGCTGCCGGGCGCGCGCCCCGGGCTTTCTCCACCCGCCGGGCTGGGGGTCTCTTGGGTGCCGGGCGTTGCGGGCGGCCAGAGCCGGCCAGAGGCTGGCGTTGTCAAGCGGCGCGGCAGGCGATATACTTTCGGGCTTGAGGAACGGATTATGAAAACGACATGCGACAGGCGGCGGGGTTTTACGCTGGTAGAGCTGCTGGTGGTGCTCACCGTCATCGGCATCATGATGGCCCTGCTGCTGCCGGCGGTGACGGGGTCGCTCGACAGCGGCAAGAGTATCCATTGTCAGAACAATCTCTCGCAGATCGGCAAGTCCATCCCGCAATACGCGGCCGACAACGGGGACTCGCTGCCCTATCTGTCTACGGGCACCAACTGCTGGACCACGTCCCTGCTGTCTCCTTACCTGGGCCAGGCCAGCAACGTGTTCTGGTGTGGGGGCGATCCTTATCCGACGGCCGCGGGCGACCGCGTCAGTTACGGCGCCAATGCGGCCAGCGGCGACTGTCCCTTCAAGCGCCCGGGCGGCAAGCCGGCCAAGCTGCGCGACTTCGACAGCAACGTGGGGGACATGGTCTTGATCGCCGACCTTAATAAGGCGGATGCCGCTGGCACGCCGAGCCTCAGCAAGCTTTCGCCCACCACCGTCAGGGTGGGCCGCATGTCGAACCTGCACAAGAAGGGGATGAGCGGCAACTATCTGATGGCCTCTTTCGGGGTGCGCAACTACCTCACGTCGGACCCGGCGGTGAAGCTTGCCAGCGGCCAAGGCAATCTGTGGGCATTTTACTCCGCGCCGTGAACGCGGACGAAAGCAAAACATGGCAGCCAAACATAGCGGACTCGGACGGGGACTCGGCGCGCTGATCCAGGACGCAGCGCAGAAGGTGGTCACGCCGGCGGCAGCACCGGCAGCGCCGGTGGTACCGGCGGCGCCGGCCGCCAAGCCGGAACCGCCCGGCGAAAGAATCCTGCTGGTCGCGCCGGACGCGATCCATCCCAGCCGCTGGCAGCCCCGCAAGCATTTCACCGCGGAGGCGATCGAGGAACTGGCGCAGTCGATCCGCGAAAAGGGCGTCCTGCAGCCGCTGACCGTCCGCCGCACCGGCGACACGTTCGAGCTGATTGCGGGCGAGCGCCGCTGGCGCGCGTCCCAGGCGGCGGGCCTCAAGGTCATCCCGGTGCGCGTCGTCACCGCCGGCGACCAGCAGGCGCTGGAGATGGCGCTGATCGAAAACCTCCAGCGCGAGGACCTCAACATCATCGAGGAAGCCGAAGGCTACCGCCAGCTCGCGGACACGTTTGCGCTGACCCAGGAGCAGATTGCGCAGCGCGTGGGCAAGGCGCGCGCCTCGGTGACGAACGCGCTGCGGATGCTGGAACTGCCGGAGCCCGTGCGCCGCATGGTGTCCGAGGGCCGCGTCGCACCGGGTCACGCCAAGGTCCTGCTCGGCCTGGAGATCGCGCACGAGCAGGAAGTGCTCGCCGGGCGCGTCGCGCAGGAGGGGCTGTCGGTCCGCACGCTCGAGCGCATCGTCGGACGCCTGAAGAAGGCGCCGCGCAAGCCGCGCGCCGAGAAGAGCGACCTGCCCGCCGACTATCTGCGCGACCTGACCGACCGGCTGCACCGCCACTTCGGCACCGGGGTCCGCCTGACGCCCGTGCGCACGCTGGCCAACGGCAAGAAAACGCATGGCACGCTCGAGGTGGAGTTCTACGACAACGACGATCTCGACCGGATCCTGACCATGCTCGGCCTCTCCGAAAGCCCGTAGCCATGACGCCCGCCGCATCCGCCGACCGCGTCCGGCAGGCGCGGGAGTACGAGAGCCTGCACAACCGTCTGTTCGTGGTGCGGCTCCTGTTGACGGCGCTGGTGCTGGCGCTGTTTCACTTTGCGGGCGGCTCGGCGCAGCTGGCCGCCGGCCTGCGCGCGCACTGCGGCGCCTGGTGGCCGGTGACCAACGGCCTCTACGTCCTGACCGCGGTGTTCGGCTTTGCCGCCTTTGCCTTCCCCCTCTCGTTCTACGAGGAGCATGCCCTCGAGCGCCGCTACGGGCTGAGCCGCCAGACGTTCGGCGGCTGGCTGTGGGATTACCTCAAGGGCCTCCTGCTCGAGCTCGCGCTCGCGCTGGTCTTCTTCGAGGTGCTCTACGCGCTGCTGCGCTGGGCGCCCAACGGCTGGTGGCTGCTGGCGACGGCCTTCTACGTCGTGTTCAGCGTCGGCCTCAGCGCCATCGCGCCCGTGTTGATCATGCCGCTCTTCCACAAGTTCGAGCCGCTCGACAACCCGGAGCTGGTGGCGCGCGTCACCGCGTTTGCGCAGCGGGCCGGTCTCAAGGTCACCGGCGTCTTCCGCTGGGGTCTTGCCGCGAAGACCGCGACCGCCAACGCCGCGCTCGCCGGCCTCGGCAGCACGCGGCGCATCATTCTCGGCGACACGCTCCTGACCGGCTACTCCACCGAGGAGATCCTCGCCGTGCTCGCGCACGAGCTGGGGCACCAGCGGCACCACGACCTCACGCGGCTGCTGGTCGTGGGTACCGCGCTGGCCGGCCTGGGCTTCTGGCTGCTGCATCTCGTCCTCGAGAAACTGTCCGCGGCCGCGGGCTTCGCCGGCGCCGCCGACATCGCCGGTTTTCCGATCCTGGTCTTCTGCCTGTTTCTCTTCTCGCTGGTGACGATGCCGCTGGTGAACTGGTACTCGCGGCGCCGCGAGTATGCCGCCGACGCCTATGCCGTCGCCCCGCTCGGCGCCGCGGCGCCGCTCGTCAACGCGCTGGAAAAGCTTGCGCTGCAGAACCTCGACGACCGCGCGCCCGCGGCCTGGATCGAGTTCCTGCTGCACAGCCACCCCTCGATCGCCCGCCGCGTCGCCGCCGCCCGCGCCGCGGAGGCGCATGGCTAGGTTTTCCAACCCTTGGAAAAACCGGGGGTGCGGGTTTCCAAGCCTTGGAACGTTCCGCGCGCGGAAGGCGTTGCCGGGCGCGGTGCGGCACCCTGCGACGCGGTTGCACGAAAGGAACAACATGAAAACCAGATGCATCCTGCCGCTGCTCACGCTCGCGCTGGCCGCGCAACTGTTCTCCGGCTGCACTTCCACCATGCAGTACGCCAAAGCACCGACGATAAAATATCTTGAGAGCGGTGGCGGGGCTGCGGAAGCCGATAAGCAAGAGGTCCGCGCCGACCGGATGCTGGTCTGGAAGGCGTGGCTGGAGCTCGAGGTCTGGAACGTCAGCAACGCGGTCGCGCGGGCGGTGGCCCTCGCGCAGCAGCAGGGCGGTTTCGTGGAGCAGAAATCCGGGAACGAGGAAACCGAGGCCAGCCTGCGCTTGCGCGTGCCGGTGGAACAACTCAAGACGGCCGTCGGCGCCTTGGAGGAACTCGGCACGGTGACGCGCCGTAACCTGTCGTCGGAGGACGTGACGGAGCAGTACGTGGACGTCGAGGCGCGCCTGAAGAACAAGCTCGTGCTGCGCGACCGGCTCAAGCAACTGCTCGACAAGGCAACGGGCGTCAAGGACGTGCTCGCCATCGAGACGGAGCTCAACCGCGTGCAGTCCGATATCGATGCGATGACCGCGCGGCTCAAGGCGCTCAAGGGTCAGGCGGATCTGGCGACGATCGAGGTGAGCTTCACGCGTAAGGCGATTCTCGGCCCGCTGGGCTACGTGTGCCACGGCCTGTGGTGGTGCGTGGAGAAACTGTTTGTCATCCGCGACTGACCGCCCCTGAATTCTTGCGAATAATATTTTAAGATTTGCTTGAACTTACCGGACGAATGCGGCAAAGAAATCCGCGCGGCAAGTGCCCCCAGTCAATTTGAAAGGAAGTACACAATCATGGCTACCGGAACAGTTAAGTGGTTCAACGAGAAGAAGGGCTACGGTTTCATCGTCCCCGACGGCATGGACCTCGACGTGTTTGTCCACTACAGCGTCATCCAGATCGAGGGCTTCAAGACGCTCGCCGAGGGCGAGAAGGTCCAGTTTGAAATGACGCAGGACGTCAAGGGCGCCCGCGCCACGGCGGTCCAGCGGCTCGGCGGCGGCACGCCGGCCTGAGCAGTGCGTTTCCCGCGCGCTCGCGGCTGGCCGGGAGGGGGCGGAGCAAACATCGTGCAGGATCGCAACATCGCTTTACTCGGTTTCATGGGTACCGGCAAGAGCACCGTCGCCAGCCTGCTGGCGCGGCGGCTCGGGCGGCGCGTGGTCGAGATGGATGCCGTCATCGAGCAGCGCGCCGGCAAGCCGATCTCCGCCATCTTCGCCGAGGACGGCGAGCCGCATTTCCGCCAGCTCGAGCGGACGCTCGTGCAGGAGCTGGCCGCGCAGCGCGGCCTCGTCATCTCCTGCGGCGGCGGGGTCGTGCTCAACCCCGCCAACGTCCGCGACCTCGCCGCGACCGGGCTCGTCGTCTGCCTGACGGCAGCCCCGCAGGTCGTGCTCCAGCGCGTCGCCGCGGCGAACCACCGCCCGCTGCTGGAGGGCGGCGACAAGGAACAAAAAATCCTCGCCCTGCTCGCCAGCCGCAGCGCGCTGTATGCAGCCGTGCCCCATGGCCTTGACACGTCCGCCCGCACGCCGGAAGAAATCACCGACCTGGTCCTCGCCCTGTTCAGCCAGCCTGCGCCCGCTGCGCAGAGAAATTGAACATGCGCGCTTTCGAAAACGCCCCGCCGCCGCTGCCGCCGCCCTCGCCGTGGCAGCGTCTCAAGAAATGGCTCGGCCCGCTCGGCCTCGCGTTGGTGCTGCTTTTCAAGTTTGGCGCCAAGCTGAAGTTTGTGCTGATCCCGCTGCTCAAATGGCTGCCGGTCGCGCTCAAGACCGGCGGCACGATGTTCCTGAGCATCGGCATCTACGCGATGCAGTGGGGCTGGTGGTTCGCGCTCGGCTTCGTGCTGCTGCTGCTCGTCCACGAGTGCGGCCATCTGTTCGCCGCGCGCCGCGTCGGCCTGAAGGTCGGCGCGCCGGTGTTCATCCCCTTCATGGGCGCGTTCATCGCGCTCAAGGAGGCGCCGCACAACGCGTGGATCGAGGCCCAGGTGGCCATCGGCGGCCCGCTCGTCGGCGCCGCCGGCGCGCTCGCCTGCGACGGCCTATTCCTGCTGACCGGCAACCCGCTCTTCCGCGCGCTCGCCTTCACCGGCTACATGCTGAACCTGTTCAATCTCATCCCGGTCGGCTTCCTCGACGGCGGCCGCGTCGTCAAGGCGCTCTCGCCCTGGCTCTGGGTGGTGGGCGCGGTGGTGATGGTGGCGCTGCTCGTCTACCGCTTCAACCTGCTGCTGCTGATCGTGCTCGCGCTCGCCGTGCCGCAGCTCATCGGGCTCTTCCGCCGCCGCACGCCGGCGGAGGAACGCTGGTTCGAGGTCACCCCCGGCCAGCGGCAGTTCATGGCGCTGCTCTACTTCGGCCTGATGGCCCTGCTCGCGTTCGGCCTGCACATGACGCAGCTGTGATGGTGTCTCGGCTGGAGAAGACTTAACCACAGGGTACGCAGAGGTCCGCCGGGGTCACAGAGGAAAACCTCCGTGAACCTCCTCTTACCTCCGCGACCTCTGTGGTTCATGCTCGTCCTCGCCAGGGCCGCACGGAAAGCAGCAGAGGATTCACCGCCGCTAAGGCCGCCAAGGAGGGAAGGCTGAGCAGCCGCACACCAGCCCCGCCGGCCGTTGCAGGCCGCACGACCCAGCCATCCGCCGCCGACCAACGCGAAAGGGGGCTTAGAACGCACCGTTTGGCTCGCGATATACAAATCGTCTTTATGCAGGCTGCGGCACTTCCGCATAAAGACAACTTCCACTGACTGAGAAAATAATTCTGTTTTCCTAAACACCTGCCAAACAAGCCGGTTTGCCACTTGTAAAGAGGCGGCAGCGTTCCTATGCTGCCGCCGTGCTGAGAAAAAACGGCTGCATAAGGACAACTTGTAGTTCGTTCAATAACACTGTTCGGCGAAGGAGAGGAAATGCAGCACTGTTAACATGGGTGATTGCGCAAACGAAGTATCAACATCGGCCACGCCGTGAAATGTTCGAACCAGAAGGAAACGTGAACATGAAAGACATTCTTCCATATGTTGCGCCCAGCCTCATGGGGCTTGGACTTGTCCTAGCAATTCTTGGCGTGGCCATCGAGGCAAATCGTCGCGCTAAAGTTGAAGCCACTCCCCCGTTCGACGCGCGTGGTCGCCTGCTCGTGTCACGGAAAGTCATTCTGGCGGGCGGTGCGTTTTTGGGCATCGGCGGTCTGCTGATGTTCGCTCCTGGCATGCCAACATTTGGGCAAAGCGACTGGTGGGCCGGCGCGTTCTTTGGTTTCCTGCTGTGCTACTTCATTCATCTGGCCGCGAAACTCCGGCGCAGTCTGGCAGCCACCCGAAAGCCTGAGGCAAAAACATGACGAAGACAGTATTCCTCACGAAGGGGCCATATCGTGAACTTCTGCCACGGAAAGTGCAGATATGCTCTTTGTCCCGCGAATGAGGATGAGCCGAACCAGCAAATGCTGGGTACGGCTTTGCCGCCCCAGATTTGCGGCGTTGGCCGACTGGATAAGGAGTAACGATATGGAAACCGTACTTGGTCTCATCGTTGGTATTGGTCTCAGTGCCGCCTGCGGTTTTCGCGTGTTTGTGCCCTTGATGGGCATGAGTATTGCGGCGCTCTCGGGCCACATAACACTGGGTTCGGGGTTCGAATGGATCGGGACGTGGACGGCTCTGCTTGCATTTACGACCGCAACCGTCCTTGAGATAGGCACGTATTATGTGCCCTGGGTTGACAATATGATGGATGCCATCATGACGCCCGCCGCTATCGTAGCTGGCACCATCGTCACCGCGTCGATGGTTGGCGATGTTTCACCCTTTCTGAGATGGTCTCTCGCCGTTATTGCAGGCGGTGGTGTTGCTGGGATTGTCCAAGGTGGGACGGTTGCACTACGCGCTGGTTCGTCCGGCACGACGGGGGGCGCTGCAAACCCAATCGTATCAACGATGGAGATGATCGGCTCTATCCTGGTGACGATTCTCGCGATTGTGCTCCCCATCCTTTGTCTCTTGGCCGTGATCTGGATCTGTTACAAAATGATCACCAAGATGGCACGCTCGGCCTTCATCAGGAACCTCTTTGTGCGAAAGCAAAGTGCTTCGGCGTAGGCACGGCGAAACTGAATCTGGCCAACCAGAGCGTCGATCGTACGGCTCACCCTCGGCGGGTTCGCCATCCGGTCACGCTTGTCGTTCGTCGCCTCATGTGGCCTCATAAATACGAGACAAGGCCATTATATTGGACTTTCCACGTACTTCCGCGCCGGCGGGGGTGAAAAAGTGAATTGCGGCAGCCGGTACCTGAGCTGCGGCGGTGACCAAATAAGCTCCGGTAGTCACCGCCGTCGGGGCTGGGGCACGGCACCGAGTGCGCCGTGGCCGCCGGCTTCGACCCTTTGATTACCCTGGTTTGGCACCGCGGCTGCGGTGCTGGCGTCCCTTTCGGAGCGGTCCTGCTCTGCGGAGCACGCCCTCCAAACAGATCTTCCGCCCCTTCGGAAATTCGCGAGCTTCGCGTAATTCGCGGTGCTGCTTCTGCTCCTGCCCGCGGCCCGCCTGCGCGGCTCCGGCCATCCGTGGCATCCGTGAAAATCTATGCTGATTTTCTTCTTGCGGGACGGCGCGGCCGTGGTGCCTCGCGGTTGGGCTTGACGCGGGCGGCGGCGCTTCTATGCTGGGGCGCGTTCGTCCCTAATCGCACAAAGGAGCACACCATGCGCAGCTGGATCGTCGGTCTGGGTTTGATGTTGGGCGCGGCGGGTGCGGCGCAGAGCGATTATCCCTTCCAGCCGGTGCCCTTCACGGCGGTACACGTGCAGGATAATTTCTGGACGCCGCGCATCGAGACCAACCGCCAGACGACCGTCTGGTATGACTTCAAGAAGTGCGAGGAGACCGGGCGCAACGACAACTTCGCCAAGGCCGCCGGGCTGATGCCGGGCGAGTTCAAGGGCATTCCCTACGACGACTCCGATGTCTACAAGGTGATCGAAGGCGCCAGTTACTCGCTCGCGCTCCAGCCCGATGCCAAGCTCGACAAATACCTCGACGACCTCATCGCGAAGATCGCCGCGGCGCAGGAGCCGGATGGCTACATCTATACCGCGCGCCGCCTGTTCCCGCCGGAGAAGATGCCCGGCATGTCCGGCAAGGAGCGCTGGCTCAACGAGGCGCACAGCCACGAGCTCTATAACGTCGGCCACATGTACGAGGCTGCCGTCGCGCATTTCCAGGCGACCGGCAAACGCACCTTGCTCGATGTGGCGATCAAGAATGCCAACCTGATCGCGCAGGAATTCGCGCCGGGCAAACACCAGCTCCCGCCGGGCCACGAGGAAATCGAGATTGGGCTGGCCAAGCTCTACCGCGCGACCGGCAACGAAAAATATCTGCAGCTCGCGAAATTCCTCATCGAGATCCGCGGCCGCCCGGAGACGCACAAGCTCTACGGCGCCTACAACCAGGACCATGTGCCGGTGGTCGAGCAGGCCGAGGCCGTCGGCCACGCGGTGCGCGCGGGCTACCTCTATTCCGGCGTCGCCGACGTGGCCGCGCTGACCGGCGATGCCAAGCTGATCGCCGCGATTGACCGCATCTGGGACAACGTCGCCGGGAAAAAGCTGTATCTGACCGGCGGCATCGGCGCGCGCCACGCGGGTGAGGCCTTCGGCGAGAACTACGAGCTGCCCAACGCCACCGCCTATAACGAGACGTGCGCCGCGATCGCCAACGCGCTCTGGAACCAGCGCATGTTCCTGCTCCACGGCGAGGCGAAGTATGTAAACGTGCTCGAGCACGTCCTCTACAACGGCTTCCTCTCCGGCGTCGCGCTGACCGGCGACGCCTTCTTCTACCCGAATCCGCTCGAAAGCCGCGCCAACTACAAGCGCAGCCCGTGGTTCGGCACCTCGTGCTGCCCGGTCAACGTCGTGCGCATGGTGCCCAGCGTGCCCGGCTACATCTACGCGACGCGCGGCGACGCGCTCTTCGTCAACCTCTTCATCGGCGGCACCGCGAAGGTGCAGCTTGGCGGGCAGGCCGTGACGCTGACGCAGACGGGCGACTATCCGTGGGATGGCAAAATCAAACTCACCATCGCGCCCGGGAGGAAGATGAACTTCGCGCTCAAGCTGCGCATTCCTGGCTGGGCGCGCAACGAGCCGCTGTCCGGCGGTCTCTATCGCTATGCCGACCAGCAGCCGGAAACCTGGAGCGTGAAGGTCAACGGCACTCCGCAAAGTTTCCAAGGGTTGGAAAATGGATACGCGGTTATTTCCAAAGCTTGGAAAACCGGCGACGTGGTCGAGCTGGACCTGCCGATGGATGTCCGCCGCGTGCTCGCGCGCGACGAGG
The DNA here is from genome assembly GCA_903912445.1 of uncultured Lentisphaerota bacterium. Lineage (GTDB taxonomy): Bacteria > Verrucomicrobiota > Kiritimatiellia > CAIQIC01 > CAIQIC01 > DP16D-bin41. Next base: position 15,125 of record CAIWHP010000008.1, read on the forward strand.
TCAAGGCCGACCGGAACCGCTTCGCCGTCATGCGCGGCCCGCTCGTCTTCTGCGCCGAGGGCGCCGACAACGACGGCAAGGTGCTCGACAAAAAATTCCCCGGCGCCGTGCAGTTCGCCGTCAAGCGCCGGCCGGATTTGTTCGGCGGCGTGGTCACGCTGCGCATGACGCAGGGCGACCAGCCCGACGCGCTGACATTGATCCCGTATTGCATGTGGGAGAACCGCGGCCCGAACGAGATGGCGGCGTGGTTCCGTACCGTGATCACGCCGGATCCTTGGGCGGCTTCGTTCTGCCACGAAGCCGATGGCGCCGAGGCGTGCTTCGACGGCCAGCTGCCGAAGAAATCCAACGACCAAAAAATTCCGCGCATGACGTGGTGGGACCACAAAGGCACCGCCGAATGGGTCGAGCGTACCTTTGAAAAGCCGACGCCCTTTTCCTCGTCGGAAGTGTATTGGTTCGACGACACCGGCAAAGGCGGCTGCCGGGTGCCGCAGAGCTGGAAGCTGCTCTATAAATCCGGCAACGACTGGAAACCCGTCGAGCCCACCGGCGACTACGGCGTCGCCAAGGACAAGTTCAACGCCGTCACCTTCAAGCCCGTCACCACCACCGCCCTGCGCCTCGAAGTCCAGCTCCAACCAAAATTTTCCGGCGGCATCCTCGAGTGGCGGATGGGAAAGCCATGAAAAAAAGCGCATGGATTATGCCGGCAAGTTTGCTGCTGAGCGGCTGCGTCCTGTTCCACGCCAAGGATGAAATGCACGCAGAGGAGCGGCCGTGGTGCCATATTTTCTCCGTGAACAAGGCGGAGCTGGTTGACGAGGGGAAGAACACATACTTTCCGCTCTGGCCGGGCTACAAGATGAAGCTGCAGCACGGGGGCGACACGCTCATCATCAGTGTGCTGGACGAGACGAAGGTCGTGGACGGCGTGAGGACGCGCGTGGTCGAGGAGCGCGAAACCAAGGACGGGCAGGTGGTCGAGGTCTCCAGCAATTATTTCGCGATCAGCCGGCTGACCGGCGATGTTTATTATTTCGGCGAGGACGTGGATATTTTCAAGAACGGCAAGCTGGTCGGCCACGACGGGACGTGGCGGTCGGGTGTGAAGGGCGCGCAGTTTGGGCTGATGATGCCCGGCCGTCCGTCCGTCGGCGACAGGTACTGCCAAGAAAGCGCGCCGGGCGTCGCGATGGATCGCGCCGAGGTCATCGCCTGCAACGAACATTGCATCACGCCGGAAAAGGCCTTCGAGCAGTGCGTGCGCGTGCGGGAAACCAGCGCGCTGGAAAGCGGCGGCAGCGACAAGTTTTATGCGCCTGGCGTGGGGTTGGTCAAGGACGGTGCATTCCTGCTGACCGCACTGAATTGCCCGGTCTGCAACGGCGAGCAAGATGTGCAGGTTTACCCGGTAAAATACTAAGCGCTCTGGCGGGCCACGGCGCGAGGTGGGCGCGGATAGACCTGTATTCCTTCGCGCAGCAGCACGTTCAGTTTGCCGCCGCAAAAGCCGCGTCCCCGCTGGCTTTCAGCCTGTAGTCCCGCTGCCATGGCGCCGACAGCAAAAGGTCGCTGCCTGATACGTAGCATTGCCATGTATCTGCGGTGCTGACCTGACCCTAGGACCGCGAGGCAAGCACCGCGTTCACGGCACCGGAGAAACGGAGCCACTGTTGCCGCTGTGCGCTCCACGTGCGCTGACCACGCGGGGTGAGGCGGTAATAGCGGCGGCGGCGGCCGGCCGGAGGATTCGCCCACACGCTCGTGACCAAACCCTGATCCTCCAGGCGCCGCAGCACGGGATAGAGAGTTCCATCCTGCCACTGGAGGGCGTGGTGGGATTGTTGGCAGATGCGCTGGCGCAGGCCATAGCCATAGCCCGGTCCCTCGCGCAACAAATCCAGCACCATCAACCCGCTCATCCCCGCCATCAGATTCCGCGCAAACTCATCCCGTTTCATAGTGGATACATAGTAGTGCCATGTATGATGGCCGTCGAGCCCGAGGCTGATCGCGCGGCAGTCACCGATTCCCATTTCGTCCACAGCATGATGGCGCGGTTGGACGTCGCCGCACCAGGGAAGGCCGTGCCAAGTCCGGTGCCCCACCCGATGTGTGCGGCCACGCGCCGGTCGTACGGGAGGCACGTTTTATGTTATAGTGCGGGCGTGAAAATTTCCCTATGCAGTCTGGGCGCGCTGGTCATGCTGATGGCTGCGGCGCATGGTGGGGCGACGATCAAGGTTGCCTCTGTGGATGCGCTGAATACAGCGCTCCGAGAGCTTGTTCCGGGTGCGACGCTATGGCTGGCCGATGGCGAGTACAAAACCACGCGTCCGCTTCTCATTGAGGGGAAGCGCGGCACGGCGGAGGCGCCGATCGTCATCCGCGCGGAGCAGCGCGGCAAGGCGGTGATCAGCGGCGCAGCCGGCTTCGTCATCAAGGACTGCGAGCACCTGGTGCTGGAGGGGCTGGTGCTGACCAACGACGCCGATCAGCCGGCCGTGTTGCTCGACAACTGCCGGCAGGTACGGGTGACCCGGAACAGCTTCCGCCTGACCGAGCGGGCCAAGCCGCGGCGCATGGAGCACTGGGTGTATGTGATCGGCGCCAAGAGCGGTCACAACCGCGTTGACCATAACCTCTTTGAGCACAAGGTGAACTCCGGGAGCCCCGTCTTCGTTCGCGGCGATGATGCCGCCCTCGTCTGCTCCCAGCACGACCAGGTTGATCACAACCATTTCCGCGATGTCGTCTTTGCGAACGGCGAGAACGGCCACGAGACCATCCGCACCGGCAGCAACGACCTCGGCGCCAGCGGGCGCAGTTCGTTCACGCTCATCGAGGAAAATCTCCTCGAACAATGCAGCGGGGAAACCGAGGTCATATCGCTGAAGTCCTCGGACAACAGCGTGCGGCACAATACGCTCCTGAATTGCCGTGGCGCGATCTGCCTGCGGCTGGGCCATCGCACCGTGGTTTCTGGCAACTTTGTCCTGGCCACCGCGGGCACAGCCGGCTGCGGCGGTGTGAAGCTCTATGGCTTCGAGCACCGCGTATTCAATAACTACTTCCAAGGCCTGACCGGCACGAAGCATGAGGCGCCCCTGGCCCTGGTCCCCGGCACGCTCGACTCGCCCATGACGCAGAACATCGGCAAGAAATATGACAGCCTCACAACCGTCGCTCCGACGCGGTGCTGGATTGCCTTCAACACCTGGGTTGATTGTGCGCCGCTCCAGTTCGGCTTCAAGCAGGACCAGGCGCGCACCTGCACACCGAACGAATGCAGCTTCGTCAACAACCTGGTCGTGCGCACCAAGCCGCAAGCCGGACCGCTTGTAAACCTCGAACTGGTGCGCGACCTGCACGCGCACGACAACCTCGGCTACGTTGGCGGCGCAGCTGCCAGCGCGACCTGGGCCGGGTGGTTTCGCTGGGTTGAGCCGGGTTTACGGCGCGCGGAGGAGGGCGTGGGCCTCTGGCGACTAACGGGAGGGAGCCCTGCCGTCGATGCCGCCGTCGAAACGGTTCCGGCGATGGCCGATGACGTGTTCGGCCGCGCGCGGTCCGGCCGCCGCGACATCGGCGCCGAGGAGTTCAGCGGCGAGCCCCTGCGCCGCCCCTTGACCGCGGCCGACGTCGGCCCCGATGCGCCGTGAAAGCCATTCCGGTTGCAGGGGTGCACCCGGGCTGCGCCATCACCAGAAAATTACTTGCCGGCCGGCACGCGTTCCCAGGCCTTGACCCAGTCAATCTCGAAGGTGTTGGTGGATTTGTCCTTGGGGCCATAGCCTTCTTTGGGCCGCTCGCCGTTCCATGACTTGATGTTCGACTCGCTCGTGAACAGTAAAAATTCCGGCGCCTTGGAGCCTGGGGCTTTCGCGTCGGTGGCCACGACCTTGCCGTCGCGGGTGAAGCGATAGCCGGCGTCGTCCCACTCCACGCCGTAGTCGTGCCACTCGGCGCCGACCGGTTCGGTGAACTTGCGGTTGCTGGTCTTGTGCGTCGCGGGTTTGTAGCTGCCCCAGTGCAAGGCGTACTGGTAGGCGCCGTTCATGAGCCCCGTGGCCTCCATGATGTCGATCTCGACACCGTCCTCGGCGGCCTTGGCGGGGTCACCGGATTTGCCGTAGGTCGGCGACTGCGCCCAGAACGCAACCTGGGTGCCGGGCCGGACGCTGAACCGGCAGCGCGCCACGGCCTTGCCCTGTGTCACGAAGAACTTCTTGCGCGTGGTCACGAAGCCACAGTGCGTCACGCCCATTTCATCCGTGAAGGTCGTGATCACGAGCTTGCCATCCTTGAGGTCAACCGACTCCGGCGAGTTCAGCGCGTCCCTTCGCTTGCCGGTTTCGACGTTCCAGATTTTCTGATCCAGTTCTTTGCCGTCGAAGTTTTCTTCGAGCGTCAGCTTCCAGGCCGGCTCGGCGGCGCATACGGGGCCGGCGACGAGCAGCAAGCCCACAAGGCGCGGCCACGTTGCGTGTGATGATGGTCGAGGTGTTTTCATGGATGATCGTGCAGCCTAGCTTCCCCGCGGAGGGTGTCAATACCGCAACGCCTCCCGGTCGCGCCGCCGCCCCGCGACCCGGCTGGCGACGGCTTGCGCGTGGCCCCGTTTCGATTATGCTTGCGCGGTTCAATTACAGGCAAAGGAGCAACGATGAAACGTTATGTGATAGTGGCGGCGGCGGCGCTGGTGGTGATGGGTTGCGGCAAGAAGACCAGCGAGTCCCTGGCGGAGAAGATGATCGAGCATGCGATGGCCAAGGACGGCGTCCAAGGCAAGGTGAACATTTCCGACGGCAAGGTCACGATGGAAACCAAGGACGGCACCACGAGCTATGCCGCGGGCGCCGGGACCAAGGTGCCCGACACCTTCCCGAAAGACGTGCAGGTCTATGCCGGCGCCAAGGTCCTGGCGAGCGTGAGCGTGCCCAACGGCCAGAACCTGATGCTGGAGAGCGGCGACAGCATCGAGAAGATCATCGCTTTTTATAAGGGCCAGATGTCCGCCGGCGGCTGGGATGAAAAGATGAGCATGAACCAGGGCGAATCCTCCGTGCTCATCTACAAGAAAGAGCAGCGCCAGGCCTCGATTGTCGTGACACGCGCCGAGAAGGGCTCGCAGATCAACCTGACCATCGCGAGCGACAGCCGGTAACCGCCGGGTTTCCATGCCTTGGAAACCGGAGGGCGCGATTTTCCCAGCGTTGGAAAATTTCTCGATCCGTGTCTCCAAGGCTGGTAAGGACCGGTGCTGTTCCAAACCTGGCGCGCGGCGCCATCCCGACGTGAACGGCCGGGTCCGCCCTCGCCCGCCCCTGTTCATCCGCCGTTATCCCGGATAAGGCCAGAAGAGGTGTTGACAAAATCGGAAAAAGTTAATACTGGAGAGCATAAATTCCGATGGTTGTTTAGATCTATCATCAAGAATAGATGCGCGTTGAAGGGTCAGCTTAGGGCGAAAGGATGAGCGATGAAGACGAAGCGAATACCGATCATGGCCTTGGTCGTATCCTGCGCGTTGCCCCTTGCAGGCTGGGCAACCCTTTATTTGGACAATTTGGCCCAACCCTACTCGTATTATGCGGACGTTAAATCCAACAAATGGGTCGCCAGCCGGTTCAGCGTGAACGACAGTTCGGCGGCGTTTCGGTTGGATTCGCTGACGCTGGGGACGGTTTATGCCGCCAAGTCGGGGGGGGACTTCTCGGTCAGCATCTACAACTGCTCCGGGACACCGGGGAGCGAGACGGTTGGCGGTTTGCTGGGCACCTTGGCCGGCTCCGCGAACCCCGATAGTTTGGGACAATACACGTATACTTCGGGGGCCATAACCCTGCAGGCGGATACAAGCTACTGGCTGGTCACCAGCGTTGCCGCGGGGGGCGCGGACTACCGGGTCAGCTACACGTATGACACCGCGAATTCGGTGCCCGGCGGGTGGGTGATCCCGACGAGCCAAACCTACTCATGGTCGCTTGACCAAGGAACGACTTGGGGCATCTCCGGTGATTATTGGCCCTACCGCTACCAGATCGAGGCGACCGCTATCCCCGAGCCATCAACGGTAGGGATCGCGGGGGTGTCGCTTGCGGTATTGCTGACCGCCCGCAAATTGCGAAAACTGTTTCGGCCAAGGCCGCCGTGCGGTTGAGCAGTGTCAGGCCTTGCAGGGTGAATGACGTGACCGGGGGTGGCGTTGGTGGCCGGCTGTAGCTCCGCCCTTCTGCCGGCGAACGGGTTTCGATTTTCCCTCTCATCTTTTCACGTCATTTGCTGATTGAACAGGGACGGCGGCAAGCGAAGCGGGGGTTTCGCTGCCTGGCGACTTCGTTGTCAGCTTTTTCTGCCCGCCTTGTTTTTGCTTGCCGGCCGGCCCACTTCTGCTCTGTTCCTGTTTTCGATCTTCCCCATAAATTAGCAAATCAGGAGCGCAGAAAAAGCGGACAGCCACAGGCCTGAAGACAAAGAAATGCCTGCCGCCGTTCCGTGCTTGCCAACGCCGCAGGTTGTGCTAAAGCACTCCCCGCCGCCAGCTGGCGGCGGGAAGAATTTCATGTCCAAGAACGTTCCATTTGTACACCTGCACTTCCACACGGAATACAGCCTGCTGGACAGCGCGTGCAAGGTGAAGAAGGCGATGAAGCGCGCGGCGGAGCTCGAGCAGAACACGCTGGCGATCACCGACCACGGCAACCTCTATGGGGCCGTGGATTTCTATAAGGAGGCCAAGGCCGCGGGCATCAAGCCGGTGCTCGGTTGCGAGGTCTATGTCGCGATCGGCGACATGCACGAGCGCAAGGGCGTCGAGGGGGGCGGCAAGCAGCCGACCAACCACCTCGTGCTGCTGGCGGAGGACGAGCACGGCTGGGCCAACCTGATGCGGCTGGTCTCGCTGGCGCACCTCGAGGGCTTCTACTACAAGCCCCGCATCGACAAGGCCCTCCTCGCCCGGTACTCGAAAGGGTTGATCGGGCTTTCGAGCTGCCTCAAGGGCGAGCCGGCGGAGCACTGCGCGGCGGGCCGGATCGACGCGGCGAAAAAAGCGGCCGCGGAGTATGCGGAAATCCTCGGCAAGGGCAATTATTTCATCGAGCTGCAGAACCACGGCCTGCCGGAGCAGCTCAAGGCGAACGTCGGCCTGCGCGAAGTGGCCAAGGCGCTCCAGCTCCCGCTGATCTGCACGAACGACGTGCACTACATTCTGCAGGAACATCACGAGGCGCACGAGGTCCTGCTCTGCCTCCAGACGCAGAGCAAGCTGAGCGATCCCGACCGGATGCACTACCACGGCGACCAGTTCTTCATGAAGAGCGGCGCGGAGATGCAGGAGCTCTTCCCTGACGAGCCGGAGCTGCTCGCGCGCACGGTCGAGATCGGCCAGCGCTGCAACGTGGACCTGCGGCTCGGCAAGGAAACGCATTTCCCGACCTACATCACGCCGGACGGCAGCACGCAGAAGGATTTCATCGTGCAGGTGGCGCACGCCGGCCTGCGCAAGCGCTACAACATGGCCGACTGCCTGCATCCCGCCAATGAGCAGGAAAAGGCGGTCATGGACCGGTTCAACTACGAGCTGGGCGTGATCGAGCGGTTGAAGTTCATCAATTATTTCCTCGTGGTGTGGGACTTCATCCATCACGCCAAGCTGCAGGGCATCCCGGTGGGTCCGGGCCGCGGTTCGGGCGCCGGCAGCATCATCGCCTACGCGATCGGCATCACGAACATCGAACCGCTGCGCTTCAACCTGCTCTTCGAGCGCTTCCTGAACCCGGAGCGGATCAGCTGGCCGGACTTCGACATCGATTTCTGCCAGCGGCGGCGCGGCGAGGTGATCACCTATGTCCGCGAGAAATACGGCGAGGAAAACGTCGCGCAGATCGTCACGTTCGGCACGCTCGGCCCGAAGACGGTGATCCGCGACATCGGCCGCGTGCTGGAGATCCCGCTCGGCGAGTGCGACCGCCTGGCGAAGATGGTGCCGGAAGATCCGAAGATTGACGACCTCGAGAAGGCGCTGGCCCAGAATCCCGAGTTCAAGCAGATCTGCGAACGCGACGAGAACGCCAAGCGCATCATGAAGTATGCCCGCGTGCTTGAGGGCCTCGCGCGCAATCCCGGTGTCCACGCCGCCGGCGTCGTCATCGGCGAGAAGCCGCTGATCGAGATCCTGCCGCTCGCGCGCAGCAAGGACAAGGAAATCATCACGCAGTTCGAAATGTCGCCGCTTGAGGCGACGGGCCTGATGAAGATGGACTTCCTCGGCCTCAAGACGCTGACGGTGATCCAGGACGCGCTGAACTATGTCGAGCGCAACCACAACCTGAAGCTGGACATGGACACGCTGCCGCTCGACGACGCCAAGACCTACGAGCTGCTCGGCCGCGGCGATGCCGTCGGCGTGTTCCAGCTGGAATCCGGCGGCATGCGCGACCTGCTCCGGCGCATGGCCTCGAACCGGATCGAGGACCTGATCGCCTTGATCGCGCTCTACCGCCCCGGCCCGATGCAGTTCATCGACTCCTTCATCAACCGCAAAAACGGGATCGAGGCGATCGAGTATCCGCATCCCATGCTGGAATCCATTTTGAAGGAGACCTACGGCATCATCGTCTATCAGGAGCAGGTCCAGCAGGCCGCCGTGACGCTGGCGGGGTTTTCGCTTGGCCAGGGCGACATTCTGCGGCGCGCCATGGGCAAGAAGAAAAAAGAAGAGATGGACAAGATGCGCGACAAGTTTGTCGAGGGCTGCATCGCGACCAACAAGATTCCCCGCGCCCAGGCTTCCGCGATTTTCGACACGATCGACAAGTTCGCCTCCTACGGCTTCAACAAGTCGCACAGCGCCGCCTATGCGATCGTCTCCTACCAGACGGCCTACCTGAAGGCGCACTATCCGGTCGAGTTCATGGCCGCCCTGATGACGAGCGAAATCGGCAACCCCGACAAGCTGACGAACTTCATCAACGAGGCGCGCGCGATGGAGGTCGAGATCCTGCCCCCGAGCGTCAACGAGAGCGACCTGCACTTCACGCCGACCGGGCAGAAGATCCGGTTCGGCCTCGCGGGGATCAAGAACGTCGGCGAGGGCGCGGTCGAGGAGATCGTCCGCATCCGCAAGGAAGGGGGCCCGTTCAAGGGGCTTGTGGATTTCTGCAACCGCGTGGACGGCCAGCGCTCGAACAAGAAGGTGCTCGAAAGCCTCGTCCGCTGCGGCGCGTTCGACTTCACCGGCCAGCCGCGCGGCCGCCTGTTCGGCGGCATCGACCAGGCCATGGGCTGCGCCGCCTCGGAGCAGCGCGACCGCCGCGCCGGCCAGATTTCGCTCTTCGGCATGATGGGCGGCGACGCCGGGCAGGACGCCAACGATGCCGACCTGCCGGCCGGCGAAACCTGGACCGAGAGCCAGCTCCTCGCGGGCGAGAAGGAGCTGCTCGGCTTCTTCATCTCCGGCCATCCGCTGACCGAGTTCGAGTGGATCCTCGAGCGCTTCGACCAGACCGGCGGCGACACGCTCGAGGAGACCGCGCCCGGCACGCTCGTCCGCCTGGGCGGCCTCATCGGCAGCTTCCAGAAACGCTTCACGAAGAAAACGCAGGAGCCGATGGGCATCTTCCGGCTCGAGCGGCTCGAGGGCGCGCTCGAAGCCGTCGCCTTCCCCTCCACCTTCACCACCTACGGCGTCTACTTGAAGGACGATGCGCCCGTGCTCGTCTGCGGCACGCTGGGCCGTTCCGAAATGCAGGGCCAGCAGACGCAGCAGCTCAAGCTGACCGTGCAGGAGGTCTATCCGCTCGGCGATGTCCCGCGCCTGTTCACCGAGAGCGTGAGCGTGCACCTGCCCGAGCACTTTGCGGATCCCGTGCACGTGCAGCAGCTCAAGGACATCGTCCGCCAGCACCCCGGCCAGACCCGGCTGCACATCGTCGTGATGCTGGGCAGCGGCGAGAAAATCTACGTCAACACCCATTCCGCCATGCACGTCCTGCCCAGCAAGGCGCTGATCCACGCCGTCGAACAGTTGCTGGGCGAGGGCAGCCTCTATATCGCCCCCCGCGCCGTCACCTGCCTCAAACCGCCCGCACCCCGCCGCTGGGAGCGCAACGACTGAGCCCGGACCGGGATTGCCCGCCAGCGGCGGGCATGTTAAATTGCTGCCATGAATTATGCCCCCAGCATCTTGGAACTCCTTGCCAAGAGTCCTGATCTGACCGAGGTGCTGTTTACCTCCGGCACGCTGCCGATGCGCCGCGACCGCAGCGGCATGACCCCCGCCGGGGATGCGCCGTTTTCCGACCAGGACGTGCGCGACACCCTGACGGCGCTGATCGCCCACTCCAAAACCATCGCGCCCAAGGCCCGCAACGGCGTCTTCTCCTTCGGCATCCCCCAGCGCGGCCGTTTCCGCGTCGGCTTCATGATGCAGCGCGGGTCGTTCGTCGCCAGCATCCTGAAGATCCCGTTCGAGGTACCGCACCTCGCCGACCAGATGGCCGACCCCGCCGAAGCCGCGGCGCTCCAGGAAAAATTCCTCGCCTACCGCGGCGGCCTGCTGCTCATCACCGGCGCCACGCCGATGGCTGCCAACCTCTTCGCCTTTGCGCTGCTGAGCGCCTACAACGCAAGCTTGCAGCGCACCATGTGCCTCATCGAGCACGGCCTGACCTTCCTCCTGCGCCACCAGCGCTCGTTCGTCCTGCAGATCGAGATCGGCACCGACGTGGAAACGGGCAATGAGGCCCTGCACGCCGCGTTGAACCTCAACCCCGACCTGATCTACGTCCGCGACATCACCATGCCCGGCGAACTGGACCCGCTCCTCCGCGCCGTCGAAGCCCATGTGTTCACGGTGGCCACCTGTCCCGTCTTGGACGCCGCCACGCTCATGGCCCGCGCCCGCGAAGTTCTGCCCGCCCACAACGTCCTCGGCCTGTGGCAGCTCGACTACACCGAGAACGAGAAGCTCCGCGTCGTGATTTCCTGACCCCGGCCGTAGTTTCCAAGGCTTGGCCACTGAAGTTGCCAAAGCTTTCTGCAAGGGTTTCGTAAAACCTGGCAAGCCTTGGTGTCTGGTCCCACGCTTTTCCTCGGGTACTACGCAATTCCTATGCAACAACGGCGGCGTGACACGCCGCCCGCCAGTGTAGGGAGGCACAATAAATAAGAAATGGAGCGCGTTGTTTGGATGTCACGAGGACGGGCGGTGCCAAGGGCATCGCCAGGCGGTTGTCCGACAAAGAGGATTGAGCATGGCTTCATTCACCTATAAGTGCCCGGCCTGTGCGTGCGAGTTGGAAGTCGAGGACGAGTCGCGCGGGGAAACCTCGGAGTGCCCCAACTGCCAGGCCGAGATCAAGATTCCGCTGGTGCGGGCGCCGCGGGTGGTGGTGCCGCAGGTGACGGAACAGCCGGCGGCCCCGCGCCCGGTCCCGGAAAAGAAACTCGTCGTTTCGCAGCAGACCGCCGCGGCCCTGGCGACCGCCGGGCAGCCCCGGAAAGCTTCCAAGGCCGGCATCGTGGCGGGCGTGTTCGTCGGGCTCATCATCGGGCTGATCCTCGGCCTCTGTGCGCCCGTCCGGCTTTCGGGCCAGCTCTCCAGCGAGGGCCTCTCCAAGTCCCTGACCTTCTTGCGGCCCTCCAAGGGCGAGTGGCGCGGCAAGCTGCTGCAAAACTATGCGCTGCGCAACGACCGGATCTGCGTACCGGCCGCCGAGGCCACGAACGCCATCCCCAGCGAGAAATACACCCTCCAAGCCTTCCAACTCGCCCTCGGCAAGCCGGACAAAGTCGAGACGAACGGCGACGACAAAGCCTTGTTCTACATCTGCAACGACGGCCAGGTCCAGGTGCTCATCAGCGCGACGAACTACGACGCCGGCCAGGTCGTCGGCGCGCTGATCAAAGACGAGTGAAGCGCCGGCGCAGCATTCACGGTAACAAGCAGTTTCGTTATTGATCGAAAAGCTCCCACTTGTCCTTGAATTCTTTCAAAGAACCATAGTCGATCGCCGGCATGGGGCTTGGTTTTTCTCGCTTGTAGCTTGAACCAAAAAATCTGTTTATATCATCCAAAATTGTTTGACCCAGCAGGACGAAATAATCCTCGTCGGGCTCGTTGACCTTGAGAACGATAAAAACATAGACATGATCCGCGTGGATGGCTTCTCGCTTGATCGGGAAACAATTGTGCCCCCGAAGAGCCTTCACCTGCACGTTGTACGTTTTATTTGTTTTGGGAACGTGGACAAAGAGGTCAATTGCTTTGGCGTTCCCGGTAGTAACGGCGACTTGATACCCACGTTTGAAGAGTTTGCCGGCAGTTAAGTACTCGCCAGCCATTCCTGACGTTTGTGAATTGGCTCTTTGCTTGCTTTGTTGCCTTTATATTCTCCCCCTCAAGGTTCAATTTCCTGCGCGGGCTATGCCAGAGGGTGGGGGTGGGTGTCAATGCTGTGGGCGCGCTTTGACACGCGGTGCAGGCAGGGCGGATCGACAGCGGTTGTGCTCGCGGATCCGCATCCGGCGCGCATCCCCGCCCGGTCGGTGACCGGGCCTATAGCCGCCGCCGTTGTAGGCCGCGTCACCGACGCGGCGTGGTCAGGCACGGGTCACTGCTCCGGCGGTCACACGTTTACGGATGAGCTGTCGAGAGGCGTCGATTCGGGAAAACTGTCAGGCTCCATCAACCATCCCCCATCCATCATTTCTTCTCGGCGGCCGGCGGCGCGACGAGGCTGTCGAGGTAGAGGTTGAGCGCGGCGATCTCGCCTGGCGTGCCGACGAGCGGGGGCATGAAGGCGTGGTAGAGGGAGTCGGCCTTGTAGTCGTGCAGCATCGTCAGGATGCTCCCGACGCCCTGGTGGTCGCGGCCGGCGAGGAAGCCACGCATGGAGCGGTAGCCGTCCAAGGTGTGGCAGGCGAGGCACTGGCCGCGGAACATGAGCTGGCCGCGGATGAACATCTGCGCCTGGTAGTCCGGCGCGTTGGTGGCGGCGGGGCCGGCGGCGTCCAGCGCGGCCCACGCCCGCTGGTCCGCGGCCGCCACCCACGGCGACCGCGCGAGGTAGCCGTGGGCGTTGTAGCCGGCGACCTGCGAGAGGCGCACGCCGTTGGAGAACATGTGGCGGGCGATGACGAACGGCTTGCGCAGCATCTCGCGCGTCATCTCGGTGGAGGCGATGGCGGCCTGCATGAGCAGGATGATGACGATGGCGCTGCCGAGCTTGAAGTCGCGCGGATTGCGGTAGGCGAGCAGGTAGACGATGGCGAGCAGCGTGGCGAACGAGAGGACGAACATCAGGCCCATGCGCGTGACGATGGTGAAGGCGCCCGGGCCGATGGTGGAGAAGCCGAGCTCGAGGATGTGGCGCTGCACGGCGGGGACCTGCCAGACGTACCACGCGCCGGCAAACGGCAGCAGCACGAACATCGGAATCAACCAGCGGACGCTCCAGCGGATGATGTCGGCCTTGAGCTGCGGCTGCTTGTCGCCATCGATGCGGCTGGCGGTGACGAGCGCGAAGCAGCCGGCGATGCAGAGGCAGAACAGCGTGCGGATGACGAGGCTGGGCCAGTAGGTGGGGTTGAAGAAAGCATTCCAGAAGACATGCGTCTCCTTGCCGCTGCCGACGACGCCGACCCAGGTGTCGCCGGGCGTCAACATGAAGGTGAGGATGCCGTTGATGACGACGAGCGTGAGCCACGAGGCGATGGCATAGGCCCAGCCGACCTTGATGTGGAGCCCGTCCGGGATGCGGTCCCATGTGTAATAATAGACGGCGATGGTGGTCAGCTCGATCAGGAAGATGACCCACTCCATCGCCCAGCCGAAGACGAAGTAGTGGATCAGCGTGCTGGTGGCCTCCGGGTTGGCGAGGCCGATCGAGAACCAGATGCCGACGCCGGTGATCGTGCCGAAGACGGCGGTGAAGACGAGGAAGAACTTGGAGTGCTTCTTGACCACCTCGCGCCAGGCGCGGTCGCCGCGCTTGCGCGCGAGCATCTCCGCCATCGGCAGGTAGAAGCCGCCGCCCACCGCGAAATGCGAGACCAGCACGTGGAAGATCGCGATGATCGCGATCACGAGCTGGCTGCCGATGAACGGCACTTCCCAGACGGGGTAGTTCATAAATCACTTCAGATCGAAATAGCCGTAGATCGTCAGCGCGGCCATGGCGAGCAGCACGAACAGGCCGAAGTAGGTCGCGCGCCGCGCGCGCCGTCCGCCGCCGGTCTCCGTGTCATAAAAAGGAATCAGCGCCCAGAGCACCATGCCCACGGTGAACAGGCCGATGCCGGCGAGCTCGCCGGCGACGCCCGTCAGGACGCGGCCGATCACCTTGAGCAGCTCGAACTGGCTCATGAAATACCACTCGGGATGGATGCCGATCGGCGCGGGCTTGAGCAGGTCGGCCTGCGGGCCGAGCTGCCACGGGAAGAACGCCGCGAGCAGCGCGAGCACGTTGATGACGATCAGCCACACGGCGAGGTCCTTGAGCGCGAAATTCGGGAAGAAGGGGATCGACTTGCGCGCCGCTTCCGGCTTGAGCCGCTCGGACGGCGGCAGCGCGTTGCCGTGCTTCTGGATCAGGAACAGGTGGAAGGCGAGCAGCGGGATGAACAGCAGCGGCAGCACCACCACGTGCAGCGCGAAGAAGCGCTGGACCGTGAACTCGTTCACCTCCGGCCCGGCGCGCACGAGGGCGGCGATGACCGGCTCCGCGCCGGGGATGACGCCCGGGATCGAGAGCCCGACCTTCGTGGCGAAGAACGACAGCTCGTCCATCGGCAGCAGGTAGCCGCTGAAGCCGAAGACCATGCACAGGCCCAGCAGCGCGAGGCCCGTCCACCAGCCGAACTCGCGCGGCTTCTGGTAGGCCTTCATGAAGAACACGGAGAACATGTGGACGAAGATCGCCGCGACCATCAGGTTCGCCGCCCAGGCATGGAGCGAGCGGATGAGCCAGCCGAAATGGACCTCGTAGGTGATCTCCCGCACCGAGGCGTAGGCGTCGGGGCCGGGCCGGTAGTAGATCATCAGGAGAATGCCGGTGACGACCTGCACGACGAAAAGGCAGAGCGAGATGCCGCCCCAGTAGTACCAGAAGGTGTGCTTGTGCACCGGCACGGTCTTGGCGCGCGCGTGCTTCAGCATCGGCTCGAGGTCGAGGCGCTCGTTGACCCAGGCGTAGAGCGCGGTCCCGATTTTCTTCAGGTCAGGCACGGGAGACCACCACCTTCCCCGGCAGGACCTGCGCCTTGTAGTTCAGCAGCGGCTTGGGCGGCGGGCCGGAAATGTTGGCGCCGGTCTTGGGGTCATACAGGCCGCCGTGACACGCGCAATAGATCGCCTTGCGGTCCTTGTCGAACTGCACCGTGCAGCCCAGGTGCGTGCAGACCGCGGTCAGCGCGGTCCACGTGTCGTCCGCGTGGTGCAGCAGCAGCGCCGGGCGGCCGGCAAACTTGAACAGCATGGCCGACTCGCGCGGCAGCTTGTCGGCCTCGGCGAGCGTGACTTCCTTGACCGCCGCCAGCGCGTCCGCGTGCTCCGCGGGCGTCGCGAGGTAGCGGTAGAGCGGATAGCCGAGCGCCGCCGCGTAGGCCGCGCCCGCCACCGCCATGCCGGCCTTGACGAACTTGCGCCGCGAGAGGGGCGGGACGGTTTCGGCCGGCGGCTGTGGCGCAAGGAGGTCAGGCTTGGTCATGCGGCACCTCCGTCACCGGTTTCGCGCGCGCCATGGTCGCCACGAGCCAGCCGATCACCACCAGCCCGGACAGCTGCAACACGCCGAAAATGATCAGGATCTGCAGGTTCACTTCGAGCGGCTGGTGCCACAGGTTGAAGCCCTTGCCGATCAACGTCACGTCGCGGATGCCGTCGCGGAAGATCACGGCGGCCGCATCGGCGAGGACGGCGATGAGCGCCACGCCCACGGCCAGCGCCACCGGCAGCCGGCTCTTGCGCACCAGCGCCAGCAGCCCGAAGACGCCGAGCAGCGCCACGCAGACGAGCCACGCGAGGCCGACGGCCGGATAGAGGGCGTGCTCCGCCAGCCGGTGGGCCACCGCCGCGGGCTGGCTGTGCCAGACCCAGAACCCGGCGGCGAGCCACAGCGGTGCGCCGACCAGCGCCAGGAGGCCGCCGCGCGCCGCAAAGAAGTCGCGCAGCTCCGTGCTGAAAATCCGCCGCTTGCTCAGCACCACCAGCGCCGCGCCCGCGACCGCCAGGGCGGCGCAGACCATGAACGTCCAGCGCGGCAGCAGGGTGGGGTCGTGCGGCGGCGAGAGCGTGCCGTGCGCGTTGGCGCGGTACATGGCCTGCCAGACCTCCGGCCGCAGCATCAGCGTCATCGCCGTCGAATAAATCTTGGCGACGCCCAGCACGATCAACAGCGAGGCCAGCGACAGGAACCACCAGGTGCGTCCGCGCGCGAGGCGCCGGGTCGCCGCGTAGAGCATGTAGTACATCACGATCAG
The DNA here is from genome assembly GCA_903912445.1 of uncultured Lentisphaerota bacterium. GTDB lineage: Bacteria > Verrucomicrobiota > Kiritimatiellia > CAIQIC01 > CAIQIC01 > DP16D-bin41. The sequence goes on from CAIWHP010000008.1 coordinate 31,616, forward strand.
CAGGAAGATGACGCTGATCCAGTAGGCCCCGATCAGGACGGTGCTGGTGTAGAGCGCCACCCCGTAGAGCACCTGCGTGAACAGCAGTGGCGGCACGCCCAGGTTGACCACGTAGGTGACGATCACCGGCAGGTAGCCGGCCAGCTCGCCGGAGGCCGCGCGGCACTTTTCATCCCGCCGCAGGTGGCCGAGCAGGCTCCAGACGAACGCCAGCGCCAGCCCGCCGAGCAGCAGCTGGACCGTGACGAAATGCAGGGAGAGCAGGAGCAGATGCAGCGACTTGAGCAGCCAGACGGGTGCCGGCAGGGGAATCGGGTCCAGCGCTGGAAATAAATCGCCCATAGAAAAAGATGCTCGAAACTAGGGTACCGCCCCCGTGTTGTCAAGTTGCTGGCCGCTTTTTGTTGCGGGCTTTCCAAGCCTTGGAAGGGTGGCCGCGCGCTTTTCCAGGCGTTGGACAACAGACCGCCTGCTGCTTGCGCCGGGAGCCGGGGAAGAGGTCGTCGAGGAAAAACTCCACCACCGTGTCGCCCTCCGGCGGCGAGATCGCCAGGTCGGGGCTGACCTCGATGATCCAGAATTTTCTATGGGGCGCATCCACCAGGAAGTCGATGCCGACCAGCGGCAGGCCGAACAGCTTGGCGACGCGTTGGGCGACGCGGCGCAGCTGCGGCGTCACTGCGCCGGTGATGACGGCCGCGTCGCCGCCGGTGTGATAGTTGGAGGTGAGCCGCACCTGCACACGCTCGCCGGCGCGCGGCACGTCGGCGAGGCGGCGGCCGAGCCGGGCGAGCTGACGGCGCGTCTCGGCGTCGAGCGGGATGCGGTGGCTCGGATCCACGGCGCACGCGCGCCGGTTCTGGCGCCGGATGAGCTGGGCGAGGGTGCGGCGGCCGTCGCCGGTGACGGCCGCCGGCGTGCGGCGGATCGCGGCGACATAGCGGCCGCCGACCAGGATCAGCCGCTGGTCCTCGCCGCGGACGCACTGCTCGAGCACGACCTCGTCCTCGAACGTCCGCGCGAGCCGCACGGCGGCGCGCAATTCCGCCGGCGTGCGCACATCCACGGCGACGCCGCGCCCGCCCCACTGCATGCACGGCTTGACGACGATCCGCTGGTGCTGCGCGAGGAATTTTTTCGCCGCGGCGAAGCCGCCGAACTTGAGCTGGGCCGGCACCGGGAAGCCATGGCGCCGCAGGAACTGGTTGGCGGCGTGCTTGTGGTTGGCGAGGAAGAAGGTTGCCGCGCCGACGCGGTCGGTCAGCGCATTGTAGCAGCGGACCGCTTCCCGTCCGCGGCGCAGCTCGAAGACCGGCTGGCTGGAGTCGAGCACGGCGACGCGCAGGCCGCGCGCGCGGGCGGCGCGGGTGATGGTGGTGGTGTAGACCGAGTTCATGCGCCGTCGCGCCGCGTCACTTGCCGGGGCCCGGCTTCTTGAAGCGCTCGGTCTTCGGCTTCTGCTCGGAGATCGAGATCGGCTGGCCCATGTCGTTGACGATCTCGCGGAGGATCGTGCTGTAGCCCTTGCCGGCGGTGAACTCCTGCTCGGTCTGGTGGAAGATGGTCTCGGTGCCGGGCCGGATGTCGGACTCGAAGTTGAACACGACCGAGCCGACGCGGATGCGGTCGCCGGCTTTGAGCTTGACCACGTCCACGGGCTCCTCGTTGACGAACGTGCCGTTGCGGCTCTTGAGATCCTTGAGGAAATACGCGCCGTCCCAGAGCCGGATGCCGCAGTGGATCCGGGAAACCTTTTCGTCGCTGATGACGACATCGGCCTCGTGGCCGCGGCCCAGGGTGATGGGCTGATCGGTGAGTTTCAGGACCGCCATGGTGCCATCGGGCCGCGGAAAGGTCAGTTTCATATAAAACATCCTCGAAAAACCAGCCGCCGGACTCTAGCCAGCGCGCCGGCCGAAATCAAGCGCCCAGAAGCCGGCGCGAGCTCAGAGCGCCCCGCGCGCATGCATGGCGCGGAAATAAGCGATGGTCTTGGCCAGGCCTTCGTCCAGTCCGACCTGCGGCTCCCAGCCGAGCAGCTGCCGCGCGAGCGCGATGTTGGGCTGGCGCACCTTGGGGTCGTCCACCGGCAGCGGCCGGTAGCTGATCGGCGCGGTGCTGCCGCACAGGCTGCGGATCTTCTCCGCAAACGTCCGCACGGTCATCTCCTGCGGGTTGCCGATGTTCACCGGCTCGTGATAGCTGCTCAGCGCCAGCTTGAAGATGCCGGCGATCAGGTCGGCGACGTAGCAGAAGCTGCGCGTCTGGGAGCCATCGCCGAACACGGTGATCGGCTCGTTCTTGAGCGCCTCGGAGATGAACGCCGGCACGACGCGCCCGTCGCGCGGCCGCATGCGCGGGCCGTAGGTGTTGAAGATCCGGACGATGTGCGTGTTCACGCCGTGGAAGCGGTGGTAGGCCATCGTCATCGCCTCCGCGAACCGCTTCGCCTCGTCGTAGACGCCGCGCGGCCCGATCGGATTGACGTTGCCCCAGTAGGTCTCCGGCTGCGGGTGGACCAGCGGGTCGCCGTAGGTCTCCGAGGTCGAGGCCAGCAGGAAGCCCGCCTTCTTCGCCTTCGCGAGGCCCAGCGCCTTGTGCGTTCCGAGCGCGCCCACCTTCAGCGTCTGGATCGGCAGCTCGAGGTAATCGATCGGGCTGGCCGGCGACGCAAAGTGGAACACGAAATCCACCGGCCCCGGCAGATAGATGAATTCCGTCACGTCCTGCTTGATGAACTTGAAGCGCTCGTTGCCCGCGAGGTGTTCGATGTTGGCCACGTTGCCCGTCAGCAGGTTGTCGATGCAGATGACGCGCTGGCCTTGCGCCAGCAGGTAATCGCACAGGTGCGACCCCAAAAAGCCCGCGCCGCCCGTCACCACCGCAATGAATTCCTTGGTCTCGCTCATAATGGTTCTCCGCGCGCAGGATGCCAAAACACCCCACGGAACGCGACGCCAAAAACCGGCTCCCCTCACCGCCGCAGCCGGATCAGCGCGCTGGCGGCGGCGTCGCTGGCCTTGAAGGCCACGTCATCGCCTTGATTGATGCAGACGAGCACGGCGAAATTTTTCAGCGGCGCAACCCAGACATTGGCGAAGTTCATGGTGTTGCAACCGGTGTGGCTCAGCACCGTGCCGCCGCCCCAGTCGCGTTGGGCCACGCCCCAGCCCAGCGCGTAGTTACCGCCAAAGGGTGGCGTCTGCAGGCGCTGATAGCTCGCAGGCGTGAGCAGCGCGCGTTCGCCGCGCGCGCCGCGGAGCTGGTCGGCGATGAATTTCGCCCAATCTTGCAACGTGCAGTGGACACGTCCCGCGGGCCCGATCACCGCCGGATTATCCATCGCCGGACCGTTCTTGCGCTGTGGTTTTCCCTTGGGTCCATGTGGCCACGGCTGGTCGAGCTGGCCCGGCGTGCCGACGCCGCCGAAGCCCACGCTGGTCATGCCCAAGGGGCTGAACACGCGCTCGCGGATGGCCTCCTCCCACGGCTGCCCCGTCACGCGCTCGAGCATGGCGCCGACGATCACATAACCCGTGTTGGAATATTGGTAACGCTCGCCGGGCGCGAACTCCGGTTTTTTGGCGAGCGCCTCGCGGACCACCTGCAGGCGCTGGGCCTGCACGGTGCCCTGTTTGAATTGTCCCCAGTTCACGTCGCGCGGCAGCCCGGCGCGATGCGCGAGCAGATGCTTGAGGGTCAGGTTCGTCGTTGCGGGCTGCAGCGCTGCTGCCAACTCCGGGAACACTGCGGCGATGGTCGTGTCCCAGTGCAGCTTCCCCGCCTCCACCAGCACGCCGGCGAGCGTGGCCGTCATCGCCTTGGTGTCGGAGCCCAGATGCCAGAGGTCGTTGGTGGTGACCGCCACCCCGGCCCCCTGCTTGCGCAGGCCGACCGCGGCGCAGCGCTCCAGCCCTTTGCCCGTCACGATCGCACCGGCGATGGCGGGCACGTCAAATTTTTGGCGGACGACCTGCAGCGCGGCGGCGAGCGCCGCGTCGCCGCCGGCGGGATGTTCCCCCGCCGTCGCGCCGACCGCGAGCGCGCACCAACACGCTGCCGCAAAAAGTTGCATACCGCCGGGCAGCATGGCACAGCCCGCCGCCGCGTCAACGCCGGAAAACCGGCGGAGCCGATGTCCAGCCCCCGGCCGCTCAGGCCGGCGGCGCGCCACGCGCGTCGAGGAGGGCGTGGATCGTCTGCAGCAGTTCGGTGGCGGGGTAGGGCTTTTGCAGGAAGGGGAACTTTTTTTCGGCGATGGCCTGCCAGCGCGAGCGCTGGTCGGTGTAGCCGCTGCACAGGAGCACGGCGAGGCCGGGTTTCTTGTGCAGGAGCTGCTCGACGGTGGTGATGCCATTTTGATCGGGCAGCACCACATCGCTGAAGACCAGGTCGAAGCGGCCGTGCTCCCGGTCGAACAGGGCGCAACCTTCGGCGGAGGTGCCGGCGGCGAACACCTCGTAGCCGGCGGCGCCCAGTATGCGCGTGGCCAGGTTGCGGACCTCGGGCTCGTCCTCGATCAGCAGGAGGCGTTCGCCGTGGCCGCGCGGCGGCGCGGGCGTGGGCCGGACCGCCGGCGCGCTGCCCTCCTCGGCCCCGGCGTAGACGGGCAGGTAGAGCTTGAAGGCGGTGCCCTGGCCCAGCTGGCTATAGACATTGACCCAGCCGTTGTGCTGTTGGGCGATGCCGTAGATCACCGAGAGGCCGAGGCCGGTGCCCTTGCCCGGCCCTGTGGTGCTGAAGAACGGCTCGAAGATGTGCGGGAGGACGTCCGGCGCGATGCCCGTGCCGGTATCGGCCAGGGACAGGCGGACGAACTGGCCCGCGCGCCCGTCGGCGATGAAAGGGATGTCCTCCGCCGTCAGCACCACGCTGGCGGTGGTCAAGGTGATCCGGCCGCCGCGGGGCATGGCATCGCGCGCGTTGATGGCGAGGTTCATGATGATCTGCTCGATCTGCCCGGCGTCGGCCTTGATGCGCGGGAGGTCGGCGGCCAACTCGGTCACCAGCTGGATGTCCTCGCCGAGCAGGCGGTGCAGCAGCTTGTGCATGTTGCTGACCACGCCGTTGAGGTCGAGCACGGTGGGCGTGATCATCTGCCGGCGGCTGAAGGCGAGCAGCTGGCGCGTGAGGCCGGCGGCGCGTTCGGCCGATTTCTGGATCTCCAGCAGGTCGCCGTGGTGCCGGTCCGCGGGCGGCGTATCCGCCAGCAGGATCTCCGTGAAGCCGAGGATGGACTGCAGGATGTTGTTGAAGTCGTGCGCCACGCCGCCGGCCAGCTGCCCCACGGCCTCCATCTTCTGGGCCTGCTGCACCTGTGCTTCCAGCCGCTTGCGCTCGGTGATGTTGCGCAACACGCCCTCGGTGGCCACCAGCCGGTCGCCGTCGTAGACGGCAATCCAGTGGTCCTCCATGCACTTGAGCGACCCGTCCCGACACCGCCACCAGGTTTCCCAGCGGTCGGCCAGGCAGGCCGGGTGCGGCGTCAGCAGGGAGTTCATCAAGCGCTCCTGGTCGGCAAACCTGCCCCCCTGGATCACCTGGGCGAGGAAGGCGCGGCGGCCGCCCAGCCGATAGACATCGGCCAGCGTATAGCCGAGCAGCTGCTCGAATGCCGGGCTGACGTAGATGAACTCGCGGGTCGCGGCATCCACGCTGTACAGCACGTCGTCGATATTGGCGGCGCTGCGGCGGAACTTCTCCTCGCTCGCGACGAGGGCGCGCTCGGCCTGCTTGCGCTCGGTGATGTCCACCGCCACGCCCATGACCGCGCGCTCCGTGGCGCCCGGCGGCACGAAGGCCATCTTCGTCGTCTGCAGCCAGTGCACGCTGCCGTCCGCGAACGTGATCGGTTCTTCCGGGATGAACCTGGCCTGCCCGCTGGCGATCACCGCCTGGTCGTCCCGGAGGAAGGCCGCGGCCTGCTCCTGGTCGGAGGCGAATTCCCGCTCGAGATGGCCGACCAGGTCCCGCGGTTCCCGGCCATAGCAGAGCGAGCCGGCGCGGTTGACGAAGAGGAAGCGGCCTTCGTGGTTTTTGGCGAAGATGTGATGCGGCACCAGGTCGATCACCTCGCGCAGCAGGCGTTCCCGGGCCCGCAGCTCCGCCTCGGCCCGCCTGCGCTCCGTGATATCGCGACAGACAGAGACCAGGCCGGTGATCTTGCCCGTGAGGTCGCGCAACGGCGCCTTGATCGTCAGAAACCACCGCCGCACGCCGGCGTGATCTTGCACCAGCTCCTCGCGGTTGATGATCGCCTGACCCGTGTGCATCACGCGCAGATCGTCCTCATAATACCCGCGCGCCAGTTCCTCCGGGTGCAGGTCCAGCACCGTCTTGCCCGCCAGCGCCGCCTCGGTGGGTACACCCATGAACGACACGTGGGCGGTGTTGCTGATGATGAACCGCGCAGCCATGTCCTTGGTGAAGATCAGGTCCGGCAGGTTGTTGATCAGCGTCCGCAACAACTGGCGTTCCCCGTCCAGCGCCGCGTCCGCCCGCTTGCGCTCCGTGATGTCGTGCGACCAGATCACCAGCTGTTGCAGCTGCCCCCCGGCGTCGAGGATCGGCTTGCTGCGCGACTCGATCCACAGCCAGTCCCCGTTCCGGCAGCGGATGCGGTGCTCGAGCAGCGTCATCTGCCCCGCCCGGTTCGCCGCGCGCGCCTGTTGGATCGCCGGCAGCTCCTCCGGGTGCAGCCGCGCATCCCACGGGCTGTTTTGCAAATCCTCCGGCGTCCAGCCCGTCCGGCGGTAATACGAGGGACTGATGAAAAGCCGGCGCTCCTGCGCATCGTGGACCGAGACGAAGTCCTCCGTATGTTCCGCCAGCAGGCGGTAGTGCGATTCGCTCTCGCGGAGCGCGGCCGCCGCCTGCTCCTGCCCGGCCACGGTCTGCTCCAGCCGCCGGCGCACCCGGTGCAACGCCTCGACCAGCGCCAGCATGACCAGATTCGTCACGACGAACATGGCCAGCATGATGGCATCAGCCGTTGTCAGGGATCCGAAATGGAAGCCGGAAGGAAGGAAAAAGACCACGCTCAGCGTGACCAGCGCCATCGCCAACAAGCCCGGCCCCACGCCGCCCATATAAGCGCACAGCAGGACGGGCAGCGAGAACAAATTCAGCATCACCCGGTTGCCGCATACCGGGGCGAGCGCCAGGCGCAGCGCGAACGTCGCCGCCACCACGGCCACCGCGAGGGCATAGTTCTCGAGCCAGCGCCACCGCTGACGTTGCAGTCCGCACCCCGGCCCGGCCTCGGTCATAGCTTGCCTCGCACAGCACGAAAGTCGGCGCATTCTAGTGGCACGCCCTGCTGGTGACAACGCCGAATAACGTGCGCTTTTCCAGGGATTGGAAACAGAACCACGGCTTTTTCCAGGCCTTGGAAACTTTCGGGACCAGCTTTTCCAAGGCTTGGAAAAACCGCGGGGCCGGTTTCTCCCTCGACACGCTCGGGACGGGCAAGCCTTGGCAAGCTGTGCGTCAGGGCGCGAGCGTCGCCGGCGGGGTCGCGCTCTCGCTGATGCCGGAGGTGGGCTCCTCGTCCTCGGGCTCGACCGTGGTGGCGCTGACGAGCTTGTCGCTGCCGGAGAGGTTGATCAGGCGGACGCCCTGCGTGTTGCGGCCGATGGAGCGCATGTCGGTGACCGCCATGCGGATCATCTGCCCGCCGCTGGTGATCAGCATCAGCGCGTCGTTCTCGCGCACGGAATGCGCGCCGACGACGACGCCGTTGCGCTCGCTGGTCTTGATGGTGATCAGGCCCTTGCCGCCGCGGGTCTGGCTGCGGTATTCGTCGAAGCCGGTGCGCTTGCCGTACCCGTTCTCGCAGGCGACGCACAGCGTGGCGTTCGGGTCCACGATCTCGACGCTGACGACGCGGTCGTCCTTGTCGAGGGTGATGCCCTTGACGCCGATGGTGTTGCGGCCCTGGTCGCGCAGCTGCGCCTCGCTGAAGCGGATGCTCATGCCCTGCAGCGTGATCAGCATGACCTCGTTGTCGCCGTGGGTCAGCTTGACGCCGATGAGCTTGTCGCCCTCCTCGATCTCGATGCCGATGATGCCGCCGGCGCGGATGTTGCGGTACTCGCCCAGGTTGGTCTTCTTGACGATGCCGCGCTCGGTGGCCATGACGAAGTGCAGCTTCTCGTCGAACTCGCGGATGTTGATGAGGTCCGCGATCTTTTCATCGCTGCCGATGTCGAGCAGGTTGACGATGGCCTTGCCGCGGGTCGTGCGGCTGCCCTCGGGCACCTCGTAGACCTTCTTCAGGAAGACGCGGCCCTGCTCGGTGAAGAACAGGAGCGTGTCGTGGGTCGAGGCCGTGAAGACGTGCTCCACGTAATCCTCTTCCTTGGTGTCCATCCCGACGACGCCCTTGCCGCCGCGCTTCTGCTGGCGGTAGGTGCTGACGGGCACGCGCTTGATGTAGCGCGTGTGGCTGATGGTGATCACGCAGCCCTGGTCGGCGATCAGGTCCTCGATGCTGATCTCGCCCTCGTCGGGGACGATCGCGGTGCGGCGCTCGTCCTTGTAGAGCTTGCGGACCTCGAGCAGGTCGTCCTTGATGACGCCGAAGAGCTTGCGCTCGTTGGCGAGCAGGTCGCGCAGGTAGTTGATCAGCTTGATGAGCTCGAGGTATTCGTTCTCGACCTTGTCGCGCTCGAGGCCGGTGAGCTGGTAGAGGCGCATGTCGAGGATCGCGTTGGCCTGGATTTCGGAGAGGCCGAGCTTCTTCATCAGCTGCGCGCGGGCGCCGTCGCGGTCCTCCGACTCGCGGATGATCCGGACGACGGTGTCGAGGTTGTCGAGGGCGATCTTGAGGCCCTCGAGGATGTGCGCGCGGGCCTCGGCCTTTTCGAGGTCGAACTGCGCGCGGCGCTTGATCACCTCGAGGCGGTGATCGATGAAGCACTTCATCAGCTCCTTGAGCGTCATCACCTTCGGGCGGCCGTGGTCGATCGCCAGCATGATCGCGCCGAACGTGCTCTCGAGCTGCGTGTGCTTGTAGATGTTGTTGAGGATCACCCGCGCGTTCGCGCCGCGCTTGAGCTCGATGACGACGCGGATGCCGTCCTTGTCGGACTCGTCGCGGATGTCGGAGATGCCCTCGAGCTTCTTGTCGTTGACGAGGTCGGCCATCTTCTCGATCAGCGTGGCCTTGTTCACCATGTAGGGGATGTCGCTGATGATGATGCGGTCCTTGCCCTGCTCGCCCTCCTCGATGCCGGCGCGCCCGCGCACCTTGAGCAGGCCGCGGCCGGTCTCGTACATGTCCTTGATCGGCGTCGCGCCGCAGATCATGCCGCCGGTGGGGAAGTCGGGGCCCTTGACGAACTTCATCAGGTGGGCCACGGTCGCGTCCGGGTTGTCGATCAGGTGGACCACGCCATCGATGACCTCGGCGAGGTTGTGCGGCGGCATGTTCGTGGCCATGCCGACGGCGATGCCGGTGCTGCCGTTGACCAGCAGGTTCGGGACGCGCGCGGGGAGCACCTTGGGCTCGAGGCACTTTTCGTCGAAGGTCGGCGCCATGTCCACGGTGTTCTTCTCGATGTCCGCGAGCAGCTCCTCGGCCATGCGCTCGAGCCGGCACTCGGTGTACCGGTAGGCGGCAGGCGGGTCGCCATCGATCGAGCCGAAGTTGCCCTGGCCATCCACGAGCATGTAGCGCAGCGAGAAATCCTGCGCCATGCGGACGAGCGTGTCGTAGACGGCGGTGTCGCCATGCGGATGGTAGTTGCCGATGACCTCGCCGACGACCTTGGCGCACTTGACGTGCTGCTTGCTGTGGACCCAGCCGCGGTCCTTCATGGCGTAGAGGATGCGGCGGTTGACGGGCTTGAGGCCGTCGCGCGCATCCGGCAGCGCGCGGCCGACAATGACGCTCATCGAGTAGTCAATGTAGGCCCGCTGCATCTCCTCTTCGATGTTGATGAAATCGAGGCGTTCGTTTTGTGTGTACACGTTATATGCTCCTGAAATCTTCTCTTGCGCTTAACTCTTAATCCTAATCTTAATCGTTCCCCGTCCGGTACTCGCCGGGTTCCTCATACACGCGTGAGGGCGAGGTGCTCTTGATCAAGCCGACCAACATGGAAACGATGCGCGCGAGGATGGTCTTGCCTTCCACGGTCTCTGGTTCGGTGATCTGTTTCTTGGCCAGCAGCACATCCAGGCACGCGGCGCTTTCCAAGGCGGAACCGCGGGCGATGTTGAGCGGGATGGAGGTCGACGCGCGATCCAGTTGCCCGGATACCGCCAACCCCTTCGGGACTTTCTGCAATATCGTATCAGCCCAGCCGACGAACTGAATGGCGGCCTGATAGACCTGCAACTTGTCATGGTCGAAGATGGTTTGCATGAGGATTACGATTAAGAGTTACGATTAGGATCAGGAGGCAACTCAAATATCGAGGTTGCGGACGTTCAGCGCGTTGTCCTCGATGAACTGGCGGCGGGGTTCGACCTCGTCGCCCATCAGGACGCTGAAGATGCCGTCGGCGCGGACGGCGTCCTCGAGCATCACCTTGAGCATCTTGCGCTTGTCCGGGTTCATCGTGGTTTCCCAGAGCTGCTCGGGGTTCATTTCGCCCAAGCCTTTGTAACGCTGGATCTCGAGGCCCTTGCGCCCCAGTTCGCGGATGGCGTTGAGCAACCCGAAGAGGCCGTTGACCGGCGTCTTGCGCTCCTCGCCCTCGACGAGCTGGAGGATGGGCGTCTCGCCTTCGAGCAGATGCTCCAGCTTGAAGCCGCGCTGCTCGAGCCACGCGACCTGCTTGGCGAGCGACTGCGCGGCGTAGATTTCCGTCCAGCGGAACGTGTTCTTGCCCTTCTCCGCCGGCTCGCCGGTGCCGGTGAAAATCTCCAACTGGAAGCCGAGCGTCTTCTCGCGTTCCTCGCGCAGCGTGCGCAGGTCGGCCTCGTTGGCCACGTAGTGATATTCGCTCTCGCCGTTCTGCCCGATCTGCACGCGGTACTGCGGGAACTGCTTCGTTTTCGGGTCGCGGTGCTGCAGGAACTCCGCCAGGGCAATGCCCTTGCGCTTGAGCAGCTCGACGATGTGCTCGATCTCCGAGATGCACTTGAGCAGCTCCGGCAGCTGCTCCGGCTTCGTCGCCGGCAGGCCCTTGGCGGGCTCGAGCGTGAGGTCTTCCAGGCCGAGCTCGAGCAGGATCTTGGTCAGCTCGGTGTCGCTCTCGATGTATTCCTCGCGCTTCCGGCGCTTGATCTTGTAGAGCGGCGGCTGCGCGATGAAGATGCGGCCCTGTTCGAGCAGCACCGGCATCTTGCGGTAGAAGAAGGTCAGCAGCAGCGTGCGGATGTGCGAGCCGTCCACGTCGGCATCGGTCATGATGATGACGCGGTGATAGCGCAGCTTGCTGATGTCGAAGCCCTCGCCGCCGAGGCCGGTGCCGATCGCCATGATCATCATGCGGATTTCGTTGTTCGCGAGCATCTTGTCCTCGCGCGCCTTCTCGACGTTCAGCACCTTGCCGCGCAGCGGCAGCACGGCCTGGAAGCGCCGGTCGCGGCCCTGCTTGGCGGAGCCGCCGGCGCTGTCGCCCTCGACGATGTACAGCTCGCACAGCGCCGGGTCGCGCTCGGAGCAGTCGGCCAGCTTGCCGGGCAGCGAGCCGGAGTCCAGCGCGCCCTTGCGCCGCGTCAGGTCGCGCGCCTTGCGGGCCGCCTCGCGGGCCCGCGAGGCCAGCACGGCCTTGTCGATGATGCGCCGCGCGACGGAGGGGTGCTCCTCGAAATAGACCGCGAGCTGCTCGTTGGTGATCGAGGCCACGATGCCCTCGACCTCGCTGTTGCCGAGCTTCGTCTTCGTCTGGCCCTCGAACTGCGGGTCGGGCACCTTGACGCTGATGACGGCGGTCAGGCCCTCGCGCACGTCGTCGCCGCTCATCGTCTCGTCTTCGCCCTTGAGCAGCTTGTTCGCCTTCGCGTACTGGTTGAGCGTGCGCGTCAGCGCCGAGCGGAAGCCGGAGAGATGCGTGCCGCCCTCGATCGTGTTGATGTTGTTGACGAACGAGAAGACGTTCTCGCTGTAGCTGTCGTTGTACTGCAGCGCGATCTCCGCCTGGATCCGGTCCTGCTCGCGGCCGAAATAGACCACCTTCGGGTGCAGCGGCGCCTTGTTGCGGTTGAGATGCTCGACGAACTCGATGATGCCGCCCTTGTAGCTGTAGGTCTCCTCGCGTCCCGGCTCCTCCTGCCGCAGCTTGATCTCGAGGCCCTTGTTCAGGAACGCCAGTTCGCGCAGGCGGTTGGCGAGGATGTCCCAGTTGAACTCGGTGACGGTGAAAATCTGCTTGTCCGGCATGAACGTGATCTTCGTGCCCGTGCCCTTGGTCTGGCCGATCGTCTCCAGCTTCGTCACCGGCACGCCGCGCTCATAGCGCTGGTGATAGACCTTGCCGTCGCGCCGCACCTCGGCGTCGAGCGACTCGCTCAGCGCGTTGACGCACGAGACGCCGACGCCGTGCAGGCCGCCGGACACCTTGTAGGAGTTATGGTCGAACTTGCCGCCGGCGTGCAGCACCGTCAGCACGACCTCGATCGCCGGCCGCTTCTCGGTCTTGTGCATGTCCACCGGGATGCCGCGGCCGTTGTCGTTCACCGAAACCGAGCCATCCGCGCGGATCGTCACCTCGATGAGATTGCAGAACCCTGCCAGCGACTCGTCCACCGAGTTGTCCACCACCTCGTAGACGCAGTGATGCAGGCCGCGCACGCTGGTGTCGCCGATGTACATCGCCGGGCGCTTGCGGACGGCGTCCATGCCGCCGAGCACCTGGATCGAACCCGCATCGTACTTCTTGCTGTTGTCCGCCGCCGTCGGCGCCGTTAAATCTGTCGATTTTACTGCCACGACTTCGTCATTCTGATCGTTTTTTGCCATGATCCGCTATGTCTCCCGAATTGTGGCGCTTCTTGTACCAAAAACAGGCCCCGGGCACAACGGAAATCGCATTTTCGGGTGCTTTTTAAGTTGTTCATTTTACAAGGCTTGGGAAAGTATGCCAAAGTATTTTCCAAGGCTTGGAAAAACCGCCCTTCCGGAGTTCCAATCCTTGGGAAAGGCGCCCCCCTCCAGCGCCATATATTGTGGCGCGGCCGGTCGCCCACCACAAGCCGGCCCGACGGTTTTTTTGCGGGCTGTCGCGCCGCTTTTTTCTCCGCTATAGTCGCCCCAGATGACGACACCGGAGCCAGCAAAAACCTACCGTGGACGGCTCGCGCCGACGCCGACCGGCCACCTGCATCTCGGCCACGCGCGCACCTTCTGGCTCGCGCAGGAACGCGCGCGCGCCGCGGGTGGGCAGCTGCTTTTGCGCGTCGAGGATATTGATCGCGCGCGCTGTAAACAGGAATTCACCGCGGCCATGCTTGAAGATTTACGCTGGTTCGGTTTCGTGTGGGACGAAGGCCCCGACCTCGGGGGACCGTTCCCCTCCTACACGCAAAGCGAGCGCAGACATTTCCATCTCGAAACCTGGCGACAGCTGCTGGAAGGCCGCTGGATTTATCCCTCCGCACATTCGCGCAAGGATCTGGAACACGCGCCGCGCGCGCCGCACGCCGGCGAGGGCGAGGCGCTCTTCCCGGCGCAGTGGCGGCCTGCGCCCGGCACGTGGACGCTGCCGGAGCAGCCCGACGGCAGCAACTGGCGCTTCCGCGTGCCGGATGGCGAGCGGCTCGAATTTGTGGACGGACGCTGCGGCAGGCAGTCGTTCGAGGCCGGGCGCGATTTCGGCGACTTCGTGGTCTGGCGGCGCGACGGCGTCCCCGCTTACGAACTCGTCGTCGCCGCCGATGACCACGCGATGCAGATCACCGAGGTGGTGCGCGGCGAGGACCTGCTGCTCTCCACCGCGCGGCAGCTGTTGATCTACCGCGCGCTGGGCTGGACGCCGCCGGCGTGGTTCCACGGCCCCCTGCTGCGCGACGCCGCCGGCCAACGCCTCGCCAAGCGCACCGCCGCCCTGTCGCTCCGCGAACTCCGCGCCGCTGGCAAAACGCCGGAACAGTTGCGGGAAGGATGGGCTCTTATGGCAGACCGCGCTGAAACAACGTGAGCACGGCGGCGGGGACTGCGCGACTACGTTCTGGTGTGAGTTGGCCGGCGTGACCGGCCATGAGCGAGGTATGCGCCGTGAAGAGCTTGCCGGGGCGCACAAAACTACTGCGCTGAAGCGACCCGTTGGAAAAATCAACCGACTCAAGGAGCAGCGCATCCTGATCTGCGTAGGGATTGCTGGTGATCTGACAGAGAATCCAATCGCCACGACCCGCATCCGCCAACACCACGGCAGGCCGGAGTTTGCTGGCGGAAAGATCGGAGAACGGAAAATGAACGAGCACTACGGCGCCGACTGTAGGTGCGACCATGCTGCATCCTCCTCCGCGCGGTTCCAGTCCTGTGCCAGCGCAGCTTCGCTAAGCAGGGCCGTCTCAGGCTGTTCTGCCTCATCCAGAATGGTCACAAAAGCGCGACAAGGATGGTCAAGCTGCAGTGGTTCCTTCAGGCGCACCGCGCCATCCTTCCCGATCACAGCCTCGACAGTCGTCAACATAGCCACCTCAATTTCCGGCCCCAGCATAAGTCCCGCCGCCGCGTGTTGCAACACCGCGCCGCGGCTTTTGTGCCCGCGCGTCAACGCTCCGCGCCGCTGGCAAAACGCCGGAACAGTTGCGGGCGGAGTGGGGCCCGCCTTGACATCCTCCTGAAAGCGGCGCAGCTTTCACCTCATGAACGCAGGCATCACCAAAGAGTTCATCCGCCGCATCCCGAAAACTGATTTGCACCTCCACCTCGACGGCTCGCTGCGGCTGCCGACGCTGATCGAGCTGGCGCAGCGCGCGCGCGTCAAGCTGCCGTCGCAGACCGAGGACGGCTTGTGCCGGCTGGTCTTCAAAAAAAATTACCGGAACCTCGGCGAATATCTGCGCGGCTTCAGCCTGACCTGCGCGGTGCTGCAGACTCCGGAAAACCTCGAGCGCGTCGCCTGCGAACTGGCCGAGGACTGCCTGGCCGAGGGCGTGCGCTACATCGAGGTGCGTTTCGCGCCGCAGCTGCACTGCAACGACCGGCTGGGGTTTGCCGGCGCCGTCGCCGCCGTCTGCCGCGGGCTGGAGCGCGCGCAGCGGGCGCACAACCGCTCGCGCGCGGTCAGGCTGGACGAGGAGCTGCCGTTCCACTTCGGCGTCATCCTCTGCGCGCTGCGCGCGTTCACGGCCGGGACCGCGCCCTACTACGCGCGGCTGTTCAGTGTCATGCCCTATGCGCGCAAGCGCGAGGTGTTCGCGACGGCCTCGCTGGAGGTGGCCCGTGCCGCCGCCGACCTGGCCCACCGCGCCGGCCTGCCGGTCGTCGGCTTCGACCTCGCCGGCGAGGAATCCGGCTACCCGTCCGAGCACCACGCCGCCGCCTATCAGCTCGCGCACCGCCACTTCATCCGCAAGACCGTCCACGCCGGCGAGGCCTACGGGCCGGAGTCCATTTTCCAGGCGATCACCGAGTGCCACGCCAACCGCATCGGCCACGGCACGTTCCTGTTCAACGCCGACATGATCCACAACCCGGCGGTCGGCGATCCGCAGGCCTACGTGCGGCATCTCGCCGAGTACGTCGCCAGCGCGCGCATCAACATCGAGGTCTGCCTGACGAGCAACCTGCAGACCGTGCCGCAGATGCGGCGCTTCAGCGATCATCCGCTCCAGCAGATGCTCGCGCACAGCCTCTCGGTCAGCATCAACACCGACAACCGGCTCGTCAGCCACACCACCAGCTGCCGCGAGCTCGAACTCGCCGCGACGCACTTCAACATCCAGCGCCACGAATTCCGCAACCTCGTCATCGCCGGCTTCAAGGGCAGCTTCTTCCCCGGCACCTACACCGAGAAGCGCGCCTACGTCCGGCGCGTCATCGACCGCTACGAGGCCCTCGAG
The DNA here is from genome assembly GCA_903912445.1 of uncultured Lentisphaerota bacterium. Taxonomy (GTDB): domain Bacteria; phylum Verrucomicrobiota; class Kiritimatiellia; order CAIQIC01; family CAIQIC01; genus DP16D-bin41. The sequence goes on from CAIWHP010000008.1 coordinate 47,579, forward strand.
CGCGAGCTGCTCCCGCTGCCGATGTGACCCGTTCCCGGGTGGTTTTGGTCTCCTGCTCTGCCCGCGGCCCCGCCCGCGGGCCAGCGGCTTCACAGGGCACTCCTTTCCCCTTGGGTTGCTCGGCGGCTGTCCTCAGGGGGGGGGGCACCGCCGCGCAAGCTTCCGTTGGGTGCCGGGGGCGGCCGCCGGGCGTTTTCCCCAGGCGGAACGACCGTCCGGTCTACCTATATGTGAGTATTATTATTCCTTGGAGCGCCGCTCATGCGCTGCGAGAGTGCACCCGTGAGTAAAATAAAAGTGGCTATCATCGAGGACGAAAGCCTGGTGGCGAAGATGCTGACCGCCATGCTGGAACAGAGCGGCGCACTGTCCGGATGTGGTGCTGCTGGCTGTCGGCTTGTCCGGCGGCGATGGGCTGCTGCTGGCGCGACGGCTGCAGCGCACGTCCCCGCGGCCCAAGATACTCGTTTTTTCCGGGCGCGGGGATCCGTGCCTGCTCCAGCGCCCGCAAACCGTGGCCAGCAAAAAACTGCGGAGCACCACGGGCGCGCTGCGCAAACATTTGTCGAACATCCGGCGCAAGCTCGGCCTGCAAACCACCGCCGGGCTGAAGCGCTACGCAGTGCAGCTCGGGAAGGACTTATGAACGGCTACGCCCCGGACAGGGGCCACGAGGGCCTATGACACGCATCGTAATCTGCGAGGACAACCAACAGCTGTGCCGCCTGCTGGAGCGGGGCGTAGAGCAAGACGGCCTGAAAGTCACCGTCACCAGCACGGTGCGCGATTGCCTGGACACGCTGTCACGGGAGGGCGCCGACCTCGTGCTCATCGATATCCTGCTGAAGGGCGAGAACACGCTCGCGCTCATCCGGCAGCTGCGCGCGGAGCATCGCGCTCTCAAAATCGTTGCCATGACCGGGGCGGGCCATGCGCTGGCCTGCGCGGCCATGGCCCAAGGCGCCGACAGCGTGCTGGAGAAGCCCTTCCTGCTGGATACGCTGGAGGATCTGGTCGCGAGCCTGGTGCCTGCGCCCGCGGCGGCGCAGGGCTAGTCTGGCCGCCCGGCAAACCCGAAAATACGTGCATATAAAAAAGGCACCGCATGCCGGAAAAAGGCTGGGGTAAAGCCTCGGGGGGTGCGGCATACGGTGCCCGGGGATGAGTGTCGGCCAGAACGCAGGAGCGCTCAAATAAATTTATTACTCGCAAAAGAGTATGTGCCGCGGACAGGTTGCCCGCCCATGTGCCCGGCGCTCTGGCGTGCAAACACCTGCCGGGCACGCGGTCTTGCGCGGACGCTGTTGGACGCGCCGCCCGCCAGTTGACCGCTGCGCCCGCGCCTCACGCAAGGACGGTGTGCAGGGCGTTGAGCAGGCTGGCGGCGTCGAACGGCTTGGCGATGAAGGTCGCTGCCGAAAGTCCCGACTCCTGCAGGGTTGCCGGCACCGGCGGGATGCCGCCCATGGCGACGATCTTCGGGGGCACGGGGAGCTGGCGCAGCGCGCGGATCAGCGTCAGACCATCCATGCGGGGCATGAGCAGGTCGGTCAGCACCGCCTGCGGCAGCTCGTTGCTGCTCTCCAACAGGCGCAGCGCCTCGGCCCCATCCTCCGCCTCAAGGACGCGGTAGCCGTTGCCCTTCAGGATTTTCCGGGCCATGAGGCGCAACAAAGCTTCATCATCCACGACCAGCACCAGCGCGCCGTGGCCCTGGGGGGCGGCCGGCAGCTCCTTAGCTGCTGCCGTGCTGTCAACCAGCAGGGACTCAATGGAAACCGGCAGGAAGACGCGGAACAGGGTGCCCTGGCCGGGCGCGCTCCGCACCTGGATGAACCCGGCGTGGCCACGGACAATGCCCAGCGTGGTGGAGAGCCCAAGGCCGCTGCCCTTGCCCACGGCCTTGGTGGTGAAGAACGGGTCGTAGATCTTGTCCAGAATTTCCGGTGCAATGCCGGTGCCGTTGTCGCCAACGCCGAGGACTACGAAACTACCGGCGCGCGCACCGGGGATCACCGCGGCCGCGGCGGCGTCCAGGGAGACGGCCTCGAGGCTGAGCGTCAGTTCGCCGCCGTCTGGCAGGGCATCGCGGGCGTTGACGCAGAGGTTCATCAGCACCTGGTGCAGCTGCGTGGTGTCGCCGAGGACGAGCGGAGCCTCGGTGGGCAACTGGAGGCGGACCGTGATGTTCTTGGGGAAGGTCTCGCGCATGAGCGTGCGCATCTCGCGCACCAGCAGGCTGAGTTGGAGCGGGACGCGCTCGCTCTTGAGGCCGCAGCTGAAGGCCAACAGCTGCTTGATGATCTCCGCGCCCCGCTTGGTGGCGGTTTCGATTATGTCCACCAGGTTGTGCGTGTCGGGGTCGCTGATGGCTGCGCGCAACATCGGGGGTGCCAGCAGCACCGGGGCGAGGATGTTGTTGAGGTCGTGGGCGATGCCGCCGGCGAGCCGGCCAATGCTTTCCAGCCGCTGGCTGCGCAGCAGCTGCGCCTCAAGTTCCTTGCGCTCGGTGACGTTCTGCTTGATGGCGATGAAGTGGGTGATCGTGTTGCCGACCGCACGCAGCGGTGTGATGGTCATGTCCTCGGTGTAGAGCGTGCCGTCCTTGCGGCGGTTGACCAGCTCGCCGTGCCAGACCTGCCCGGCGCGGATGGTGTACCAGAGTTCCCTGTAGAACGCCGCGGTTTGCTGGCCGGACTTGACGAGGTCGCGTGGGTTTTTTCCGTAGGCCTCCGCCAAGGTGTAGCCGGTGAGAACGGAGAACGCGGGATTGGCCCACTCGATGGTGCCGTGGCTGTCCGTGATGATAATGGCGTTGGCGGCTGCCGCCAGCGCCGCGCCCTGCAGCTGTAGGGCCTGCTCCGCCTGCTTGCGCGCGGTGATGTCCGCAAATACCGTATAAACTTCCGTCGGCGATGCTTGGCCCGGCGCGAAAACCGGGACCGCGTCAATCTCGATCCAGCGGCGTTCCTTGCGTTGCGGATTCCACACCCCCATCACAACATTGCAGATGGATTGGCCGGTGCGCAGCGCCACCATCGCCGGATGTTCCATCCCCACGAACGGAGAGCCATCTTCATGAATGGTGTGGTGTTCTTCTTGTACGGAACTGCTGCCCATGAACTCCGCGATAGTCCGGCCGAGGATGCGTTCGGCGGCTGGATTCATCGCCATGATGGTGCCGTTGCCGCGTTGATGTACGAGACCGTAGAGCATCGTGTCCGTCACCACGCGATGGCGTTCCTCGCTCCGCTGCAGCGCTTCTTCCGCCTGCTTGCGCGCGGTGATGTCGCTCAAGGTCCCGACCATCCGTAGCGTTTTCCCCTCCGCATCCCGTTCCACCACCTTGCCGCGAGTCGAGACCCAGTGCCAGTCGCCGGACTTCAACTTCATCCGGAGATCCACGGCGAACCCCGTGCGGTTTACAACACTCAGCTGCAGTTCCGTCTCGACCCGGACGAGGTCGTCTGGGTGGACCAGCAGCCGCCAGGTGGCATAGTTGGCCGTGAATTCCCGGTCGGCGTAGCCGAGCAGGGCATAATACGTGGGGCTGAACCACGCGGCTCCGGTGGCCGTGTTCCAATCCCAGAGGCCATCGTTCACCGCGGCCAGCGTAAGGGCATACCGCGCCTCGCTCGCTTGCAGCGCCTGGGCCGCCTGCTGGCGCTCGGTACTGTCGCGCAAGACCGCAAACAAAGCCGGCCGCCCTTGCAGCGTCAAGGCCGCGAGGGAGACCTCGGCAGGGAAATCCGCTCCGTCCAGGCGGCGCTGCGCCCACTCATAGGTATGGTGGCCGGCGCGCAAGGTGACGTCGAGGATCTCGCTTGCGGCCGTGGCCGAGGTCCGGCCGTCCGGCTGACAGGGGGGCGAGAAACGGGCCAGCGGCTGGCCGATGAGCTGTGGCCGCGTGCCGTGCAGCACATGCTCGGCGGCCCGGTTGGCGTCCACGATCGCGTCCTTTTCGATGAGCAGGCAGGCGTCCGGCGAGTCCACGAACAAGGCCCGGTAGGTTTCTGCGCTGTCCTGCAGGCTCCGCGCCTGGTGGCGTGTGCGGAGCAGGGCAAGCATCAGCCCGAACACGAGCAGGTTGATGATCGTCCCGCCGCCCCCCACCAGCCAGACGCTGCGGTAATCGATCATGGAGGCCAGTCCGGAGGGCAGGGTCAGGTGCAAGTTCCAGCGGCGTCCGGCGAAATCCAACGGGATCAACCGGGTCAGGGTCGCGGTGGCATCCGGCGCTCCCGCACCTGAACCGTGACTGTCATACAGCAAGGTATCTGCCGTGAGGGTCTCGCCATCGTACACCTGCAGACGGAGCCGCCGGCATGGCTCCTGTTGCGCCCATCCCCGCAAGGTGCCGCGCATCAGGTCCGTCATCCGGTACGGGCTATAGACCCAGCCTTGGAGGGCCGCGCGGCGCTGTGCCAGCGTTTCGCGCGGCGCCCCCTGACGATAGACCGGGACAAACATCAGGGTGCCGGCTTGCACCTCCCGGTCGGTCTCTTGCACCAGGGTGACTTTCCCGGAGAGCGCGGCGGTGTTCGCGTCCCGGGCCCGTTCCATCGCGGCGCGGCGCACCGGCTCGGAGAGCATGTCGTAGCCGAAGGCCCGCAGGTTCCGGTCAGAGAAAGGTTCGATGTAGATGATGGCGGAGTACAGCTCCCGTTCGTCGCCCGGCCTGACCGCATAGTCCGGGAACCCTTCGGCGCGGATGGTCTGGACATGGCGGGCCAGCTGTTCGCGTGGCACCACCAGCGCGAAGCCCAGCCCTTGAATACCGGGCAGCCCTTGCTCAAGCTGGAGCTGCTGGCTGAAGGTCCGCCAATTTTCGCGCGAGACCGTCGCCGAGGACTCCCAGAAGGCCACGCCACTGCGCAGGACCTGGACGCTGCTGGCGAGGCGGTCGGCGATGTTGAGCCGGACCTCGTTGCAGGCAAAAGCGAACTCGCGTTGCCCGGCGGCTTCGACCGCCGCCTTGATCTGGCCGGCGGCGAGCGCGGTGAGGAACAACCCACCGGCCAGCACGCCGATGACGACGCCGCATTGGCGGGGGGACAACCCGCCCAGCCTGGTCAACACGCTGGCGGGTACGGCTGCCGGTTCTGAGTTAACACTCATTTAGAAGTCCGTGGGGCGGCCCCTGCCTGTACAGCAAAAAACGGTGGCCTGTCATCAAGGCGCTCATTTCACCGTCAGCGTTGCGGTGTTGGAATAACCGGAGAGCAGGCCGGTCGTCGTGCTGAACGCCCGCACGCGGTAGGAATAGGTGCTGGCGGTGACGGTCTGGCTGAAGCTCCTGGCATTGGCGGCGAGCGTGGCGATGCGGGCGAAGGCGCCGGTC
>CAIWHP010000009.1 GCA_903912445.1 uncultured Lentisphaerota bacterium
CCGATCTCCGCGTAAGCCAACGCTGCTTCGTCCTTTGTCAGGCAGGCCTGCAGATGCCCGAACAACTCCCCACGGCCCGTGGCGGCGTACTCGGTCTGTAACTGCGCCATCACCTGTTCAAGCAGCGCCATCGCCCACTGCCGCTCGAACAATACATCGGGCCGCTCGGCATGCGCCGGCTCTGCCGCGAACCGCGTCTCGGCCAGGTCGTGGTCAAGCGAGACGACGGTCTGAAATCCGCCGCGTTTCTGGGTGTGCTCACGGTCCCATTCGTTGGCGAGAAACCGTTTCAAGGCCACCAACAGAAAGGTGCGGAACCGTCCTTTCTCCTGGTCGGCGTCCGCAATGTAGTTTTTCTCCAGCAAGCGCGCGAAGAAGGCTTGCGTCAAATCCTCCGCATCCTGCGCCGACCGCCCCAACCGGCGCACGAACGCGTAGAGCGGATACCAATACACGCGGCAGAGTTCCTCGAGTGCCTTCGGAGCCGCTTCGCCGCCCGTAGCGCGAAGCACGATACTCCAATGCGTCGTCACAAAGTGCGGCCCCCCGGCGGGCATCATGTCTTGACCGTTTGTCGATTCGGCTGGCATCGGCCGCAGGCTAAAGCGGTCGGACACCAAAAGCAATTTTATGCTGTTCACCGCCTAAGCAGAACGCTTCAGTTGACCCTCCGATATTGGCCTGCACGCTTCATTATGCTCGCAGCGTTTCAACTGCATTACAGCAGCGGTTGAAGGGCGGCAGAGGGCTGCGGAGTTTGTCGATAATCGCTATCCACCACCCGCGCAGACGGGTGGAACCGCCAACCGCAGCGTGGGCCGGCCGTTGATCATGATACTGACCAATAAATCCCCCTGCGTTGTTCGCACAAGCGCTGTCGCCGCGCCGCAGCCAATGCGGGGGGACTGGTCGGTGCCTGGGGCAGCACCCGTTCCATTGTTCCCGTACGCGTTTCTTGTGCAACAACTGGCGCCACACCATCAGCCCGCCAGAGGCCGTCAGGCGTGGTCCGTGAAGCCAAGCCGAAGACTTTGATTGCCCTCCGCGGTGCTGATGTTTACGCTCACCGCCTGGTAAGTGCCGTTGGGCTCTTGGGCCACTAGGTGTTTCATAAGTACCCAGTACTCAAGCCCACGGCCTCACCACTGGTCAACTGAATCGTTCCGGCTTAGGGCCTGCATGCGCATACGAGGACAAGTCATCGGCTGGATGCTGTCGGTCGCGCTCCTGATGGGAAGCGACCCGGCGAATGCCGCCCCCATTGGCGCGGCAGCCAGCCCGGCCGGCGATGCCACGGGGACGCAGGCCCATCGCATCGCCGATTGCCTGCAGCGGTTCGGCGTCAACACATTCTCGAAGCTCAACCGCAACGGCTATCCCTGGAGTTGGGGCGGCAGCAAAGGGGAATATGATGCCGCCACCACAGCGCGCGCCATCAACTACCTCACGGGGGATTCGGGGCTGACGATCCAAGTCCGCGAGTATCACTCCGGCGATGGCTCGACTAACGACCACCTGACACCGTTGCAGACCGGCTGGATCCGGCAGGTGTTTCAAGCGACCGGCTCGCCTTTCTCGATCGCCATCGGCGCCAACGGCAAGACCAACGCCATCGGCGGCATGGTCAAGATCGTGCAGGACTCGGAGCGCAGCGGGCTCCACTATGTCCGCTGGGTCGAGGGCATCAACGAACCGAACATGGATTTCGGGGCCGGCAAGGTCACCCCCGCCGCCACGGTCGCCATGCAGACCCAGCTTTTTCAGCAGGTCCACGCCGCGACCCCGGCGGTGTCCGTGGTCGGGCCGTCCATCGTCTTCGGCCTGCCCAATCCGGCGGCCTATCTCACCAAATATCTAGGTGCAACCACCAACGCGATCCTCGCCCATTCCGACCTGAACAATGTTCACTTCTATCCCGGCTGGTCGCCCAACGGCACGTACGCCCATAGCCGGGCGGGTGAATTTGCCGACATCGACAACGGCTTCAAGCAGGCGCTCCCCGGGAAACAAGCCGTCTGCACCGAATGGCACACGACGCTGTTCTCAAGAATCCACAAAACCAACGACGTCTATGATGCGTATTGGGCGCCGATCTTCCTGCTGTCCTCCTACCTCGACTACGACTGGCAGGGCGCCTTCTGGTTCGCGCTCTTCAACTACGGCGGCCCGCATCCGTATTGCGGCCTGTTCGCGACCAACGACGCCAGTCCCTACGCCCAGGCCAACACCTTGCGCACGCTGTTCCAGCTCACCGGCGATCACGGTGCGGACAAGTGCTCTTTCACCCCGGGCAAGCTCGCCGTCACGGTGGCAGGCTTGCCGGCCGCCCCGCCCAACGCCCCCCACGCCGGGGGCCGCTGGGCGCTCTTTCAAAACTCGACCGGCACGTATTTCCTGATGCTCTGGAACGAGCAGGACGATATCAGCCCCGCGACGGTGCCGGTGACCGTGACCTTCCCGGCGCACGCGATGGCCAAGGTCGAGGAATTCAACATCACCGCCGCGAACCCGGCGGCCCTGCAAACCCAACGCAATACGCGCAAGCTGACGGTCAATCTCGACACCTCGCTGCGACTGCTGCGGATCACGTATTGATTGGCGCCGACCTTGGCACGGGTGGGCGCGGCTCACGGGGCGCGCACTTCGATATCCTTGAAACGGATGCGCAATTCATCGCCGGCGTGAAGTTGCAGGGCGAGGTGGCCTTGGAGCCCGACGTTGTGGGCGGCATGCGCGGCGTTGTCGAGCACGCCCCGGCCGTCCCAGTCGGTCGCCGTCACGCCGTTGAGGATCGTGGTGACCTGCGTCCCCTGGCAGCGCAGCGTCAGTTCGTTCCAGCCATCGCCGTCCTCGCAATACTTGAACACATGCCGCGCCGGTTTGAGCGCGGGATCCATGCGCGAGTTTTTCAAACTCGGCGAAATCCAACGCCGCTCCTCGCGCGTCTCGTCATAGATCAGGCCGGTGCGCCACGGCATCGCCGCCGGCGGATGGATGTCCACCTGCGGGCCATCGAGCCAGCCGCCGCGCCAGCTTTCGTCCCAACGGCTGCGGAACTGGAGCCCGCTGTTGCCGGGCGAGTCGCGGAACGCCTGAAACTTCAACCGCAGCTCGAAATCGCCAAACTCGCGCCCGCTGACCAGCCAGACGTAGTTGTGATCCTTCCGCCCGATGGAGTCGCATTGGATGACGCCGTTGGTCACGCTCCAGAACGTCTTCGACTGATCGGCCGCCAGGCACTTCACCGTCCAACCGGATAGGTCCTTGCCGTTGAACAGCGGCGTCCATTGCGCCGCCGCCGGGCGCGAGCCGACACACGACGAAGCCAATGCCGCCACAGCCAGCATTCCCATCACCAACGCCACGCGTTTCATGCGTTCGTTCATCCTTAAAAAGGCCTCTAATGCGGTTTGCGCCCTAACAGACCCTCACGCGGAGTGTGAGGGCTACTTTGCCAGCACCGGCACAGTAGGCCTCTCGCTCCGCGAGAGGACGGCCACCATCCGACACCGCAAGTCCGTCACTCGCCCCTCGGCACTCGTCACTCTTTCATCTTCCGCACCACGATGGTACGCACGTTGACGGGACCGAGCAGGCCGGCGGGCAGCAGTTTCTCGCCTGCCTTCCAAGCCGTCTTGGCGGTGTAGGTCACCGGTTGCGCGCCGGGCTGCGCATCGCCGATGAGCCGGTTCAGCCAGGTGTTGACGACCTCGATCTCCAATTCGTTCGCGCCTGCCTTGGCGGCGGCGCTGATATCGAGTTCATAGGGCTGCTTCCACACGGTGCCGAGCTCCTTGCCATTGACGCGCACCGTGGCGATGGCATGCACCTCGCCGAGATCGAGGCAGAGGGTCGGGTGGCGGGGGTCGAGTGACGGGAGCTGGAACGTCGTGCGGTAAACAGCTGTGCCACTGTAATAACGAATGCCGGGTTCGACGCGCTGCGTCCAGTCTTCCAGTTGCGTGAAGGCCACCGGCTTTTCGGGGCCGCCCCATTTCGGATCGAAGCCCACCTGCCACGGCCCGCCCACTTCGACCGTGGCGGGCATGCTGGCGACTTCGAGCGACTGCTTCTGGCCGGCGGCAGTCTGCCAGGCGTAGCTGCCGGCACGACGGATACGTGCTTCGAGGTGGCCGTGCGCGTCACGCGCGAGAGCCAGATCCGGCCCGCTCAGTTCCACACCGGGCCGCGACTGCTGCTTCATCAGCGCGACGATCTCGGCCGTGTCGAGCGCGCGGTTCAGCGCCGTACCGCTGCCGAGCTTGCCGGCAAAGTGCGTGTTGGCCGCGCCATCGTTCACGCCGGGATGCGTCTGGTAGCTGCTCTTGAGGCCCTTGTGGGCCAGCACGCCATTCAGATAGAGGCTCGGCTGGCCGTCGCGATAGACCACGGCCACATGCGTCCAGTCGGTCAGCGGCACAGCGTGGACCAGCGTCGGCGCAAAGTAGTTCGCGCCGTGCTCAAAGACGGCGACGCCGTTGCGGCCGATGGCCAAACCGCAACCCGCGTGGCCGGTGCCAAGCGCATACGTGTCGCCATGCGGCGCCGGATACGCGTCATTGCGGTTATCGCGGATGCCATGGACGCCGCTGTTGGCCTCCTTCAGCAACACGGTGTCGGCCTCGGGCTTGGCCCAAACCGCCATGGTGAACGAGTCGATCGCGGGCGCATTCCGCTCCGCCACCTGCGGCTCGGCCATGTTGAACAGCGGCTGCCCGTTGCGCGTCGCCTGCACAACGCGGTCGGTGGCGGCCTTGTCGCGGAACACGACGAAGACCGAGGTGTTCGGCCCAAACGCGATCGGCAGCCGCACGCGGTCCGCGCCGACTTCGTAGACCGCCGGCTTCTCGATGCGCCCGCTCTCCGGCCACCACAGCTCCGGCGCTTTGCCGTTCACGCGGAACGACACCGTCTCCGTGCGCGCCGCCGCCTTCTGGTTCGAGAGGAAGTAGATATCGGCATCGCCCTCGCGGCGATGCGTCCACAGCATGCCCGCCGGGCAGACCACATCCGGCGGCGTCTGCAGTTTGGCCAGCGCGGACGCGAGGTTCGTCTCCGTCAGCACGCGTCCCTCGCCCCACAAGCCGGTGGCGAGTTTTTTGATCTCAAG
>CAIWHP010000010.1 GCA_903912445.1 uncultured Lentisphaerota bacterium
GCCGCCGGCGTCGCGCCGGAGGAACTGGACTACACCGCGCTCGCCGCGGCGCTCGCGCTGCTCGCGGAAAAGCGCGGCACGAAAACCGCCGACCTCGGCGGCGGCTGGAGACTCGTGCGGCGCTATGCGCGGCTCGCCGTGGAAAAAATGGCGCCGGCCGCGCCGGCCGCATGGCGTCTGGAGGTTTCCGCGCAGCGCGGCATCCTCAAGGAAAAACCGACGCAGCCGGGACGCCTGCCGGCGCGCGCCACCCTCAGTGCCGCCGCGGTCGGCGCGGCGCCGCTGACGGTCCGGGCTGCCCGGCCCGGCGACCGCATGGCGCCACTCGGCCTGCGGGGCACGAAAAAGTTGCAGGACATCTTCACCGACGCCAAGGTGCCGCGCGAACAGCGCAGCCGCATCCCGGTGGTCGAGTGCCGCGGCGAAATCGTCTGGCTGCCCGGCTACCGCGTCGCGTGCGGCTGGGAAGTCCCCACCGCGCGCAGCCGCGCGCTGTTGCTGAAGCTCGCGCCAGCGGAATAAAAACCCGCCAGCACACATCCGCTGCTTTTCCGCGTTTGGGAAACTGGCGCCTCCGGCTGGCCCCGGACGGGACAGCCACAGACCTCAGGAGGGGGGCTGGCGGCCGCCCGTCCAACCCATAACTGCAAGCAAAAAAATGCTTTGCAGCGGCTGCGCAACGCGGCTAAGCTGGTTGCGTAGCAGATGGCACACCCCGGCACAATGACGCAGCCAAGGAAGGCCGGGCGGGTATAGGCCACCGCGTAGTATTGGAGGTTTGACCATGACCCAACACATCATGGTGATTGACGATGTGAGCGGCATCCGCTTGCTCCTGCGTGACTGTCTCAAGGCCGCCGGCTACGGCGTCTGCCTCGCCGCCAATGGGCAGGAAGGCTTGCAGCTGTTCCACGCCCAACCTGCCGACCTGGTCATCACCGACATCTTCATGCCCGAGCGCGATGGACTCGAAGTCATCCGCGAACTGCGCCAACGGCACCCCACCCTGCCGATCATCGCGATCTCCGGCGAGGCGCGCGTACCCACGCAGACGATGCTGCCGGTGGCCAAGGCCTTGGGCGCCAACCAGGTCATGGTCAAACCGTTCCGGATGCGGGACCTGATCGCCAACGTCAAGGCCCTGCTCCCGCCGCTGGCGGCCTGAAGCTGGCGGCGGGGGAAAAGCAAAACGGGCGGACCTGCGAAGGTCCGCCCGCTGCTTTGGCACAGGGCCGCGTATCAGGCCGTGGCCGCTACCGGCTCGGCAATCACGTTGACGCGCTTGCTGTCCTTGTCGAAAAAGACGGTGCCGTGCGCGACCGCGAAGAGCGTGCAATCCTTGCCCATCTTCACGTTGGCGCCCGCGATGAACTTGGTGCCGCGCTGCCGGACGATGATGCTGCCGGAGGTGACTTTTTCGCCGCCGTAGCACTTGACGCCGCGCCGCTGGCCGTGACTGTCGCGGCCGTTCCGGGCTGAAGCTGATTTACTTGCCATGACTACTTCCTCCGAAGGATACGCCGGTCAACCGGCTTTGATTTCTGTAACGGTCAGGCGCGTGAGCGACTGCCGATGCCCGATCTTCTTGTGATAGCCCTTGCGGCGTTTCTTCTTGAAGGACACGGTCTTCTCGCCCCGGAACTGCTCGACGACCGTGGCGATGACCGCCGCGCCCGCGATGACCGGTGCGCCGACCTTGAGCTGCTGGCCGTCGGACACGGCAAGCACGCGATCGAGCGTAATGCTCGTCCCGGCTTCGCCGGCGAGCTTCTCGACTTCCAATTCACTGTTTTGCTTGACCAGGTACTGCTTACCCCCGGTCTCGACTACGGCATAGGCTTCCATGCGATCCTCGATTCCACGAAAAAAACCGGCCTTGAACCGTTCCCGGCCGGCGAAGGCGGAGAAAGTAGTGAAGCCGGGGGCGCTTGTCAAGCTCCGGCCAAGCATTTTTCAAGACTGGCGGCGAGGCCGTTGATGAACTCCTGCGGCGCAAAGCGTTCGGCCTGGCGGCGGATGACCGCCCGCGACCAGGGTTTGGCGGCCGCGGCGGTGACGGCCATGAGCAGCGCGGCTTCGGTCTGTTCGCGGAAGAAGACCGCGGTTTCGCCGTCGAGGAGGGTTTCCAGCGCACCGCCGCGGGCGAGCGCGACCACCGGCCGGCCGCAGGCGTGCGCCTCGAGCGGGACGATGCCGAAATCTTCCTCGCCGGGAAAAACCAGCAGACGGCAGCGGCGGTAGAGCTCGCGCAGCTGGTCGTCGGCCTGCCAGCCAAGGAACTCGATGTTGGGGCCGGCCATCTTCCGCAGCGCTTCGAAGCCCGTGCCGGTGCCGGATATTTTCAACCGCCAGCCGAGCTGCGTGTAGGCGCGCACCGCCAGGTCCACGCGCTTGTAGGGCACGAGCGCCGAGACGATCAGGTCGAAGTTGTCGGGCTCCTCGGCGCCGCCGGGCGTGAAGTAGTCCACGTCCACGGGCGGATAGACCACATCGGCGTCGCGGCCGTAGAAGCGGCGGATGCGGTCCTGCACGTGGTGGCTCAAGGTGACGAAGCGGTCCACGCGCGCGGCGGTGGCGCGGTCCCAGCGGCGCAGCGCGGCGAGCACCGGTGCGGCGAGAGCGCGCTTGAGCGGATTGCGGCCGAAATATTCGTCGTGAAAGAGCCACGCGTAGCGCATGGGCGTGAAGCTGTAGCAGAGATGCTTGGCGCCCGGCCGCACGCGCAGGCTCTTGGCGACGCAGTGGCTGGTGCTGATGAGCACATCGGCCTCCGGCACCGGCAGGCCGGCGACGGCCGCGGGATAGAGCGGCAGGAAGTAGCGGTAGCGGCGCGTGATGCCCGGCACGCGCTGCAGCGCCGACGTGTGGATCGGGTGGGCGTTGATCTCGGCGGAGATGCGCGCCGGATCGTGGATCAGCGTGTAGATCGGCGCCTGCGGGAAGCCGCGGCAGAGCCACTCGAGCACGCGCTCGCCGCCCCGCATGCCCGTCAGCCAATCGTGCGCGAGCGCGACGTTCAGTCGCGACCAGCCGGGAGGAAAGGCCGTCATGCTTCCACCCGCACGCCGGCGCGATCCACCTGGAGGCGATACAGGGGCTGCGCGGCCAACTTCCGGCGCGTATGCCCCAGCCCCACGGCGCAGTCGCCGAGGCCGGAGCCGGAAATTTTGGCGCCCTGGATGCCGGGTGCCGCGCGCAGTTGCTGGCAGAGCTGCTCCAGCTCCGGCGTGTTGACGCCGAGCGCCGCCTGCAAGCCGTGATGAAAATTCAGCAGGGCGCCGCAGCCGGCCCAATCTTTTTTACCGATGAGCGGCACGGCCCGCGCCACGCAGTCATCCATCAGGTCGAACAGCTTGGCGAACAGCAGCGGATTACGGTGCCGCTGGCGGTCCACGATGGCGATCACGGCCGGCGTCGGCGTCTTGTACCCGGAATAGACGGCGGTCAGCGGCGGGGCGACCGGCAGGACGCGCACCTGCTGCGGCGCGGCGCGATAGAGGACGATGCCTCCGTGCAGGCTGGCCGCCGCGTCGGCGCCGGAGCCGCACCCTTGTACGCCGCGGATGATGGCGCGCGCTTCCGCCAGAAATTTGGCCGGCGTGCACAGGCCCAACGCGAACATTTCGTCGAGCGCCCGCAGCAGCGCGACGGTCACGGCGGCCGAGGAACCGAAGCCGATCTGGTGGGAAAACTCCGCCTTGATCGTGATGTCGAGGCCCTGCCCCAGCCGCGGGCGCTGGCGCAGCAGCGTGGCGAGCACGAAGGTAAAAGGGGGTTGGACCTTGAGGGCGTCCAGCGTGGTCCGGTACTCGCCGAGCACCGAGCGGATGCGGAGCTGCCGGTCGGTGCGCGCCCGCAGCCGCACGTGCATGCGCTGGTCCAGCGCGGCGCAGAGCGCGCGCCGGCCGTGCAGCACGGCATGCTCGCCCATGAGCATCAGGCTGCCCGGCGCGGAGACGTTGATTTCCCTCGATGGCATGGGCGGAAGCTAGCATCGGCGCGCGGCGCTGACGATGAAAAATGTTTGTGGCTGCGCTCCGCTTGCGTTACAAACGCGGCGTCGCGACGCGTGGGAGAATCATGAAAATATTGCAATCGCTGTCCCTCTTGCTCTTGCTGGTGCTGCTCGCAATGGCGTGGGCCACCTGGGATATGCAGCGCCACGAGGCCGCCGCCCCCGGGATGGACCCGGCGGCGCTCCAGCTCAAGGCGGCGCCGGCCACCGTCACCCACGCGCCGGCGCCAGCCATGGCCGCCTGCCCGACCTGCCGCGGCCTGCGGGAAGTCCATTTGGCGAAAGAAGGTGCCTGCAAGGCCTGCGGCGGCAACGGCATCATCCAGGGCTCCCTCTCCACGCACGCGACAACGATCTGCAACGCGTGCCGGGGCACCGGGAAAATCACCAAGGATACGGTCCAGGATTGTCCGACCTGTAAGCGGGCGGGGCAGCTGGCGCCGGCGCTGGCCGCGCAGTTCAAGACCTGCCCCAAGTGCCAGGGCGTCAAGACCATCGAGGCGGTCTCCCAAGTGAACTGCCAGAGCTGCCGCGGGACGGGCAAGGTGATCAGCGAAATGAGCAAACTTTCCCCGGGCAGCTGCCCGTTCTGCAGCGGAACGGGCAAGCTGGACCGGAAAGAGAAAAACGCCTGCCCCGACTGCTTCGGCTCCGGCGTGACCCCTCCACCGCCGCCGGCGCCCACCACTTGATATGCAAGGCCTTGGAAATAAACTTCAACAAGACCCCTTCGGGGACAATGGGAAGGTGACCATGAAAAAGCGCTATGTTCTGATCGGTGTGGCGGCGTTGCTCGGCGCCGCCGGTTTTGCGTGGTGCCGCGCGCAGACACCGCCGCAACATCTGCCGGTCCCGCTTGTCGTCGCGCCCAGGCCCATGGCCGCCAAATCCGCGCCGGAGGTCGCCACCAATGCCGTGCGCCCGGCGTTCGTCTGGTGTCCCGCCTGCCGCGGTCGCAAGACCGTCGGGGTCGAAGCCGAGGGGCCCTGCCGGAGTTGCGCGGGCACCGGCAAGACCAAGTCCGGCTTCTCCAAGACCGAGGCCGACTGTAACTTCTGCAAGGGGACCGGCAAGGTGTTCGGCCTGGTCCAGCAGCCCTGCCCTGCGTGTCAGGCCAAGGGCGTGCTGAGCGCCGCCCTCGTCGAGGAATTCATCGCCTGCACCAACTGCAGCGGGGCGAAGATGCTGGAGGAAGAAGTCGCCATGAAGTGCGTGACCTGCGGTGGCGCCGGCAAGATCGTCAAGAGCACGATGGGCGGCAGTTTTGGCGGCAAGGGCGGCAAGGGGGGCAGCACCCAGGAACAGCCGTGTCCCTTCTGTGGCGCCACCGGCACGGCCGTAAAGAAAGTAACGCGGGCCTGCCCCTCCTGCTTCGGGGCCGGCGTCATACCGCCGCCCCCGCCCCCGCCGCCCCCCAAGGACGGCTGACCCCCGCCGGAGGGGGCGCCACGCTCCCGGCCGGCTGGTCCTTCTCAGGCGCAGCGCTTTTTTGTTTTTTCCGGCGGAAATCGGACTACAATGCGCCGCCCTGCGGGGCGGACAGGAATTTCAACCATGACAACAGACAACCGCACGCCCGCGACGCCGGCGAGCAAGCACTTCGTCCGGCAGATCATCGAGGCCGACCTCGCCGCAGGCCGCAACGGCGGCCAAGTGGTCACGCGTTTTCCGCCGGAGCCCAACGGCTACCTCCACATCGGCCACGCCAAGGCCATCTGCATCGATTTCGGCATGGCCCAGGAACACGGCGGCCGCTGCCACCTGCGCATGGATGACACGAATCCGGCCAAAGAAGAGATGGAATACATCAACTCCATCCAGGAGGACGTGCGCTGGCTCGGCTTCGACTGGGGCCAGCACTTCTACCACGCGTCGGATTATTTCGGCAGCATGTATGCGTTCGCTGAGCGGCTGATCGAACGCGGCAAGGCCTATGTCTGCGCCGTACCGCAGGACGATTGGAAGGACTATCGCGGCGTGCCGACGCGGCCGGGCCAGGAGAGCCCCTGGCGCAACCGGCCGGCGGCGGAGAGCCTCGACCTGTTCCGGCGCATGAAGGCCGGCGAGTTCAAGGAGGGCGCGCTGTGCCTGCGCGCCAAGATCGACATGGCGTCGCCGAACATCCACCTGCGCGACCCGGTGCTCTACCGCATCCTGCACGCGGAGCACCCGCACACCGGCACCACGTGGTGCGTCTACCCGATGTATGATTTCGCACACCCGCTGGAGGACGCGTTCGAGGGCGTGACGCATTCGCTGTGCTCGATCGAGTTCGAGGTGCACCGCCCGCTCTACGACTGGGTCATCGAAAACCTGATGGCCATCCGCGACGCCGGCGATGCCGCCGCCGCGACGTGGTTCGTGCACGACCACCCCAAGTATCAAGGCCCGCAGCAGAACGAATTCGCCCGGCTCGACCTGACCTATACGGTGATGAGCAAGCGCAAGCTGCTCGAGCTGGTGGAGAACCGGCTGGTCAGCGGCTGGGACGATCCGCGCCTGCCGACCCTGTGCGGGCTGCGCCGCCGCGGCTATACGCCCAGCGCCATCCGCAACTTCGTCGAGACGGTCGGTGTCACCAAGTTCAACAGCCTGACCGAGGTCGCGCTGCTGGAGCACTGCCTCCGCGAGGACCTCAACAAGCTGGCGCTGCGCCGCATGGCCGTGCTCAAGCCGCTCAAGGTCACGATCGAGAACGCGGAGGCGCTGCCCGCGACCGTCGAGGCGCAGAACAACCCCGAGGACCCCGCCGCCGGCACGCGGCAGATCCCGTTCTCGCGCGAGCTGCTGATCGAGTCCGACGATTTCATGGAAGTCCCGCCGCCGAAATATTTCCGGCTCACGCCCGGCGGCTCCGTCCGCATCCGCAATGCCGGCTTCCTCACCTGCACACGCGTCGAGAAGGACGCCGCCGGCGCGGTCCAGAGCGTCATCTGCCACTGGTCGCCACAGACCACCGCCATGAAGGTGAAGGGCACGATCCACTGGGTCAGCGCGCCGCACGCCAAGCAGGTCCCGGTGCGCCTCTACGACCGCCTCTTCACGGTGCCGGAGCCGGACGGGCAGGAGCAGGACTTCAAGACCTTCCTCAACCCGCACTCGCTGGAGGCCGTCACCGCCTTTGCCGAGCCCGCGGTCGCAGAGGCCCAGCCCGGCGAGAAGTTCCAGTTCGAACGCGTCGCCTACTTCGTCGCCGACGCCTACGACAGCCGGCCCGGCGCGCCCGTCTTCAACCGCACCGTCACGCTCAAGGATCTCTGGGCCAAGGCCGAGCAAGCGAAGAAATAGCCCGTAGCCGTCGGTCGTTACCCGCTTTTGATCCGCAGGAGACCTGGCAGAGCTGTGCCCGCATTTCATTTTTCCGCGGCGGGTTTCCGCTCGCTGGCGGATTCGAGCTGGCGCAGGAATTCATCGCTGCTGGCGCCGATACGGACGGCGAGGGTGCCGGGTTTATCGCCGCGTAACTGGTTGAAGTTCCGCACAGCGCTCGATACCACCGACTACAACAAGCGGCTGCCCATCGAAGGTGGCAACCTGACGTCCGCCGAGCATCGCCACGGCGTCGGCCAAGTCATCGCCGGCGCGTGCGCGGCACGTTTCCAAACCCTTTCAGGCCTGGCGGGTTTCGAGCTGGCGGCGGGCGGAGGCGATCTCTGCAGCGAGACGTTTCTCGTCGGGCAGCGCGGTCAGGTATTCGCGCACGAGGACCTTGGTCGGCAGGTTGTCCGTGGCGTAGCGGACCAGGGCTTCGCCTTTGCCGGCGCAGAGGCTGATGCCGACGGGCGGATTCTCGCCCGGCTGCGCCCAGTGTTCGGCAGCGTAATTCAGGTAAAGATGCATTTGCCCGGCATCGGCATGGGTGAAACGGCCGAGCTTGAGGTCGAGCACGACGAGGCAGCGCAGGCGGCGATGGAAGAAGAGCAAGTCCACCCGGTACCACTCGTCGTCCATGCGCAGGCGGCGCTGGCGGGCGACGAAGGCGAAGTCGTTGCCCAGCTCGAGAAGGAAATGTTCGAGGTGGCGGATGAGCGCGTCTTCCAGGTCGGACTCGGAATACTCGTCGCGCAGGCCGAGAAATTCGAGCACGAGCGGGTCTTTGAGCTCCTCGGCGGCAGTGAGGGCCTCGCCGGGTTGGGGCTGCGCGCCCTTCGCGAGCAGCGCGGCCTTGTTCCGGGAAAGGGCGGT
This sequence comes from uncultured Lentisphaerota bacterium, assembly GCA_903912445.1. Classification (GTDB taxonomy): domain Bacteria; phylum Verrucomicrobiota; class Kiritimatiellia; order CAIQIC01; family CAIQIC01; genus DP16D-bin41. The sequence goes on from CAIWHP010000010.1 coordinate 8,201, forward strand.
ACGTTCGTAGAACTGGCTGTCCATCTGGCGCCGCAACTGGCGGACGGACCAGCCGCCGCGGAGGGCTTCGGTGTGGTAGAAGGCCAGCGCCTCGGGGGAACGGGCGCCGCTGACGAGCAAAACGTAGTGCGACCAGGGGAGCGGGAAGGCGCGGGCGAGGTCGCGCAGGGTGAACGGGGCCGCCGCCGATTGTTCAGACGCTGTCTGCACAATTGCCATCTCGCCAAATTCGAGCGACGGTGTTGCACCTTTCTTGCCGGCAGTAGATTTGCCAGACGGTGTCTGGCAAATTCGATCCGGCGGCACTGCGAGGTAAAACTGCCGCATGTTCTGCAGGTTCTGGCGGGAGAAACCGCGACCATGAAGAGCCGAGAGGTCCTGCGCCAACCGTTTGATCAACTCTTCGCCATATTCCGCCCTTTTCTCGCCGCCTTGCTCAAACTCCACGATGCGCCGCCCGATCTCCCAGTAGGTGGCGGTCATGAGGGCGTTGACCGCACGCGCGGACGTGCGGCGGGCGGCTTCGAGCAACCCGGCGATGCCGCCCAGCAGGCCGGAGTAATCCGCGACCGTGGCCGGCGCCAGCGACTTTGTTTTGGGAGAAAGTTTCTTCATGCGGCAAGGAGATCTCGATATTTGGTCAGCTCTGTATTTTTCATCTTCCTACTCTCCAGCAGGACGTATCGGCATCTATTCTCACGGCACATGCATTGTGTTGCTTATGCGCGATAAGTCACGTCGAAAGGCGAACGTCACTTGGCCACGGCTGGTCTCAGCTCGATGGCGGATTCAAGCTGGCGCAGGAATTCATCGTGGCTGGCGCCGATGCGGACGGCGAGGGTGCCGGGCTTATCGCCGCGCAGCTGGTTGGCGGCCACCTTCACCAGAAAATGGTTCCAGCCCTTCTGCAGCGGGATCGCGGCAAATTCCAGGCGCGTCCGGTAGTCGGCGGGCACCGCACGCGCCGGCTGCAGTTCCCGGCCGTTGAGGAACAGGCGGCACCGGTCCGCAACGTAGCAGATGGTCGTGAACCGCGGCGCATCGGGGCCGTCGGCGAGCAGGTCATCGAGCGCACGCGGGCTGCGGATCCAATAGCTGAACTCGACCGCGTACGATCCGGCCTCCGCCCCGCCCTGCTTCAGATCGTGGAAGATGAAGCGGTCGCGGCTCGGGCTGGTCACCGGCTGCCAGGCGAGTTCGCCAACGCGCGCGCCGGACACGGGCCGCGCCGCCGCTGCCGCGGTGTCGTTCCACGCCAGCGCCGCATCGAGGCTGGGCGCGCCCGAGCGGCCGAGCGCAAGCGCGGCGACGAGCGCGTTGTGCTCGTCGAACGCAGGCGTGACGGCGTCGGTGGGCTGGCCGAGCTTGAGGCCGGCGTTGGCCAGCAGCCGCCGCCAGAAGACGTCGGCGGCACGCGAGGTCGCGCGATAGTCGAGCGAGCAGCGCAGCAGTTTGCAGCTGTTGACGAGGTCCTCGACCAGCACCGCGCCGGACGGCTTCACCAGTTTCTCATCCAGCAGGACCGCCGCGCACTTGGCGCGTTCCGGCGCATGGTTGAACAGCGTCCAGTCGGTGGCGCTGGCCCGCAGGAGCACACGCGCGCCTTCGAGCTCCGCCCGGTCGAGGCCGTGGCGCATGACGAAGCGGCCCGCGCCCTCCTCGGAAAAATCGAGCTCTGCGCGGGTGAAGCCCGCCGTCCACGGATGCGCGGCGTCCGGCACGAGCCCGGTCGCGGTGCGCTCGGTCACGCTCAGCGGCGCGGGCAGTTGCGCGGTAAAGGCATTGGTGCGGCTCATGAACCAGAGCATCGTGCCACCGTGGACGCGAAGGTGGTCGAGCGCGCGCAGCGCCGCCGCCCCGCTGGCAGGGGTCAAGGTATCGGCGTCCACGACGGTGAACTTCGGTACAAAGGTCTCGGTCAGCGGCACGCCGAGCGCGGTCAGGCGCCGCGCGAGCGGCCCGTTGCGGTCGCCGAAAAATAGAACTTCCGCAATCGTCGGCGGCAGCCCGGCAGGCGGCGCGACCACGGGTGCTGAACGGCGCTCCCACGCACACGGCTGCGGACCACCCTTGGCGAGCGCGGCTTTCTGCGCCTCGAACATCGCGAGCGGCTGATAGACCGGCAGCGCCGGATCCCAGCCGGGATTGAGCGTGGCGACATAGGGCGGCAGCCGCTCCAGCTGCATGCCCGGCTTGCCCTCGGCGAACGGCTGCGTGAAGAAGACGCCGTTGCTGGGGCCGGGCAGGCGCGTGAAATCGCTGTAGCCAAAATTGAGATGCTCGACGCCGAACCACGCGGTCTCGCTGGCGGAATAAAAGGCCAGCCGCGGCCGCGCCATGCGGACGATGTTGTCATAGACATCGATGGCCAGCGCCTCGTTGCGGCCCGCGTAGCTTTCGAAGGCGCGCGCGCCGTTGAACTCCGCCAGCTGCTTCGGCCGCGCGTAGTAGGTGCCGCCGGACTCACCCACCATCAGCGGCTTGGCGAGGTCCGGCAGCTGGTCGAGCGGCGTGCCGTGGCCAAAGTGCTTGCTCCAGACCGGCAGCGTGCCGCGCAGGTCTTCGTCGCCATCGCAGGAGATCCAGTCGCGCGTCGGGTCGAGCCGCCGCGCGCGCAGGCCCAGCGCCGTGAGCTGGCGATACCAGCGGTCGGTGTCTTCCTGGGAAACGTTGTTCAAGTTGAAGATCGCGAACAGCTCGTTGCCGAAGCTCCAGCCCAGCACGCTCGGGTGATTGCGGTCGCGCAGCACCAGCCCATCGTAGTGCTCGGCGAAGCGTTGCCACGCCGCGGGTTCCTCGAAGTTCAGCGCGATCGAGCTGCCGAAGATCGCCGTCTCGTCGAGCACGACGATGCCCAGCTCGTCGGCGAGCTCGAGGTAGTGGCGCGGATGCGGCTGCGCGTGCGGCCGGACGGCGTTCCCGCCGAAATCCTTGACCAGCCAGAACCACGCCCACGCGTAGCTGCGCGACAGCACGAACGGGCCGAACGGATGCAGAAAATCTCCGGTGAGCTGGAGGGGCTGGCCGTTGAGCAGCAGTTGCTTCCCGCTGATCGCGAACTGCCGCCAGCCAAAGCGCGCGTAGTGGTTGTCCAGCACCTGCCCGCCCTGTCGCACGGCGAGCACCGCCGCATAGAGCTGCGGTATACCGGGCGCCCACGGCTTCAGGCGGCCCCCGAGCGCCTCGCGCAAAACCAGCTTTGCACTCTGCCCCGCATTGATGGTGACGCTGCCGGTCTTCAGCGCGAAGACGGCCGGGCCGAGCTTCCAGCGCGGTTCCGGCGTGTCCTCCGACTGGTCGACCCACGGGAAAATATCGCCACCGACCGTCACGGTCTGCTCGCGGTCACCGTCGTTGCGCACCGTGACCTCAAACTCAAGCGCGTCCTGGCTCACGAGCGGCTTGACGAACACGTCCGCGACGCGCACCGGCGGCAGGCCGAGCAGAAAGACATCCTGCCAGATGCCGGCCAGTTTTTCAGTTTCGGAGCCGCACGGATAGGGCGCGCGCATCTTCGGATAGCGCGCGCTCTGCTTGTCGAACAGCCGGTGGGCGCGCACGCCGACGAGCAGTTCGTTCGCGCCCTCGCGCCGCACGAGCTTCGTGATGTCGAGGTCGAACGGCAGATATTTGTCGAAGTGCGTGCCTGCGGGCTGGCCGTTGACGAACACCTGGCATTCGCCCGCGACCGCCTCGAAATGCAGCACCACGCGGCGCGCGCCCCAGTCCGCCGGCACCGTGAACGAACGGCGCAGCCAGCCCATCTCAACCTGGTCCCACGCCGCGGGATAGCTCGGAAAATACACCGAGTCCGGCCAGAGCGGGTGCTCCGTGCCGGCGCCGACGTTGCGGCCGCAGCCCCATACGTTCACGTTCCACGGCGAGGGGATTTTGATCGGCGTCGCGTCCCAGCCATTGGTGGTCGGCTTGGCCAGTTCCGGCGGCACGCCCGCGCCGCGCGGGAAACCTGTCGGCACCGCGACGGGCTGGAACTGCCACGCGCCGTTGAGGCAGACTTCTGCGCGCAGCGGTTTTTCCTGCGGCTTCACGAAGCCCTCCGCCGGCGCAAAATCGCCGGTGAAATCCACCGCGCCCGCTGTCACCGCCAGCAGGGCCACCGCCCAGCCTGTTTTTTTCATATCGTCGGCCCGCCGCTATCCAAGCTTTGGAAAAGCGGAGGCCCGAGTTTTCCAAACCTTGGAAAAATGTGCGAGTTCCATTTCCAATCCTTGGAAGCCGCGTCTTTGCCTTTGTCGCACACCTGTACAGGTGTGCGACAAAGACCGGCGGCCATCAGGCACCGGCAGCACACCATGAACGAACCTTGAAAAGTTGCCGTTCGCTGTCCGCAGGAAGGCATGCTCGCCAACGCGCCAGGACCATAAATATTTTGCCAAACGCCATCCGCCGGCTGGACCGTTTCCATGCAAGGTGCCCTGAGGGCGCGGCCAAAGGCACTCGCGGATTTCTGGAATCGCCCGGGGGCCACAGGTTTGCGGGTTTCGTCACGATACCCCGAAGAACGAGGTGTCGCCGTGTGGCAGCGCCGGTGAGGAGGGGCCGGCGTGTGCACCGGCGTTGCTTCGTGAGCCACCGCACACTTGTACACGTGTGCAATGCTTGCCGGTGGCCTTCCGCCTTCGGTCTACGGCCTTAGGTCTTCTTCCGCGGGGCAGCGTGGATACATTCGCCGTGGAAGGCGTGGGCGGCTTCCATCCAGATTTCGCCGAAGGTCGGGTGCGCGTGGACGGTACGGCCGAGCTCGGCGGCGGTCAGCTCGGCGCGGATCGCGACCGTGGCCTCGGCGATGAGGTCGGTGGCGTGCGCGCCGACGGCCTGTGCGCCGAGCAGCTGGTCGGTCGCGGCGTCGGCAATCAGCTTGACGAAGCCTTCCGGCGTGCCGGTGGCCAGCGCGCGACCGAGCGCGGCGAACGGGAAGCGGCCGATCTTCACGGCGCGATTTTGTTTCTTCGCGTCGGCTTCGTTCAGCCCAACGATGGCGACTTCCGGCATCGTGAAGATGACGCCCGGGATCAGCGTCTCGTTCTTGTGCGGCTTTTTGCCGCACGCGGCCTCGGCGGCGACGATGGCCTGCGAGGTCGCAGCGTGCGCGAGCTGCATGCCGCCGTTGACATCGCCGATGGCGAAAATGTTGGCGACCGCCGTGCGGTTGAACTCGTCCACGGGGATGAAGCCGCGCTCGTTGGTCTTGAGCCCGGCGCGCTCCAGCTCCAGCCCATCGGTCACGGGCTTGCGGCCGACGGCAACGAGCAGGAGATCGGCGGAAAGTTTTTCGCCGCCGACTTCGGCGGTGACGCCGCTGGCGTCGGCCTGGATCTTTTCCAGCGCCTTGCCGGTGAGGATGCGCATGCCGAGCTTCTGCTCCATGTGCTTCTTCACTTCACGGCGGACATCGGGGTCGAGCAGCATCAAGACGTCTTCGAGCAGCTCGACGATGGTCACCTGGACGCCGAGCGCGGCGGCGAGGCACGCGAGTTCGCAGCCGATATAGCCGCCGCCCATGACGATCATGCTCGCGGGCAGCTGCTGGAGATCGAGGAAGCCGCGGCTCTCGACGACGCGCTCGCGTTTCGGCAGGAAACCGGGCACGACGGAGGTCGAGCCGGTGGCAATGATGATCTTGCCGGCCTTGATCCGCTCGCTCGACGTTGGCTGTTCGGTGTTCGATGTTCGATGTTCGACCACGATCCGGTCGTGCGCCTCAAACGCGGCCTGGCCCTGGAAAACTTTTACGCCGTTGCCGGCGAGCAGCGCGCCCACGCCTTTGCGCAGCTGGGCGACGACGCCCTGCTTGTGCGCCATCATCGCGCCGAAGTCGGCGGTGACCTTCTCCGCCTTCACCCCGAGCTTGGCGGCGTCGCGCAGATGTACGAACGCGTCGGCGCAGGCGATCAGAGCCTTCGTCGGGATGCAGCCGACGTTCAGGCACGTACCGCCGAGATTTTCGCGCTCGACGAGGGCAACCTTCGCGCCGAGCTGCGCCGCGCGGATGGCGGCTGGATAGCCGCCCGGGCCGGCGCCGATGACCACGACATCAAAATTTTCCATGACCAGTTCCTTCTCTCAAACCAGTTTTTTCCAGAGCGCCACATCTTCCAGCTTCGCCTTGAGCGCGTTGACGAACTGCGCGGCCTGCGCGCCATCAATGACCTGATGATCGCTGGAGAGCGTGATCTTCATCATCTGCCGGACGACGACCTTGTCGTCCTTCACCACCGGCTGCTTGCTGGTGCTGGAGACCGCGAGGATCGCGGCCTCGCCGGGGTTGATGATCGCGGTGAAATTCTCGACGTTCAGCATGCCCATGTTCGAGATGGTGAACGTGCTGCCGCTCATCTCGTCGGGCAGCAGTTTGCCGTTGCGCGCCTTCTCGATCAGCGCGGCGGAGCGGTCGTGCAGTTCCAGCAGCGTCAGGTCGTCGGCGTCGCGGATCACCGGCACCACGAGGCCGCTCGCCAGCGACACCGCGAGGCCGAGGTTGACCTTGCTGTGCCACCAGATGCTCTTGCCATCGGTAGAGCTGTTGACCGTTGGGAATTCCTTCAGGCACAGCGTCACCGCCATCGCGATGAAGTCGGTGACGGAGTACGGCAGCTTTTTCGCCTTCAGCGTCGCGCGGTAGGCAACGAGGTCGGTCATATCCACCGAGACCGTGACGAAGAAATGCGGTGTGCTGGTGAAGCTCTGCGTGAGCCGCTGCGCAATCACCTGCCGCATCTTGCTCATCGCCTTGGGCTTCTCGGCCACGGCGCGGGTAATGTCCTCGACCGTGATCTTGCCGGCCTCGCCGGTGCCGCGGAGCGCGAGCAGGTCGAGCTGCTCCTTCGCCGCCATGTCCTTGGCGGTCGGCGTGATCTTGAGCTGCGCATAGCCCTTGGCGTCGAGGTAGGCGAGCACGTCCTTCTCGACGATGCGGCCGCCCGGCCCGGTGCCGCGGATCGGCGCGGGATTGATCACGCTACGTTCCGCCAACGCCTTCGCGCGCGGGCTGATCTTCAGTTTGCGCGGCGCGGCGGGCTGCACAGGAACGATGGCGGATGGCGAATGGTGGATGGCAGAGGAAGAAGTCGGCGCAGCGACCGCTGCTGTTTTTGTCTGACTGACTTCTGACTTCTGACCGCTGACCTCTGGCTGCGCCGCCGCTTTGGGCGGTGCAGCGGGCGGCGGCGGCGTGGCGGGAAGGGCCTCGCCCTGCTGGCCGACCCACGCGACGATGGCCTGCACCGGTACGGTGCCGCCCTCGGGCGTGAGAATTTTCAGCAAGGTCCCCTCGAAGAAACTCTCGACCTCCATATTGGCTTTGTCGGTCTCGATCTCGAAAAGGATGTCGCCCTTGGCGACGGCGTCGCCTTCCTTCTTGAGCCACTTCACAATGGTGCATTCCTCGGTGAACTGGCCCGGCTTCGGCATGGCTATCGGTGATGGCATGGAAGAACTCCTTTCAGGAGATGGTTAAGGGCGGATGGTGGATGGTGAATGCGCTGAATACCGCTGGATGTTTTCTTTGCATTTCCCGTCAACCATTGCCCATCAACCATTCACCATTTCTTACAGAATCTTTTTCGCGGCGGCAACGATGTCGTTCGCGTTCGGCAGGAACGCGGCTTCGAGGATATGCGACTGCGGCGCGATGCCGTTCTTCGCACCCACGCGGATGACCGGCGCATCGAGCTCGTCGAACGCCTTTTCCATGATGGTCGAGGCGATCTCGCCGGTGAAGCTGCCGATGTGCACAGCCTGGCTGACGACGACGCACTTGCCGGTCTTGGCGACCGAGCGCAGGATCGTATCCATGTCCAGCGGGACGAGCGAGCGGATATCCACCACCTCGGCGCTGATGCCTTCGGCGGCGAGCAGCTCGGCGGCCTTGAGCGCGTCGAGAATCGCCGGGCCCCAGCCGACGAACGTGATATCCTTGCCTTCGCGCTTCACGTCGGCGACGCCGATCGGAATGACATAATCGGTTTCCGGCACGACGCCCTTCTCGGCGTAGAGCAGCTGCGACTCGACGAACATGATCGGGTTGTCGTCGCGGATCGAAGCCTTGATCAAACCCTTCGCGTCATAAGCGGTGGAGGGATAGATCACGTACATGCCCGGGATGTGCGCGAACATGCTCTCCAGCGTCTGCGAGTGCTGGCCGCCGTAGCCCTTGCCGCCGCCGACGGAGGCGCGGATGACGAGCGGCACCTTGGTCTGCGCGCCGCTCATGTAGTGCCACTTCGCGGCCTGGTTGCTGATCTGGTCCGACGCCATCAGCGCGAAGTCCATGTACATCAGCTCCGCGACGGGCCGCAGGCCGGCCATGGCCGCGCCCACCGCCGTGCCGCAGATGCACGCCTCGGAAATCGGCGAGTTGAAGACGCGATCGCGACCGAACATCTCCAGCATACCCTTCGTCAGCTTGAACGCGTTGCCGTATTCGGCCACGTCTTCGCCGTAGATGATCACGCGGTTGTCGCGCACCATCTCCTCGACGAGACCTTCCTTGATCGCGTCGCGGTAGTTGATCTTGCCGTCCTTGTCGCGCTTGACCTTCGCGGCGTCGGCCTTGAGGAGCTTGACCTTCTGGAACTCGGCCGGCACCACGTCCACCTGCGTATCGGTGTACATGTATTTGACCACGTCCTCGGCGACGGGGTCGGCCGCGTTGGCGGCACGTACCGCGGCGCGCGCATTGCGGTCGCGCACGAGCTTCTCGCGCGCGGCGACTGCTTCCGCGGTCGCGGCCTGCGCGTCGAGCAGCTGCTTCTTGAACGACTCGATCGCGTCAATCGCGCGCCACGAGGCTTCCTCTTCCTTCGTGCGGTATTCCATGCGCGGATCGCCGAGCGAGTGGCCGTAGTAGCGGTAGGTGTTCACCTCGAGCAGCACCGGGCCTTCGCCCTTGCGGCAGAGCTCGGCGGCGCGCGTCACGGCGTCGCGCACAGCGAGGATATCCATGCCGTTGACGATCTCGGCGTGCATGTTGTTGTCGGCGAAGCCCGCGGCGCGGCGCGCGAGGTTCTTCACGCCCATCACCTCGTCCTCGGCGCGACCGGTCATGCCGTACTGGTTGTTCTGCACGAGGAAAATGATCGGCAGCCCGCACTTGTGATCCTTCGCGAGATGGTTGGTCCACTGCACCTGCGCGGCCCAGTTGAGCGCCTCGAGCACGACGCCGTTCGCGTAGGCGCCATCGCCCGCGAAGCAGCAGATCACGCCGTCGCTGTGCTGATAGCGCATCGCCATCGCCGCGCCCGTCGCGATCGGCACACCGCCGCCGACGATCGCGTTCGCGCCCAAGTGGCCGATGCGGAAGTCGGCGATGTGCATGCCGCCGCCGCGGCCCTTGCAGTAGCCATCTTCCTTGCCAAACAGCTCGGCGATGGTGCGATAGACGTGATCTTCCAAAACTTCCTCGAGCAGGTCCGCGCCCTGCTTGGCGGAACCGGGCACGCGCGAGAGCAGCGTCGCCTCGTCCATCTGACGGATCGCGACGGAGCCCTTGGCCATGCTGTCGCCGTGACCGCGGTGCGTGCTCGTGATTTTGTCGAGCAGGCGCAGCGCGCTGCACGCGCCGACCGCGGTGCCTTCCTGGCCGATGGAAACGTGCGTCGGGCCGCGATAGTTGAAGGTCGGGATCGGCTCGTAGGCGCCGGAGCGCAGGCGGACGATCATGTCCTCCACCTCGCGCACCATCAGCATGTCCTCATAGAGGTCCAACGCCTGCGCCTTCGTCAGGCGCTTGGCCTTCAGCTCGGCGGCGAGGTCGTTCTTGAATTGATAGGCGGAGATCTTCCCCAGGTCCGCGGTGAACGGTTTGAAGTCCGGCCGCTTGTTGCTCAGATAATTCGGCATGTCTGCATCCTTTCCTGTGATTGCTTCGTTCATACATTTCCCATGGCAGATGGTGGATGGTGAATGGAGGATGGCGGAACACTAAGCCCTGCCTCATCAACCATGCTCCATTTGCCCTTAACCATTTTCATTAAACTTTCTCGATTTTCACTCCGCGCTTCGTCAGTTCCTTCGTCCACTCCGGCGCGAGGTGTTTGTCGGTGATCACCACGTGCACCTGCTCCAGCCGCCCGGCGCGCGCGAACAAAATTTTCCCGGCCTTGGAGCTATCGGCCAGCAGCACGACCTCGCGGGCGCGGCGCATCACCAGTTCCTTGGTGAACGCCTCGCCGGCGTCGGTCGTCGTCAGCCCGTCCGCGCCGAAGCCCATCGTGCCCATGAACGCGCGGTCCACGTGCAGCTCTTCCAACACCGACCGCGTCAGCGGCCCGACCACCGTCTGGCTCAAGCGCCGGAGCTCGCCGCCAACGAGGATCAGCCGCGGCCCCGCGCCGCTCAGCTCGATCGCCGCGCGCAGCGAATTGGTCACCACCGTCACGTTGCTCCGCTCGCGCAGCAGCCGCGCCAGCGCCAACACCGTGCTGCCGCCGTCGAGATAAATGGTTTCGTCCGGCTGGATGCGCGCGAGCGCCGCCGCCGCGATGCGCTGCTTCTCGCGGGCCGCGAGCGCGGTCTTGTCGTCGAACAGCGGCTCCTCCAGCCGGCTCTCGACGCTCACCGCGCCGCCATGGACCCGCCGCAGCTCGCCGCGCTTCTCCAGCTCCTCCAGGTCACGCCGCGCCGTCGCCATCGAAACGCCGACTTCGCGGCAGAGTTCCTGCAAACGGATCACCCGCCGCGCGCGCACGAGGTCGCGGATCCGGTCGAGCCGTTCCGCCGCCAACGCTTTTTCTGGAGCCTGCTGTGTCATGTAAGAGCGGCGGAACATTATGAGCGATTATGATTGTAGTCAATCATTATCTGTCAATTTCTTTCAACCTCTTTTTCGGCCGGTTTTCCACGGGCGGAAGCCCGCTGGCCTGTTCCCGCCCACCGCGTTTCGGCGCGGGATCTTTGCGCTATACGGAGTGGCGACGCTTGTGACGCCCGCGGGTTACGCCGCAGCGGTTGGCGGTGGACGGCTCCAAGGCGGCAACTGGAAAGTCTGCTCCGGGGGCGAGGACGCGAACGAGGGCGCTGCCAGCGCACGAGAATTCAAGGCGTGTCCACGCGCTCGAGCATGCGGGCGGCAAGCACCTGCGGGAAGTAGAGGTAGACCCGGGCACGGACGCTGCCGAGACCGTAGGCGGCGGTGGCATCGTCGGAGGCGAGTTCGCAATCGAGCCGCGCCAGCTTGCCGATGAGCGCGACGCGATAGCCGATCTTCCAGCGGGCGTTGGCCTTCGTGGCGCCGCGGACGAAGTCGTAGCAGCGCCAGCGCGCCTGGAACAGCGAGGTGGGCAGCTGGAACGCGGGGTCGTCGGGCTGTTCGGTCATCAGCTGCACGGCGCGGACGCGGTCGCTCCGGTCCACGACGAGCAGCAGGCGGTTGAACCCGTTGACCGGCGGGATCGACAGGTCATGCACGAAATACTGGCCGGCAGGGAACAGCGGGCCGTTGAGCGGCTGCATCGCGCCGGCGGTGGCGCCGAACACGCGCGCGGCGTCGGCCGCGGGCGCGCCGTAGGCCACCCGGTCGTAGAGCATCAGGTTCTGCGTGCCGGCCTCGGTGTCGGGCGCGTAGAGGCTGATCAGGTCGCGGAATTCATCCATGACCGCCGTGCGCGTGGCGGGCTTGGTTTTCCAGGCGGCGGCGAGCGCGGCCTCATCCACGGGCGCGGGCTGGATGCCGGCGGGCGCCGGTGGCGTGACCACGGCCACGGCAGTGGTGGCAGTGGTGGCGGCGACGGCGGCGGCGGGCGCGCTGACACGCGCGGCCAGGTTGCTATAGGCCTCCGGTGGCGGCTCCGGCGGCAGGTCCATGCTCGGCAGCGGCGGCAGGCTGGAGGCGCTGAAACCCGGCGGCGGCGCCACCTTCGAGGAGAGGCGCGCATCGGCGAGCAACTGGAAGCAGCGCTGGATGCGCCGCTCCACGTTGCCCTTGTCGGTCTGCGCCTCGCGGCTGGCGTTGAAGTCGCTGACCGCCTGGCGCAGCGCGATCTCCACGCGCTGGACGACCGGGATGTTCATCTTGCCGCTGAAGGCGCTGTAGAGGTCGAGCGCGTAATTGAAGAAGTGCCCGGCGCGCTGGTAGTGCGCGGAGCGCGGCACATGCTGGGCCGCGGGGACCGGCGGCGCGTTCGTACGCGCCGCCGCGACGCCGACGGCCTGGGTGGCGGGCACGGCCACCGGCGCCGCGTTCGTGCGGGTGACGGCCACCGGCTCGACATGGTCCGGGATCGCGCGCGGCGCGGGAACGAGCACGGTGGTCGCGGCGGTGTTGCTGGCGCTGGCGCGCTCGACCGTGCCGGTGTGCTTGGGCAGCGCCCGCGGCAATTTCTTGACCTCGCCGGACTTGTTCTTCCGCAAGTTCAGATGATCCAATTTGCCGTGCAGCGCCAGATACATGTACGTCGCGCCCAGGCCGATGGCGATCAGGGAGGCAATGATGATGATCTGGATGATGACCAGCGTCCAGTTGCGGGGACGGCGCGCCAGCGCCGGCGTGGTCTGCGCGGCGTGCGACGCGCCGGGCTCAAAGGCGCCGGCGGAAATCGTCATCACATTTTTCTTCGGCGCGTTGACCTGCATCCGGTGCTTGCCGGGATTGGCGATGCGCCACGCGCCGCGCAGCACCGTGCTCGCGCCGGCGGGCGGCAGGTCGCCGGGCGGCAGATAGCCCTCGCGGACCTCCTGCAAGTCGGCGATGACGTTGTTCCACACGGCCGGCCGCAGCGTGCGGTCCTTGATCATCATGCGCTCGATCAGCGCACCAAGCGCGGGCGTCAGGTTTTGGTTGAGATCCAGCGGGTCGAGCAGGAAATCGGTCTGCTGGCGCTCGAGCGGCGCGGTGCCGGGCGTGTCGCCGAACGGCAGGCGGCCGGTGACCATGTGATAGAGCGTGGCGCCGAGCGCATAGACATCGGTGGCGCAGTCGAGGTTGGCCTCGCCGCGCGCCTGCTCCGGCGAGATGTAGTTGGGCGTGCCGACGATGTAGTCGTCGTGGCCCGTCGAGCCGCTCGGGCCGAGCGCGCGGGCCAGACCGAGATCGGCCACCTTCACGGTGCCGTCGTGGTCGATCATGATGTTGTCGGGCTTGATGTCGCAGTGGATCGTCTTGGTCGACTCCCACGCGTAGCTCAGGGCGGCCGCGACGCCGAGGGTGATGTCCAGCGCGGTCTCCTCATCGAGCGCGCCGCGCTTGTGGATGCGGTGGCCGATGGTATAGCCGTCGATGAACTCCATCACGAAATAGACGGCGTCGACGGTCTCCCCGGCATCGAAGACCTGGATGATGCCGCTGTGCTTGAGCCTAGCCGCGGCCATCGACTCCTTGCGGAAACGGGCCATGGCGTCAGTATCCTGACGCCATTCCGGCATCAAGATCTTGATCGCCACCATCCGGTCCAGCGAAATCTGGCGGGCTTTCCATACGACGGCCATGCCGCCTTCGCCCAGCTTCTCCAGAATCTCGTAACCCGGCAATTCAAAGCCCGGTAAACTCATAAGTCGCGCACACCATAGACGAAATCACCCGTTTGCGCAATTCCTTCATGGGGAACTAAGCAGTTCTTCACGGCGTATTCACGAAGGGGCTCGGAGGTTGGGGCGGTGGGAGGTTAAGGTCAGGAGAACGCGGCGGTCGTGGTCGGCGGCCATCCTCGCTGCAAAGTCGGTCGTGGTTTTTTGCGCAGGCTGTCGCTGGTGGCCGCGCCATTCCAAGAAGAGACTGTTGGCCAGCCGCGCCAAGATCCCATGCACCCACACCGCGTTGCGCGCGCGCAAGCGACATTCATCGTCGCGCCGCGACACGTCCAAGCGCGCGTGGAGCCCGGTCTCGA
>CAIWHP010000011.1 GCA_903912445.1 uncultured Lentisphaerota bacterium
CCTCGGCAGCGGCAGCCTGCAGCTCTGCAAGACCGCGCCCGACGGCGCGGAGGTGGTCATCAAAATCGTCAAGCCCGGCGAGACCTTCGCCGAGGTCGTGCTGTTCGAGGAGGACCGCTATCCCGTCAACGCCATGGCGCTGACGGCCTGCCGGCTCTACGTTTTCCTGCGGCAGGACATCCAGCATCTGCTCGTAAGCTCCGATTTCCGGCGCGACTTCATCGCCATGCTCATGCGCAAGCAGCGCTACCTGACCGAGCGCATCCGCCAGCTCAGCTCGCAGGATGTCGCGGCGCGCCTGCTGCCCTTCCTGCGCGAGCAGTATGGCCCGCGCGAGCTCATGCAGACCGCCATTTCGAAGAAAGACATCGCCGCCGCCATCGGCGTCACGCCGGAGACGCTCTCGCGCCTGATCCCGCGGCTCAAGAAACAGCAGAAGATCGTCTGGGCCGGCCGCACCATTCGCTTCCCCGCGGGTTTCTGGCAGTCCCGCGCCGGGCAGTTTCCAAACCTTGGAAAATGAAAGGCAGATTTTTCCAAGGCTTGGAAAAGCGGCCAGGCGAGGTTGTGTTTCGCCGGGTCAGCGACCCGGCCGACAAGGCCGCTGAGCAGTTTGTTCTGGTGAAGTGCTGAAAACTTGGTTCCCGACTCGGCGTCCACCGGGAATCATCCATAAGGATCCGCACCCTCTTTGTGGCGGGACTTTCCAACCCATGAACCGTACCCGCCCCAGCCTGTAACCACTCCAAAAACAAGCCTGCGCAAGTCAGGCTGCGAAGAATCTTCTTGGGCGCGCCTCCATCGGCCCGCTACACTCCCGCCATGCGCTACGACAAATTTTCGGCGATCGACTGGACGACCTGGGCACCCAAGGAGCGTGCGACGCTGATGTTCATCCTGCGCGACGAGCAGATCCTCCTGATCCACAAGAAACGCGGGCTGGGCGCGGGCAAGATCAACGGCCCCGGCGGCCGCCTCGAGCCGGGCGAGACGCCCCTCGCCGCCGCCATCCGCGAGACGCAGGAGGAAATTTGCGTCACCCCCACCGGCATCCAGCCCGCCGGCGAATTGCTGTTCCAGTTCGTGGACGGCTTCTCGATCCACGGCTATGTCTTCACCGCGACCGGCTTCACCGGCGAGCCGCAGGAAACCGACGAGGCCATCCCGACCTGGCGCCCCACCGCCGCCCTGCCCTATCACGAGATGTGGGCCGACGACCGCGTCTGGATGCCGCTCCTCCTGCAGGGCCGGAAATTCACCGCGCGGTTTCTTTTTGCCGACGACCTGATGCTCGGCTGCGAAGTGGACCTGTGACCATGTCAAGGTGCCGCTGTCTGCCAGATTCTGTCACCACGTTTAAGCATAACCCGGCACCAACCGGAGAAGAGGCGTTTCGGATATGACCATCGATATTGAGCGCAACCTGGGCGAGCAGCCCATTGCGAAAATCATGCTGGAGCACAGCCTCAAGACCCACGACCTGGTCGCCAACTCAGCGGAGCACATCACCCACAAGATGGTGTCCCGGGCCTGCAAAGGGCGCCGGTTGACCCCCAACGTCCAGTCCAAGATGCTCAACGCCTTGGCCAAGGCCACGGGCAAAGCTTATACCCTCGCCGACCTGTTCACCTACGCTGCGCCAAAATCCAAAAAGATGGCGGAAAAACCGGACCCAGCCCCGGCGGTCGGCGACGCGGATGCCGCGCCTCCGCCGTAAGACCGCCGCCCGGCAGCATAAGGCAAAGGTTTGGGCTTGGAACTCAGCGAGTTTCTGGCATGATTTCCCAATGTCGGGGCTGGACTCGATAAGGTGGGTGCCACCTGTTCGCCCGAGGAGGTATTTCGGGAACATGAAACAGGGGCAGGCGCAAGGTCGGGGCGTGGGGCGAGCGGGATGCCGCGGAACTGTTCGTAGTACAGTTCCAGTGCGTTGCGCGCCTGCTGAACTTGCCAGTTCGAGATCCCCGGAAACGTCGCTGTCTTGGACAGGAAGGCCTCGATCTCCGTGCGCCCCAAGTCCTGCCTCCGCCGGGCGGGATGCTGGGCGAAGAACCGACGCACCCACGTCACGCAATACGGGATGGTCACCTCCTTGGCCCCGGCCTCCCGCAGGATCGCCACGAACCCTTCCGGCCACTTCGGTTCCGTATTCACCGGCGCCACCACGCGACGCTCTGTCTGAGGCATATCATTCCTCCGTGAATATTTTGCTATGCATCAGATTGTTTCATAACTCACGTATTGTCAACGCGCGAATTGAGGCCTATCATGCCCGCAGCTAAATTTCAGCGCAATATTTTTGAAGCCTAATATGATGTTCGACGGAAGAATGAAGAGATGAAAAGGGCCTCCATTACGGCTGTAGCATTTCTGATAGCCGTACCTCTTCTAGCCGAGCCAATTGCATACCAGTGTGCTCCACTAGCCATGACAAACGCCGATTGGCATGTCACGTACGAGTACAGAACGGGGGACGGACTGTGGACCGGAAGCAATACCCTCGTCATCGGGCCGGTGGATATGGCAACCAATTCGGTTGTCTCCGCACACATGGAGTCTCGACTGTTTCCCAAGACGACGAATTCAGCGATCTTCTTTGCGACGTACGAACCGCAAGCAGGTTTGAAGATGGAATGGAGAATGGGCAATCGATCGGGGGCTTCAACAAACGCCTGCATCGTCGCTCCAGGCGTGAACACCAACGAAACGACTGGCGCGATCGTCTACTCAGTCAGATGGAAAAGGATCGTCGAACCATCGAGTCCAGGCTACAAGTGACCCGCAACGGCACAACAGCTTGCAACAAGCACAGGGGCGGGTCACTTGCGCCTGACTCGTGACGTTCAAAGCTTTAGCAAGAACATCTCTGCTTTTCACAACGCTCGAAATCCCACGATGCTCACGCGCCGGCCAGCTCGCGCTCGTAGGCGGCGCGGGCTTCGGGATTGAAGGCGACGAACGTAACCTGCTCGGGCACTTTCTGACCCGCCAGTTCCGCGCGGACGGTCTGCACGGCGATACGCGTGGCGCGTTCAAGCGGGAAGCGGTAGACGCCGGTGCTGATCGCGGGGAATGCGACGAGGCGGAGATTGTGCTCCCGCGCCAGGCGCAGGCTGTTGCGATAGCAGGCGGCCAGCAATTCAGCTTCGCCCTTGTCACCGCCGTGCCAGACCGGTCCAACAGTGTGGATGACCCACTTGGCGGGCAGCCGGAAGCCGGGCGTGATCTTGGCGTTGCCCGTGGCGCAGCCGCCGAGCTTGGCGCACTTAAGCAGCAGCCGCGGCCCCGCCGCCAGATGGATCGCGCCATCCACCCCACCCCCGCCGAGCAACGTGCAGTTGGCCGCGTTGACGATGGCGTCCACCGGGAGCGTGGTGATGTCGCCGGAGAAAATCCGTATGCGGGAGGTAAGCGACGGATCCACTACATTACTCAAGGGACACCCCCCAGCAGCAGAAACCGGAGGAGTTCAACGCGTGCGCCGCAATTTGAGGGTTGTTGGCCCATCACTTCACGCTTCTGCTTGCCATCCACCATGCACCATCAACCATGCTCCATGCTTTTCTTCTTCACGGCTTCATTCGCAGCAGCAGCTTGAAGAACCGCATGTCGCCACGAATGCTGGTGAGGTTGTCATCCTTCATGAACCACTCGAAGTCGCAGTAGCCGAGATCCACAGCCCGATCCAGTGAAGCGAAAGCCTCGTCGCGGCGCTCAGTGAGCGCGTAGCTGCAGCCGAGGTTGTACCAGACGTAGGGATCTTCCGGATGCGTCTTGGTCAATAACAGATCGACCTTCAGGCCATCCTCGAACCGGCCAACCTTGGTGTAGAGGTCGCCGAGCACCTCGTTGACCGGGCGGTAGGCGGGACAGCGCCGCCGGACCTGCTCGAGGAAGTTCATTTCGATCCGCCCCGCGCGTCCGACGCCGCGTGGCTTCGTGCCTTTTTTCGACGGTGCTTTCATGATGGCGAACGGAATATACACGTCCCGCGCTCTTCCGCCAAGGCGAAGAACGGCGCCCCGCAACGGCGGCCTCCGGCCTACTGCGTTTTGGCGACAACGGTGACCACCGGCAACAGCATGGCCATGACGAACAGGAACGCCAGCACACAACCGAGCGCCAGCCAGACCGAGTTCAAGGTCAGCGGAATCCAGACCGGCCGCAACCATTCCTTCGCCACCAGCAACCCCAACAGCACGAAGGCGACGAACAGCGCGACCCCGTTCGGAATGGCGAGGACGAACTGCGTGAAGGGCGGCAAATGGAGGTCCGTGTCCTTGAACATCAAGGCAAAATGCCCGCGCGCCCGTGTGAAGCCGACAAAGCAGCAGCCGAACGTCACCGCATTACACAGGGCAAAAATGATGCTGAAAACCCTGCCGACTTTTTCTGCCGTGGTGCTCATGGTGCCTTCCGCGGTTGGTTAAACGGTACCGCGCCCGCAGACTAGCCACCCCCCGCACCTTTGCCAAGCTTCAGCCGGAGCGCCTCCGCGGTGGCGCAATAACAGTTGATCCGCCGCTCTGGACCTGAACCCTGGGCCATCCGGTGAATCCATATTCCGGCCGCCGGTTGTATGCCGGAGCTTGGAAATCACGCGACGCTCAGCTAGACTCGCGCCGCTTTTTTCAACGAGGAGCCTAACGATGAAGCATCTGATGTGCGTGGCGATGGTGGGCTGGTTGGCGGCGGGCGCGCTGGCGCGCGAAGTGGTCGAGCCGGCGGATTCCATCCCGGTCGTGCAGGACGTGGATGTCGTGGTGGTCGGCGGCGCCTCCGGCGGCGTCGAGGCCGCGCTGGCCGCGGCCAAGCAAGGCGCGAAGGTGTTTCTCGTCGCGCCCCGCCCCTACCTCGGCGAGGACATCTGCGCCACCTACCGGCTCTGGCTGGAACCTGGCGAGATCGCCGCGACCGCGCTCGCCCAGGAACTCTTCAAGGCCCAGCCCCGCGCCTCGGGCATCGGCCCCGGCCTGCCCTTCACCTATACCGCCAACGCGGACAAGTCGAAAGCCGCCAGGCATCCGGACACGCAGCCGCCGAGCCTGCTCCATGACGGCAAATGGACCGGTGCGACCAAGGATAGCGTCCAGTACAGCGACAATGTGACGTTGACCCTCGACCTCGGCAAGGTGCAGCCCGTGTCCAAGCTCAGCGTGCTGGTCTATCAGCGGCCCGACGAGTTCGCCGTCGAGAAGATCGCCGTCAGCGCGAGCGAGGACGGCCGGCAGTGGCAGCCGGTCACGACGATCGTCAACGACAAGCTGGACGTGGGCACGGTGGAAGCGGAAGCGATGCCGCTCTCCGCGGCCGTGAAACTCCAGACGCGCTACCTCAAGCTCGCGGTGCAAAAGACGGAACCTTCGAGCCGCCTGCTCCTGGGCGAAATCATCGTCGAGGGCGCGGCCGCGGCTGCGGCGGCGCCGGCGGCCTCCGACCAGTCGCTGCCGGTCACGCCAATGCAGGTCAAGCTCGCGCTTGACCAGGCGCTGATCAAGGCGAAAATCCCCTTCCTGTATGCGAGCGGCGTCACCGACGTGCTGCGCGACGCCGCCGGGCAGCCCGCGGGCGTGATCATTGCGAACCGCAGCGGGCAGCAGGCCGTGCGCGCGAAGGTGATCATCGACGCCACCGACCGCGCGAACGTGGCGCGGCTGGCCGGCGCGCAGTTCAGCCCCTACCCGGCCGAGACACAGATTTTCCGCCGCACCGTCGTCGGCGGTCCGCTGCGCGAAAGCGAATTGACGAAGGCCGTCACCCGGGCCACGCCGCTGACCATCACCGACCGGCAGGGCAAGGCCTATCCGATCCGCGAATATGAGGTGCCGGTCAGCATGGCCGGCGGTGATTGGGGCGCCTTCGCGACCGCCGAGCAGATGGCGCGCGACCTGACCTGGACGAAGGAAGCGCTGGATGCCTCGGAGATGCTCTTCCAGGTGCCGCCCGACTCGTTCCGCGGCCAGCAGTCCGCCGCGGGCGCATGGCAGGGCGCCGCGCAGGTGCCGCTGGACGCGCTGCGGCCGGCGGGCGTCGCGCGCCTCTTCGTGCTCGGCGGCTGCGCCGATGTCTCGCGCGCGGCTGCGGCGCAGCTCACGCGGCCGGTCAACCTGATGGCCGTCGGCGCGCGCGTGGGCGCGGCGGCCGCGGAGCTGGCCAAGCAGACGCAACTCGCGGGCGTGAAGGTGGCCGGCTCGACCCCGGCCGAAGCCGCGCCCGGCGCGGCGCAATTTGTCGGCGCGGCGGTCAACCCGCGCGCAGCCAACACCGCCAAGGTGCCCGCCGAGGCCCACGGCCTGCCCGTGCTCGGCAGCTACGACGTGGTCGTGGTCGGCGGCGGCACCGGCGGCGCGCCCGCCGCCATCGGCGCGGGCCGGCGCGGCGCCAAGACGCTGCTCGTCGAATATCTGCACGGCCTCGGCGGCGTCGGCACGCTGGGCTACATCAGCAACTACTATCACGGCAACATCTGCGGCTTCACCAAGGAAATCGACACGGGCACCGCGCTGCTCACCCCCGGCGACAAGCCGGCCGGGAAGAGCTGGGATCCCGAGGCGCGCAGCGAATGGTATCGCCGCGAGCTGCGCAAGGCGGGCGTGGACGTCTGGTTCGGCACGCTCGGCGTCGGCGCGGTCACCGACCAGGGTCGCGTGACCGGCGTCATCGTCGCCACGCCGCACGGCCGCGGCGTCGTGCTCTGCAAAATGGTCGTGGACAGCACCGGCAACGCGGACATCGCGGCGGCCGCGGGCGCCGCGTGCCGCTACGTCGGCGCCGACGAGCTCGCGGTGCAGGGCACCGGGCTGCCGAAGCGCGACCTGGGGCAGAAGTACACGAACACCGACTACACCTATGTGGACGAGACCGACGTGGTCGACATCTGGCGCGCGCTCGTCACCGGCCGCGAGCGGTTCAAGACGGCCTACGACCTCGGCCAACTCATCGACACGCGCGAGCGCCGGCAGATTATCGGCGACTTTATCCTCTCGCCGCTCGACATCATGCTCGACCGCAGCTTCCCGGACACCGTGGTCATCTCCAAGAGCAACTTCGATTCGCACGGCTACATCGTCCACCCGGTCTTCATGCTGCGCGCGCCGCACAAGGTCTCCTACTCCATCCGCGTCCCCTACCGCTGCCTCCTGCCCCGCGGCCTCGACGGCATCCTCGTCACCGGCCTCGGCGTCAGCGCGCACCGCGATGCCGTGCCGATCATCCGCATGGAGGCCGACGTCCAGAATCAGGGCTACGCCGCGGGCGTCGCCGCCGCCATGATCGCCAAGGCCGGCTGCACCACGCGGGCGCTCGACCTGCCGGCGCTCCAGAAGCATCTCGTCGAGATCGGCAACCTGCCCGCCAGCATCATCGGCGAGAAGGACAGCTTCCCGCTGCCGGCCGCACAGGTCGCCAAGGCCGTCACAGCCGTCGCGAAGGACTTCGACCAGCTCGAGGTCATCCTCGCGCAATTCGACACCGCGCGGCCGCTGCTGCACACCGCGCTGGCCCAGGCCACCGACGACAAGCAGCGCCTCGCCTACGCGGACATCCTCGGCATCATGGGCGACCCCGCCGGCGCGGACGTGCTCATCAAGGCCATTGCCGCAACGAACAGCTGGGACCACGGCTGGCAGTTCAAGGCGATGGGCCAGTTTGGCTTCAGCGTCAGCCCGCTCGACGCCCGGATCATCGCGCTCGCCCGCACCAAGGCGAAAGGCGCGCTCGCGCCGATCCTGGGCAAGGCCGCGCTGCTGACCGGGGCGAAGTCCAACGAGTTCTCGCACTTCCGCGCCATTGTGCTCGCCTGCGAAACGCTCGGCGACCGCGCCGCCGCGCCCGCGCTGGCGCGCCTGCTCAAGCTGCCCGGCGTGATGGGCCATGCGATGACCGACATCACCACCGCGATCGAAAACACGCCCAACAAGGGCAGCCAGAATGCGCTGCGCGAGGTGGAGCTGCGCGAGCTGTTCCTCGCCCGCGCGCTCTACCGCTGCGGCGACAGCGACGGCCTCGGCGAAAAAATCCTGAAGCAGTACGCGCAGGACCTCCACGGCTACTACGCGCGCCACGCCCAGGCCGTGCTCGCCGCGCCGCGGACCGCTGTGCCGTAAGCAGGCAACACGGGCTGTTCCGCCGCGGGATACGCGGCGGGACACTGCGTCCACGAAAGGCGCTCCACCCTGCGCGGGATGACAGGGCCTGTTCGCCGCCATCTGGCCGCTACTGTTTTCGCTTCCTCAGCGGCGCAGCTCAGGTTCGCTCTGCAAACGCGTCCAAGGCTTGGGAAAATCAGCGCCCTATTTTCCAAGCCTTGGATCTTGCACCACACATGGCGGGTGTGCTGACGAAGCTTTTCGACAGCGCCCCTGCGGGCAGCAGCATAAGCCGCAGGAAACCACAGGCCAGCCGGGTGGTTCCCCCTGCGGGCTCACGCCGCGCTGTTCCTCATGCTGAAAGGCTTCGCCGGTAATGGTTCTGCCGTATCTGCTGCGCTATTTGTGCAAAGATATTTTCCTGACCTCTTCGGGCTGGCCTTTCGCGCTGTTTTAGCTAGGATATCAACGTGTTATTCAATCAAGGACGACGGTATGCCAAGGATCCATAGGCCGAAAAAAACGCTCGGGCGCCCCCGCGGCCGTCACCTTGGTCCGCTGTTGCCTTTTCCGGATCCGAACCACCTGGTCATCAGTCCGTCTGCGGGAGGGAAATAAGCATG
This sequence comes from uncultured Lentisphaerota bacterium, assembly GCA_903912445.1. Lineage (GTDB taxonomy): Bacteria > Verrucomicrobiota > Kiritimatiellia > CAIQIC01 > CAIQIC01 > DP16D-bin41. The sequence continues at coordinate 8,711 of CAIWHP010000011.1, forward strand.
CCTACATGGCCGAAGAAAACACCGTCCCACCCGCAAAAAAAACGCACACAGCCGGCGCCAAAAAAAACTTCCGCGATCGTCGGCATCGGGGCCTCGGCGGGCGGCCTGGAGGCTGTGACGGAGCTGCTGCGGCAGTTGCCGACGAATCCGGGCATGGCCTTTGTGGTGATCCAGCACCTCGATCCAAACCATGGCAGCGCGCTGCCCGCGCTGCTGCAGCGGGCCACGTCCATGCCGGTCATGGAAGCGAAGCACGGCGCGACCGTGGAAGCCAACTGCGTCTACGTGATTCCGCCCAACCGGACCCTCCGCCTGGCCAAGCGCCGGCTCAAGGTGTCGCCGCGATCCGCCGCGCATGAACTACATATGCCGGTGGACAGCTTTCTGGAGTCGCTGGCCGAAGAGGAAGCCGACCGGGGTGTGGCCGTCATCCTGTCCGGCAACGGCTCGGACGGCACGCGCGGCACCCTGGCCATCAAGGCGGCCGGCGGAGTGACGTTTGCGCAAGATGAAAAGTCGGCCAAGTACACGGCCATGCCTGGCAATGCCGTCGCGGTTGGCTGCATCGACTTCGTCATGCCGCCCGCGGCCATAGCGAAAGAGCTGGTCCGGTTGGCCGGGCAGGCGTCGTTCGCGGCTGTGACCAGCACGCCTGCCAACCACAAACCCCGCACCGAGGAGCAAGCCTTCGAGCGGATCGCGGCGCTGCTGCGGCAGCGCTGCGGGGTGGACTTCACCCACTACAAGCGCGCCACGCTGGACCGCCGCATCCAGCGCCGGATGGGGCTGCGCAGCATCGCCAACTTGCGGAATTATGCCGAATACCTGCAGCAACATGCGGCGGAGACGCAGGAACTGTTCAACGACATCCTGATCCATGTAACCGGTTTCTTCCGCGACGCGCAGGTCTTCCCGCTCTTGAAAAAGAAGGTGTTCCCGCGGCTGCTCAAGGGACGGAGCCCGGACGCGCCCCTGCGCATCTGGGTGCCGGGCTGCTCGAGCGGCGAAGAAGTCTATTCCCTCGCCATCGTGCTGATGGAGTTTCTGGCCGACCGGCAGGTCGCCATCCCGGTGCAGTTTTTCGGCACGGACATCTGCATCGCGGCATTGGACCGGGCGCGCGCCGGCTACTACCCCGCCAGCATCGCCGCCGAGGTGTCGCCGGAGCGGCAGCGGCGGTTCTTCACCAAGACCGAGGGCGGTTTCCGGATCAGCAAGGCGATCCGCGAGCTCTGCGTGTTCGCCCGCCAGAACCTGGTGGCCGATCCGCCGTTTTCGAACCTCGACCTGGTCAGCTGCCGGAATGTGCTCATCTACCTCGGCCAGGAACTGCAGCGCAAAGTGTTCCCGGTGTTTCACTACGCCCTGCAGCCGAACGGCTTTCTGCTGTTGGGGGTGGCGGAAACCACCGGCGCCCACGCCGACCTGTTCACACTCGTGGACAAGCAGGCCAAGCTCTACGCGAAAAAGGCGACCGTGGTCCGCCGGGGACTGGCTCTCGCCACCCTGCTGCCGGCGCCGAGGCCGGAGCCCGCGCCGCGCGGCGTGACCGGCGCGCCGGGCGTCCCGCCCATGCCCGAGATCCAGAAACAGGCCGACCGGGTGACCCTGGCGCACTACAGTCCGCCGGGCGTGATCGTCAACCGGAACCTGGAGGTGCTGCAATTCCGCGGACACACCGGGCCCTATCTGGAACACGCGCACGGCGAGGCGAGCTTGAACCTGCTAAAAATGGCCCGCGAGGGGCTCGCGACGGATTTGCGCGCCACCCTCCTCACGGCCCTCAAGCAGGACGGTCACGCCCGGCAGGAAGGCGTGCACCTCAAGCGCAACGGCCGCCTGGTCACCATCACCATCGAGGCGGTGCCGTTCTATGTGCCGCCATCGCAGGAACGGTACCTGCTGGTCACCTTCGATGAAGCGGGCAGCGCAGCCCCGCCGCCCGCCGGCGGCGGGAAGCCGGCGAACCGGAAGGAGCGCGCCGCCCGCCAGGCGGAGGAGGCCCCAGAACTGACCCGGTTGCGTGAGGAACTGGCGGCCACGCGGGAGTCCTTGCAGAGCATCATCGAGGAACAGGAGACGACCAACGAGGAGCTGCGCTCGGCCAACGAAGAGATCATGTCCAGCAACGAGGAACTGCAAAGCACCAACGAGGAACTGGAGACGGCCAAGGAGGAGATGCAGTCCACAAATGAGGAGCTCACCACGCTCAACGACGAACTGGAGCATCGCAACACCGAGATGGGCCGCGTCAACAACGACATCCTCAACCTGATGGCCAGCGTCCAGATCCCCATCGTCATGGTCGGCCCGGACCTGCGTATCCGCCGGTTCACGACCATCGCCGAGAAAACGCTGAACCTCTGCGCCGCCGACCTGGGCCGCCCGATCGGCGACCTCAAGCTCAAGGTGCCGGTCCCCGGCATCGAGAAGCACATCGCCGAGGTCATTGACTCGCTCCAGACGCGGCAGATCGAGGTCAAGGATGAACAAGGGCATTGGTGGTCGGTGCGCATCCGGCCCTACAAGACCACCGACCGCAAGATCGAAGGCGCCATCGTTGTGTACGTGGATATCGACCTGCTCAAGATGGGCATGGAGCGGATGACCACCACGCGCGAATACGCCCGGGCGATCATTGCGACCGTGCACGAGCCGGTGCTGGCGCTGGATCGCAACCTGGTGTTAGAGGCGGCCAACGAGGCGTTCTACAAGATGTTTCATGTGCAGCCGAAGGACACCTTGAACCGGCGCATCTATGAACTGGGCAACGGCCAATGGGATCTGCCCAAGCTGCGCACCCTGCTGGAGGACATCCTCCCGCACAACGCCACCTTCGAGAAGTTCGCCGTCGCACACACCTTCCCGGCGATCGGCCGGAAACGGATGCTGCTCAATGCCCGCCGCCTGGCCTGCGGCGACAACGAGACCGACATGATCCTGCTGGCGATCGAGGACGTGACCGCCAAGGCATCCAAATGAAGCCGGCGGCCACCCAGCCTCGCAAGGGCACCCCGGCAGCCCTGCCGGCCTGCGCGCATTGCAGCGCACTGAGCCAGGAACTGCAGGAGGCGCGCGAGCAGCTCGCCGTGCTGCAGGTGGACGTGACGCAGGCGGAACGCGACGCCCTGGAAACCCTGCGCGAGCTGGAGACCTCCCGCGAACAATACGCGGAGCTCTATGACTTTGCGCCCAATTCCTACCTGATTCTGGACCGCAATGGCATCATCCGCGATGCCAACCTGACCGCCGCGGAACTGCTGGGCGTGGACCGCCTCAAGCTGCGCGATACCCCCTTCCTGCGGTTCGTCGCCACGCCCGACCGCCACCACTATCTGCAGCATCTCAGCCGCTGCCGGCGCAGCCGCTACCCGGCCCAGCTGGCCACCGACCTGACCCTGACCTGCGCCGGCGGCCCCCGTCAGATCCACCTGCTGAGTGTGCCCGACCACCGGAGCGGCCCCATCCCGCGTCAGATCCGCTATCGCACCTCGATGGTGGACCTCAGCGAGATCCAACGCGCCGAACAGGCCCTGCGCGACAGCGAATCCAGCTACCGGCTCCTTTTCGAGCAGAACCCTTCTTCGATGTATGTCTTTGGCGAGAATTCCCTGGACATCCTGGACGTCAACGAGGCGGCCCTGCGGCTCTACGGCTACTCGCGCGAGGCCTTCCTCGCGATGACGATCAAGGAGCTGCGTCCGCCGGAGCTTGTGCCCGCGGCGCTGAGGGCGATCCGCGTGCAACGCCGGCGGCTGCGCACGCTCAACCGCCAGCAAGCCGGAAGTGTGCCGCTCTTCGGCGGGGAGTGGCGCCATGTCAAACGCGACGGCACCGTGTTTGACGTGGAGACCAGCACCAGTGCCATTCAGTACGCTGGCCAGCCGGCCCGGCTGGTGCTGATCAACGACATCACCGCCCGCAAGCAGGCCGAGGCGGCCCTGCGGGAATCCGAGACCCGCTATCGCACCATCTTCGACCAGGCGGCCGATGGCATCGTCGTGTTTGATGCGGCGACCCTGTCCCTCATTGATTTCAACGACGAAAGCTGCCGGATGCTGGGGTACTCGCGCCAGCAATTCGCCGGAATGAAGATCTCCGACCTGGAGGCCCTCGAATCCCCTGCCGAAGTAAAGCGCCACGTGCGGAAGTTCACCATGGACCACATCGCCATCTTTGAAACGAAACTGAGCACCGGCACAGGCGCCCTGATGGACATAGAGGTCCGCGCCAAGGTCATCTATCGGAGCGCCAGAAAAATGATCCACTGCATCTGGCGCGATATCACCGCGAGCAAGCAAGCGGATTCAGCCTTGCGGCACCGCCTGGAGCTTGAACAATTGTTGGCGAAGGCGTCCAACCACCTCGTAAATGTGCCTGCGGTGGACTTGGACACGACAGTCAACGACGTGCTGGCCGATGTCGGGCGTTTTCTGAAGGCGGACCGGTGCTTCTTGTTCCGTGTCACCGAGAATCTCGCCATCGCCAGCAACTCGCATGAGTGGTGCGGCCCAGACATCCGTGCCCAGCGGGCCGACCTGCAGAAGGTCCCCATCGGCAAATTCCCTTGGTTGCTGGCACGGCTACGCGAAGGCAAACCGCTGAATATCCCTCGCATGACGGAGATACCGCGAGCAGCTGTGGCTGAACGGAAACTCATGAAGCAGGGGCAAGTCCAATCGACCCTCATGGTGCCCATCCGCCACAGCGGCAAGTTGAGCGGCTTCATCGGTTGCGACGCTGTCCGGGACGAACGCCAGTGGCCCGCGGCTGATGCCCGATTACTGCAAATGATCGGCGTAATCCTCGCCGACGCCCAAGCCCGTTGCCAGGCCGATGAGGCTCTGCGCAGCGCCGCCCGGGAATGGTCGACCACGTTTGACGGCGTCTCCGATGCCGTCTGGTTGCTGGACGCCGACCAGCGCATCCTGCGCAGCAACAAAGCCGCGGTGGCGCTGTTCGGAAAAACGTCCCCGCAGGAACTGCTGGGCCGTCCGTGCTGGGAGCTTGTGCATGGCACCGCCCAGCCGATCCCCGGATGCCCCGTGACACGCATGAACCGCACCCGCCAACGGGAGACTTTGGAACTGGCGAGGGGAGAACGGTGGTACCAGGTGACGGCGGATCCCTTGCTGGCGCCGGAGGGCACCGTGCGCGGCGCCGTCCACATCGTCAGCGACATCACCGCGCGCAAGCTGATCGAAGAAAAAATTCGCAACATGGCCGCGGAGCTGGAACGGCGGGTGGTCGAGCGCACGGCGGAAGTGCAGCGTCTGGCGGCCATTGTCCAGCACAGCAGCGAGCTGATCTGCCTGGCCACCCCCGATATGCAGTGCGTCTTCCTCAATGACTCCGGAGCCAGGATGCTCGGCATCGCCGCGGCCGACATCGGCCAGCATGGCCTATTCGATTTCCTGCCCGAAGAGGGGCAGAAGCGTGCCCAGACAGAAATCTTGCCGCTGCTGTCGCAAGGGCAGGTGTGGCAGGGTGAAATGCGCTATCGCAACCTCATGACGGGCACTTTTCTCCAGGTAGCGTTGTCAGCCTTTCCCATTCCCGACCCGGCGACGGGCCAGCTGCGCTACCTGGCCATGACAGCGGTTGATATCAGCGGCCGCAAGGATCTCGAACAGCAGATCCTGGAGATCAGCGACCGCGAACAGCGCCGGATCGGCCACGACCTGCACGACAGCGTCGGCCAGCATCTGGCGGCGCTGAAGTTCATGAGCGCCACGCTCAGCAAACGACTGGCCAGGCACAAACTCGCCAGCGCACTCGGCGCGGCAGAGATCGAACGCGAGTTGCAGCTCGCCATCGAGGAAGTACGCACCATCGCCCGCGGCCTGCACCCCGTCCGGCCCGATGGCGAGAGCCTGCGGTCCGCCCTCCACGAGCTGGCAGCCGGCGTGACCAGGCTGTTCAAGGTGCCCTGTCACTTCGCCTGTCCCGACCGGACGGCCGTGCACGATTTCCACGCCGCCACGCATCTTTTCCGCATAGCCCAGGAGGCGGTCAGCAACGCCGCCCGCCATGCCCGGCCCCGGCACATCTGGATCCGGCTCCAGCAGACCCACGGCAGGGTCCGGTTGAGCATCGAGGATGATGGCTGTGGCCTGCCGACCGAAGCCGGCCGGCCCAAGGGCATGGGTTTGCGGATCATGAGTTACCGGGCGTCGGTCATCGGCGCACGCTTCACGCTGGCGCGCCGGCGGAGCGGCGGCACCCGGATCACCTGCGAGTGGAAGCCTAGCCCCCAAGAGAAAGCGGTGCCCCATGCCCCCTAATAAACAGCCCGCCTCGCCCGCCAGCCGAATCCGTGTCTTCTTGGTGGACGACCACCCGCTGCTGCGCCACGGCATCGCCGAGAGCATCGGTGACGAGCCCGACATGGAGATCTGTGGCCAAGCCGGCTCGGCGGCGGAGGCCATGCCAGCCATCGCCAGCAGCAAGCCCCAAGTTGCCATCGTGGACATCTCCCTGCCGGGGCGCGACGGGATCGAACTGGTCAAGGATCTCAAAGGCCATTTTCCAAGCATACTGATCCTGGTGCTGTCCATGCACGAAGAATCCCTCTACGCCGAACGCGCCTTGCGGGCCGGGGCCGCTGGCTACATCATGAAGAGCGCCTCCACCGACACGCTGATTCAAGCCATCCGCAAAGCGCGCGCCGGCGAGATCGTGGTGGGCCGGCGCCTGGTCAACCGGATGTTGACCCGGATCGCGACAGGCGCGCAGGCCGCGGATGTCGCTCCGCTAGAATGCCTCACCAACCGGGAGCTGGAAATTTTGCGCCTTTTGGGCCACTGCCGGCTGCGCCGTGAGATTGCCCAGGAATTGCATCTCAGCGTCAAAACGATCGAATCCCACCAAGCCAACATGCGCGAGAAGCTGGGTCTCGGCAACATTATCCAGCTGCGCAAATTCGCCGCCGAGTTTCTCTGCTCCGAGGCGGCGGGGCGGCCCTGTCCTTAGGACATTGCCTTAGGAAAAGTACAGGCCATCGCCCGATTTACCGGTGAACCTTCCCTGCGTACTGTAGCGGCGTGCAGCAGCAGCACTACATTCGTTTGGATCGAAAAGGATCTGTTGTGCCTGCCTTTTGTCACAGGGGGCGGTACTCAACGAAAGGAAAACATCGTGAGTTCAACTAACCATGCGCAGCCCACACACGAAGAGATTGCCCTGCGGGCTTTTCAGTTATGGACCCAGGAAGGGCAACCCTTCGGCAACGGCGATCGACACTGGCTGCAGGCCGAGGCCGAAATGAAAAACGGCACGCGGGCCGGCGCTGTAGCCCAGGCCAGCCGACGCGCAAAACGCACGCCCAAAGCAGTGTGAAGCGGCGCGCTCCGCCGGTGCCGCTTCCACATTGCGCGCACCGGGGAGTACCAGGTGAAGCGGGAGTACGGGCGGAAAGAGGAGAGGAAAAGGGCATGCGTTGGTCCTTGAGCGAGATTTCCGGCTACCGCGTCCACGGGCGCGACGGTCGCGTGGGCACGGTGGCCGATATGTATTTTGACGATGTCGACTGGATGGTTCGTTACCTGGTGGTGAATGGGGCCGACCAGTCCGGTCCGCGCACCTTCCTGTTGTCGCCGGAGGTGATCTGCAGCACTGACCGGGAGTTTGGTTTGATCTCCGTGTTTTTGAGGATCGCAGCAGTGCACAACAGCCCGGTGATCTCCGTAAACGGGCACATCACACAGCAGGATGAACGCAGGCTGCGCGAATACTATGGCTGGCCACACTATGAGCACGCCGTGTCCACCTCTACGCAGACCGACGATGTTCCGCACCTGCACAGTCTGGCGGCGGTCCTCGGCCATCGCGTCCTCGCCGGCGAAGACGATATCGGCCCCTTGCTCGACTTCGTCATTAACGACCACACCTGGAAGATTCATTGCCTTGAGGTCGATGCCAGCCGCTGGCTGCACGCCAGCCGGATCTGGATACGATCCGATTGCGTCAAGCAGGTGAACAGGAGCACGCGCCAGATCGAACTGACCATCCGGCGGAAGGCGGTCTTGAACAGCCCGCCCCCGGACCTCACGGTGTTGTGGCCAACGGCGCACGAACTGCCGGCGGCCGGCACCTTCCTCGTGGACACACCCTACACGTGAGAGGCAACTTATCTATGAGCCAAGAAATCACCCTATCGGCCGACAGTACGGAGCTCGCAGACACGCTCGCCACAGCTGTCGAGGACCACGCCGCGCCGGAGCGGAGCGGTAACTATACCTTTATAGGCACCGCGGGCTGGCGGTTTACCCAGCTCGTCGCCCTGATCAAAACGGCATCCATGTTTACCGCGGAGGTCCAGATCCGGAATGATCGATGCACGGTGGACGGCAAAAGCCTGGTGGATTTGCTGACGCTGGGGGTTCGCTTTGGCGACAAGCTGACCATTCAAACCAGCGGATACGATGCGCAGGAGGCTTTGACGTCCGTCGCCGCTTTGCCATTTTTCACCCCGCTGGCTTGATGGTTTGCTCATGGCCGGAGGTTGATCTCGACAGCGGGCAGTACGGTGAAGTTGATGTCGGCGCCGGCTGAGGATGAGGACGTGGCTATGAAGGCGAGGGGCGAGGTCCAAGGGGCAGGCAGCAAACTGGGTGACCAGCTGGGCGTCGATTTCCAGATCTTGTTCGAGCGGGCACCGGACGGTATCTTGCTGGCGGATGCGCACGACCGGCGTTTCCTGCGCGCCAACCCGGAAATCCAGCGCATGCTGGGTTACACGGAAGCCGAACTCCTCCAGTTGACGGTCGCAGACATTCACCCCGCTGCGGACCTGCCCCATGCGTTGGAGCTGTTCCAACAAGAGGTCCGCCGTGAAATCACCAGGGCCCACGATGTGCCGGTGCTGCGCAAGGATGGCTCCGTGTTCTTTGCCGACATCAGCGCCATCCCGCTTTCCGCCCAGGGCCGCGACTACCTCTTCGGCTTCTTCCACGACAGCACCAAGCGCAAGCTGGCCCAGGAAGAATTGCGCAGAAGCGAGCAGCGCTTCAGTTATCTGGTGGCCAACACGCCGGCCATGATCTTTAGCTGCAGGCCCGACGGCGATTACGAGGTTACCTTCGTCTCGGAGAACATCACGCTCTTGCTCGGGTTCCACCCCCATGAATTCACCGCGGATCCCGGTTATTGGAAGAAGCATATCCACCCCGCGGATATGGAGAGGGTCATGGCCGGACTGCAGCACGCCCGGTTGAACCATGGCACACACACCTTGGAATTTCGCTATCGCCGCAAGGACGGGACCTATGGCTGGATGCACAACGAACTGCGCGTCGTGCACGCTGCCAACGGTCAGCCCTCCGAGCTGATCGGGTTTTGGATCGACATCTCCGCCCGGAAGCTCGCGGAGGAAGCACAGGTCAAGCTGGAGGCGCAGAACCGGCAACTCCAGAAGAGCGAGAGCTTGGGCCGGATGGCCGGCGCCATTGCCCACCACTACAACAACCAACTGCAAGTGGTGCTGGGCAACCTGGAATTGGCCATGGACAGTCTGCCCCGGGGGGCCGTTGCGCGCGAACACCTGCTGTCGGCCGAACAGGCCGCCCGTCAGGCAGCCAAGGTCAGCGCCCAGATGCTGGCCTACCTCGGGCAATCGTCCGGCGAAAAGCAGGCGCTCGATCTCTCCGAGACCTGTCGCCAGAAAATGCCGCTGATCCAGAGTGCCATGCCCGTGGTGCTGGACGTCGATCTGGCCACCCCCGGGCCGGTCATCAGCGGGAATGCAAATCAGATCCACCAGGTGCTGCTCAACCTGGTCACCAATGCCTGGGAGTCCGCCGGCCCCAACCGCGGCGCCATCAGGATGAGCGTCAGCACGGTGGCCGCGGCCGACATCCCGAACGGCTACCGCCGCCCCATCGGCTGGCAACCGTCCGCCAGTTCCTATGCCTGCCTGGAAGTGGCGGACGCCGGCTGCGGCATCGCCGGCGCCGATCTCGAACAGCTCTTTGATCCTTTCTTCTCCCGAAAATTTACCGGCCGTGGCTTGGGCCTGCCGGTGGTGTTGGGGATCGTCCGGGCGCATGGGGGCGGCATCACCGTGGAGACCGAACTGGGCCACGGCAGCTCGTTCCGGGTCTATTTCCCGCTGATCGCTCACGCCGCGCTGGCCCCTGACCGCCGCGCGGCCCCCGCGCCGGAATTCAAAGCAGGTGGCACGGTGCTGGTGGTCGAAGACGTGGATTCGGTACGCGCCTTGGCGGCCCATGTGCTCGGAAGTTTGGGGTTTAACGTGCTGACCGCGCCGGACGGCCTCGCCGCGCTGGAGGTATATCGCGCACACCAGGCGGACATCCGCTGCGTACTCTGCGACCTGAGCATGCCGCGCATGAACGGCTGGCAGACCATCGCAGCCCTGCGCCAGATCTCGCCCGATGTTCCAGTCATCCTGGCCAGCGGTCACGATGAGGCCATCGTGATGGCGGAGAAGCACCCCGAACAGCCCCAGCTGTTTCTGGGCAAACCCTATGATCGCGATAAGCTGCGCGCTGCCCTTGGCCAGGTTCTGGCCGGGCGGCCGGGCTGAACGACATCGGCCCCTTTGTCCGCACCCTGACTGTTGCCCCACCACGCGGGACTCGCCGCCTCCCGCCTTGGTTGTTGAATCAAAACTGGCCTGTGGATCGCATTCCTGCAATCCCTGGCCGGTGAACCTTTCCCCGGCACGGCGCGCTTAAACGATGCGCGCCTGTTTCCAAACGCTTGCTTCCCGCGGGCGTTCCGGTATTTTGCGCGCGGAGATCACCATGCAAAAACTGTTTTATCTGTTGGCCTTGTTGCCCGGCCTTGTGGCGGGCGCGGCGGAGTTGCAGCTCACGGGCGCGGGGGCCGGGGATGGCGCGCTGCCGCTGACCTTGCAAAACGAGGCGCGTATCGCGCTCAACCGCTCGCTGCGCTGGCTCGAGAGCAAGCAGCAGGCCGATGGACATTGGTCGATACCGGATTTCCCGGCGCTGACCGCCCTGCCCCTCTGGGCGCTGCACAAAGGCGGCACGACCAACCGCGCGGCGGTCGCCAGCGCGAAGAAATTCCTGCTCGGCTGCGTCCACGAAAATGGCGCGATCTACCGCGAGCCGGCCGCCAAACAAAAGGGCGGCGGGCTGGCGAACTACAACACCGCGCTGTGCATGACCGCGCTGCACATGCTCAACGAGCCCGCTCTCGCGCCGGTCATCCTCAAGGCACGCAACTTCATCGCCGGCACGCAGTACCTGGGCAACGACGAGTACAAGGGCGGCATGGGCTACGACGCGGCAACCGGCCGCGCCTACGCCGATCTCTCCAACTCCTACATCGCCTACGAGGCGATGCGCCTGACGCAGGCGGTCGAAGATCTGCGCAAGGGCGGCGAGAAGCGCGCCGACCTCGACTGGCAGGCCGCCGCCGATTTCGTCACGCGCCTCCAGGCCAAGCCCGCCGCCGGCGCCACGACCGACGCGAACGCGGGCGGCTTCGCCTACAAACCCGGCGCGAGCATGGCGGGCGCGACCACGAACTCCGCGGGCGAGGTGCAGCTGCGCTCCTATGGCAGCATGACCTATGCGGGCCTGCTGAGCTTGATCTATGCGGACGTGGACCGGAAGGACCCGCGCGTCCAGGCCGCGTTCCAGTGGGCCACACGCAACTGGTCGCTCGACCAAAATCCCGGCATGGGCCAGCAGGGCCTCTATTACTTCTACAACGTCCTCGCCAAAGCGCTCGCCGTGCACGGCGCGGAACAGCTCGCCGCGCCCGCCGGCAGCGTGCAGTGGCGCGCCGAGCTCGTGAAGAAGCTCATCGGCCTCCAGAAGATCGAAGCCGAGACCGGCAACGGCTACTGGGTCAACGCCGAGAACCGCTGGATGGAAGCCGACCCCGTCCTCGTCACCGCCTACACCCTGATCACGCTCGAGACCGCGCTCGGCCCGCAGCGCTGAGCGCGGCCAAGCCCGAGCGTCCGCTGCCGCGATTCGCTGTGCGCCGCACAGCTCTAGGCAGGGCGGGCGCGCCGTGGCCGCCGCTCACCATCTCACGCATTTGATGCATCCCTCGTCAGGTAGGGCGGGCGCGACGCGCCCGCCGGTCACCACCCCGCGCTTTAGCTGACGCCCGGCGCTCGCGGCGCGAACGCCCTACCCTCAGGCCATGCTTTGAATTTGTCCCGCGCGTTTCGTTGGTAGGGCGGCCACGCCGTGGCCGCCGAGTATCACCCAGCGTATTGGATTGGTTCACGCGGTGCGCACGACAGGTGCGCCCTACCTGTATCGCGGTGAGAGCGGCTCCTGTTCCAGCAATGATTCTGCTATCGTACCACCATCCTTCCCGAGAGGAAAAAGCTGCCACATGGTGTGCCCCTATGGGTCAAGGATGGCGCGCTATATTTCATCACCATCTGCACCCAACCACGTGGTAAGAATCAACTCTGTCAGCCGGCCACGGCCGCTTGGTTTCATGATTCGTTTGTATGCCGCGAACAGCGCGGCGATTGGTGGGTGCATCTGTTGCTGCTCATGCCGGGCCATCATCATGCTTTGATGAGTTTCGCACCCGAGCCGGGTATGCGGCATACGATCGCGCTCTGGAAGCATTACGCCGCCCATGAAGTCGGCATTCGATGGCAGCGCGATTTTTTCGATCATCGGTTGCGCGATGGCGATAACCGCGTAGAGAAGGCTCATTACACCCGCATGAATCCTGTGCGCGCCAGCTTGGCGGCCAAACCGGAAGCGTGGGCCTATGTCTGGTCAAAAAGAGAGCAAGGCGGCCACGCTTTTGGTGAGCCTCTTGAACCGCCGTGCCCGCCGGTCCTTACCCCGCGCGTTGGGTGACTCCCCGGCGCTCGCGGCGCGAGCGCCCTACCCTGAGGCCATACATTGGATTCGTCTTGCGCGTTTCGGTGGTAGGGATGCCACGCCGCGCCCGCCGGTCACCACCCCGCGCTTTAGCTGACGCCCGGCGCTCGCGGCGCGCGCGCCCTACCGCACGGCAGACACCACCACGCAATTTTCCAAGGATGGGAAACCGTAACGCTGGCGAATTCCAATGCACGGAAAAATCTCGTGTAGCGCTTCCATACGAGGAAAACCTTCCGCACGGCGAGAAAACCATGGCGGGCGGCGGGATCCACAGTTAGACTCCCGCCACGATGAACGGTGGCCGCTCTAATTCCATGCTCGTGGTGCATCCCACCTCGCTCGCGCTCCGGCAACTGCAGCGCCGGGCGCTGGAGCAGACGGGCTTTTTCGATGCGCGCGGGCATACGACGTTCGCCGCGCTGCTCGGCGACTGCGCCGAAGCCGCGCGCCGGGCCAACCTCCTGCCAGACCAGCTGCGCCCCGCCTCCGACCTCGATCTCGAAATGCTCCTGCTGGAGGCCGCGCGTCGTTTTCAGGCGCGGCCGGAAAAAGAGCGCGGCCCGCTCGCCGCGCTCTCCGCACAGGCGGTGGAGGATACGCTCGCCCAGCTCAACGCCTTCCTCCCGCCGCTCGCCGAGCGCGTCGGCGCCGCCGTCGCGTGGCTCGCCGCCAGCGATGCGAAGAACCGTGCGCTCGCCAAGCTCTGCGAGGATTTCCACGCGTGTGCGCACGCCGCCGGCGTCGCGACCGAGGCCGAGATCAACGCAGCGATCCTGCGCCTGCTGCGCGGCGACCGCGCCGTGTGGCCCGCCGCGTTGCGCGAGGCCGGGGGCATCCGGTTCGTCAGCGTGCGCGCGATCACGCCGATGCTGGAGGTCGTCAGCGGCGCGCTCGCCGCGCAGCTCGGCGGCGGCCACCTGCAGATCGAACACATCCTCGAGCAGCACGAGCAGGAATGGTGGGGCGAAAAGTTTCTGACCGGCTCGTGCCAGCTCTTGTTCGGCGCGGAAAGCGCGGCCGAAGACGCGGCGTGTCATGCGCCGCAGACGTGGAGCGTGGTCAGCACGCTGCGCGAGGCCTATGCCATGCGCGATCCCGCCCTCGCCGCCGAGGCGCGCGCCCACCTCGGCTTCTCCTGCTCCGCCGGGCTCTATGGAGAGGTGGAGGACCTCGCACGCCGCATCCTCTGGGAACTGGAGCAGCCGCACGCGCAACTGCGGCCGGAGGAGATCGCGCTCGTCGTCCCGAACGTCGGCCGATACTCCGATGCCATCGAGAACGTCTTCCGCCGCTTCCGGCTGCCCTACCACTTCCGGCGCGGCCGTGCCGTCCCTGCCGCGCCCGTGGCCCAGGCCATCCTGCGCGTGCTGGAAGTCCGCGCCCGCCGTGACCGCGACGCGTTCTGTGCACTGCTGGAATCGCCGTGGATTGCCTGGGAGGCCATGGAGAATGGAAAATGGTCGATGGTGAATGAAGATGGGCGGAGCTCAGACTCTTCATCAACCATCAACCATCCCCCATTAACCATTAACCATTCTCCATCAACCCTTCTCCCTTCCCCCTCGTCCGTCGCGGACGCTATCCGCCGCGCGGGCATCGAGCCGGAGCTGCCGGAAGCCGGTGTCCTCGGCGCGCGCGTCCGGAATTTCCTGCTCGGCAAACGCGTGCCCGCCGGGCGCGCGAGCGCGTTCGGCGACTTTGCGGCGCAGGCGCTGCGCCTGATCGGTGGCCCAAGCACACCCGGCAAACTTTCCGATGCTTGCCCTAAGTTCGCCAACGAGCTGCGCAACGCCTTGGGCATCGAGAACACCATCCGGGCGTTCTTGCAGGCGAGCGCGAATGGCGATGGGTTGCTGCGTCAGGCGGCGCTGTTCAACAGCCGCGCCTTCGCTGCCGTGCTTGAGCAGCTCGAGGCGCTGGGCCAGCGCGGAGGCGCCGACGCCGTGACGTGGGGCGAGCTGCTGGCGCTGCTGCGCCGCGTATTGCGCAACGTGACGGTCGCCGCCGGCGCCACCGACGAGGCCGGTGTCTGGATCTTGAACCCGCACGATGTGGCGGGCTTGAAGTTCCGCCTCGTACTGGTCGCCGGCTTGAATGCTGGCGTCTTCCCCGGCCTGCCGGCGCCCAGCCCGGTGTTCTCCGATGGCGAGCTGGCGCGGCTGCGCAAAGCCATGGCAGGCCTGCCCCAGACCGCGCTGGCGCCTTCGATCGCCCGCCGCAGCCAGGACCATCTGCTGTTCCTGACCACGCTCGCCGCCGCCAGCGAGCGGCTGGTGTTTTCGTTCCAGTGCCGCGACGAAGGCGGCGAAGAGCTGGAGCCGTCGATCTGTTTTGCCACCGCGTGGCGGCTCGCGGGCTGGCCGAGCTGGGACGCCTTGCCCGCGCTGCCGCCCGATCCCTATGACCGCTGGCGGCTGGAGGTCGCGCCACAGATTTTCAGCCCGTTCTGGCAGGCCGCGCTGGCAGGAGATGACGCCCCCGCGTGGCAGCGCAAACCATTTTACGGCGAATCGTTTCTCGCCACGCTGCCGTCCGTGCTCTGCCGCTCCCAGGATGAAGCGCTCCAGCAAGCCGCGCGCGCGCTCACCTCAGACACAGGGAGCCCGGCTCCCGCCGGGCGCACTTCCGACGCCGTCAGCGAACTCATTGCGCGCAGCCTGACGATGGAAGCGGAGCGGACGCGGCTGTTCACGCAGAGCGCGCTGCAAGGCGGCGGCATCGGCGCCTCCGCCACGGGTGCGAAGTTCATCGGCGCCATCGCCAAGAGCACCTGGCAGAAAGTCCGCCGCACGCCGCGCAATATCCCCGACTTCAGCGCCACCGAACTGGAAACGCTGGCGACGTGTCCCTACAAATTTTATCTCCAACGCGTGCTGCGGCTCGAACCGCTGCAGACGAACGAAATGGAAGCGACGCCGATGGCGCTCGGCAGCCTCGTCCACCGCGTGATGCACCACGCGCTCCTGCTGCTGCGCGGCGACCCGCCGCCCGCCGATGCGCCCGCCGCGCTCGCGGCCATCGCGACCCGGTTCAAAGCGCTCTGCCGCCCGGCCTATGCCGCGCAGGACGCCGACAAAACCTGGCACATCTCCGCGAACGGCGACGGCCGCCCGGTCGTGCTGCTGCGGCCGGAAGAGGCCGAGCAATATGACGAGTTCATCGCCGCGGTCGCCGACGCCGAACTCGAAGCCGAGGAGCAGGAACTGGCGGGCATGATGCTCGGCGCGATCGAGCAGCGCGGCGTGGTGCGCACCAATCTCGTCGCCGGCTGCCGCAACCTCCTCCGCCTGAGTTTGCAGCCGGCGGAGTTCAAAGGCTGCGACCTCCCACCCTTGCGCCGTTGCCCCGCGCTGCTGGAGTTCGCCTTCCGTTCCGATGACACCGGTGAAAAATCTTCGGTCGAGTTCGTGCATCCCGATGACGTGGTCAACCGCCTGCGCGTCCACGGCAAGGTGGACCGCGTGGACCTGCTGGCCGATGACGACGGCATAGTGCGCGCGCTGACCGTCGTGGATTACAAAGGCATCAGCAAGAGCGGGCTCAAGCCGGAGGATCTGGCCGCGGAAATCGTCGCTGCGCGCAACTGCCAGCTGCCCGTCTACGGACTCGTCGCGCAAACCGTGTTCGGCCACGAGCTGCCTTTGCTGCTGCAATATCAGCCCTATCGCGGCGACTTCAGCGAGATCATCAAGGCCGTGGCCAAAAACTGGATCACGCTCGCCGGCGAGCCGGTGCCGCCGGATGTGCTCGCCGGGCTGACCGGCGCGCCGCAAACCCCGCTGTTGGTGGCGTTCACCCGCCGCATTTTCCAATGCCTGGAAATTCTGGAGAGCGGCGCGTTCATGGCGCAGCCGCAGGAATGCGGCCACTGCGACTTCCGCGGCTGCTGCCGCTACACCGCGCCCGCACTCGCCGCGGAAGAAGGCGAGGCCGCGGAATGAGCGCTAATTTCAAAATCCGTTTCGCCGCCTCCGCCGGCACCGGCAAGACCTATCAGGTGACGCAGCTCTATCTCGCGCTCGTGCTCGGCCGGCCCTATCCGAAGAAGGATGGCGACCTGATCGCACTGGCCGCGGGCGCGGTCCACCCCGGCGGTGAACCGGTGCCGTGCGAGCAGGTGCTGATGCTGACCTTCTCGCGTAATGCCGCCGCCGAACTGCGCGAGCGCATCACCGCCGGCATCGAGCAGGCGCGTGCCGAGGCCGAGGAACAGGGCGATGCCGAGCTTGCCGCGCGCTGCTGGAGCCTGCTGCACCGCCTGCCCGCCGCCGATATCTCGACGATCCACTCCTACGCGCAGCGGCTCGTCGAGCAGCACGCGCTCCGGCTCGGCCACTCGCCGGCGTTCAGCACCTTCGACGAGGACACCGCCAGCGAACTGCGCCAGGATATTTTCGACGCCGTACTGCGCGACACGCTGGAAAACGGCGCCGCCGCCGACCGTGACGTGCTCGAAGGCCTCTGCGCCGGCCGCGGCACAGGCGCCGTCATCGGCGCGCTGCAAACGCTCCTGCAGAGCACACGCAGCCTCGGGCTGCGGCTGGAGGACATGGATCTCTCCACGCTGGTCGCGCAGCCGGAAGTGCCCACGCTCGCGCGCCTGCACGAGCTGCGCAAACAGCTCGCCGCGGCCAACGGCCAGAACAAGCGCGGCAAGGCGCCGCAGATTCTCGCGAACCTCGAAGGTCTTCTGGCCACCGCGACCAAGGATACCGACATGGCCGCGCTCGCCGCGCAAGTCGCCGAGCTGGCCGCCGGCAGCTGGGGCAAGGACGATCCCGCGCTGTCCGCCGTGCGCGAGGCGTTGCAACATTTCGGAGCCTACGCGGAACACCGTCTCGCCGCCGACACCCTGCCGCCGCTGCTGCGCCTCGCGCAGCGCGCCGCGCAGGACTATGAGGACGCCAAGCGCGAGCGCGCCGGCCTCGACTTCGACGACCTGCTCCTGCTCGCCCGCGACCTCGTGACCCAGCATCCCGACGCGCTGCCGCCGATCGCCGCGATCATCGTGGACGAGGCGCAGGACAACTCCGCGCTGCAAAACGAGCTCGTCCGCGGCCTGCAGGCGGCGCGGAACACGGCGCTCGCGCTGTGCGGCGACACGAAACAGACCATCTACGCCTGGCGCAACGCCGACCCGGACGGCCTGACGCGCATCGCCAAAGAGCGCAAGTTGCACGACGTGCCGCTGCGCCAGAGCTTCCGCAGCCAGCAGGGCGTGCTCGAGTGGGTCAACGATTTCTGCCGGCGCCAGCTTTTCGGGGAGGACTATGGCGCGGACGACGAGCTGCTCCCCTGCCCCAAAGCGCTGGCCACCGTGCCGCCCAACATCGAGCTGCTGCTGCCGGAGTGGGAACTGCGACCGGACCCCCTCGACCAGGTCACGCCCAAGAAACTGCGGCTCGAGCTGAGCAAGGCCAACATCGCCACGCTGGCCAAGGGCGCCACCCCGGAGGCCGAGGCCTGGCGCCGCATCCTGGCCGAGGCCGACCAGGCCCTTGCGCTGGAAGCGCGCGCGCTGGCACGCCGCATCGAGCTGCTCACCGCCGGCCCGGCCCGCGCCGCCGGCATCGAGAAGGTCTGGCACGCCGACACCGGCACATGGACCGAGCCGGGCACGCCGCCCTACCGCCGGCGCGATATCCTGATCCTGCTCAAGGCGACCGGGCGCCAGGAAGTCTACGAGGCGGCGTTGCGCGAGCGCGGCATCCCCTACACGACCGACGGCAAGGGCCGCGGCTTCCTGACGCGGCAGGAAGTGCAGGACGTCGCCAGCCTGCTCGCGTGGCTCGCCTTCCCGGATGATTTTGTGGCGCTGCTCGCGGTCGCGCGCTCGCCGTTCTGCGCGCTCTCCGACGAAACCCTCGCCGTGCTCACACAGGGCGGCGGCGCCGCACAACTGGCGGCGGCGCTGAACGGCGCCGAAACCGCCGCAGTGTCCGCGCGGCTCGGCGAACTGGGCCTCGCCACGGAAGCGCCGGTGTTCACCCGCGCCGTGGCCTTTTTCCAGCGGATGCGTACGCTCGCCGGCCGCCTGAGCCCGGTCGAGCTGGCGCGCGAAGCCCTCCGCATCACCGGCTTCGATGCCACCGCCGCCGGCTCGTTCCACGGCGCACAGCGCCTCGCCAACCTGAAGAAGCTGCTCTCGTGGATCGAGGCCCGCGAGCGCAGCGACGGCCTCGACCTCGCCGGCGTCGCGCGCTGGCTGCGCGACGAGATCACTAGCGACGAACCGCGGCCCGACGCGCCCGTGCTCGATCCGCAGGACGACGCCGTGCGCATCAACACCGTCCACGCCTCCAAGGGCCTGACCAGCCCGGTCGTCTGCCTGCCCGACCTGCGGCGCATCCTCGCCAACAACCAGGACTGGCTCCTGCCGCATGTCACGAACAACAGGCTCACCATCGCCGCCAAGCTCAAGGCGCGCTCGCCCGACCTGCCCGACGCGCCGGAATGGAGCACCGGCGATTTCGACACCGCGAAAGAAGCCGCCAAGGATTCGCGCACCGCCGAGGACAGGCGCCTCTTCTACGTGGCCGCGACGCGCCAGCGCGACCTGCTCATCTTCTCCAGCGAGAATGGGCATCGCGCCGACACCTGGCGCGGCAAGCTCAACAGCTACATCATCGAGGATACCCAGCGCGCGCAGCAGCTGATAACGCTGCTCGACTATCGCCAGGTCGAGGCGGCGTGGCGCGCGACCGGACTCGATGCGCCGAAGGATGCGCGGCTTGAGCGTGAGATCAGCGCCGCCGAGCTCGCCGCGCGCGCCACGCTCCCGGCGCGCGCGCCGCTGCCGGAGCGCTATCGCTGCGGCGTCACCACGCTCGTAAACGTGCCCCTGACCCCGACGCCGGAACAAGCCCAACAGTTTATGGAGAAGCTCGCTGGACTGGAGGCGCCACAGACCGCGCGCGGCGATGAGCGCAGCGCGGATGCGCGCGCCGAGCGGCAGGCCGCCGGCCGCGAGCGCCACGCCATCCTGCGCGATCTCGAACCCGGTGCTAGGCTGGAGCATACCGACAAACAACTCACCGCCGCCGCGACATGGATGCGGCACATGCTGGCGGATGTGCCAGCGGAAAATGTAATGCGCGAGCTGCCCTTCGCCGCCCGCTTCGCGCACGACGGCGCAGAGGTCATTGTGGATGGCGCGGCCGACCTCGTGTTCTTCAAGGATGGCGCGTGGACCATCGCCGACTATAAATTCAGCAACGAACCCGCCGATGATCTGCGCCGCCGCTACACGCTGCAATTGGCTATCTACCGCGCCGCGCTGTTCACCGACGACGGCCAGCCGCGCTTCGCCGCAGCCGCCGGCAAGGGGGCCGTGAAGCTGCTGCTCATCCGCTGCGGCAACGATTTCCAAGCCTTGGAAATTCCGCTCGAAAACTTTCCAAGCCTTGGAAAAACGTCCGCCGCCGTCAGCGCTGCCGCCCGCGCGCTGCGCCGTTTGCAACAAGGATGAGGGCAGAGGCAAACCGGAGATACGGATTGACGACCGCCGGAAAAGCTTCATGAAGAATACCGCATGTGCACTGATGACAATTGTGCTGGCCGGTGCTGCCATGGCCGGACAGGTTGTGTCGCTGGAAAACGAGTTGCTCCGCGCAACATGGGATGCCGGGCGCGGCACATTGGTATCGCTGCAGGACAAGGCCATGGGCCGCGAGTGGCTCGACCCGGCTATCGCCACACCCGCCTATACGATTCAGTTCGTCAACGAGAAGACGTCACTCTCGTCAGCCGCTGCGACGGCCGTCCGTACTCGACAGCAGCCGGACGCGGTGATCATCGAGTACACCCACGAAAAGCCCGCGCCGCTCACTGTGACCTGCACCTATCGAGTGGAAAAAGGTTCGACCCTCCTGCTCGGGCGCATCGCCCTCCGATCTGCGACCCCCTGCGCCTTGGCCGAGGTCCGCTTCCCGCTGATGACCTTGCGCCTACCGTTTGGCGCAGACGCCAAGGCTGACCGGATCCTGTGGCCGGAGTGCGACGGGACGGTGCTCAACAATCCCAGCCTGAACCGGCCCGACCGCCAGTTTCGCTACCCGGGCGTGGCCTCCCTGCAGATGATGGCGGCGTTCGATCCGGCGGCGGGCTTGTATCTGGCTGCGCAAGACCACGCGGCCTACACCAAGACGTTCTGTACCCGGCGCAACGGCAAGGGCCTCGAGTTGAGCATCGCCCATGTGTTGCCGCAGACGCCCGTGAGCCAATGGGAACTGGGTTACGAGGTCGCACTGGCGGGCTTGCGGCCCTCGGCCGGCCTCACGAACATCACATGGGAGGCGGCGGCCGATCTCTATCGCGGGTGGACGATCCGGCAGCCGTGGTGCCGGCAGACGATGGCGCAACGGGTGGCCGCTGGCGATATCCCGAAATGGATCACCGAGCCAACGCTGGTTTTCACCTATGGGTTACGCGGGCTGCTGCAGGATGGGAAATCTGGCAACCGGCTGCCGTTGGTGGTCGGACAGGCGGAGCGCTGGCGCAAGGTGGTGGGCGCGCCGATCACCAGCTTGATCATGTCGTGGGAGAAACTGGACGCATGGACGACGCCCGATTATTTCCCGCCCTTCGGCGGCGAGCGCGAGTTTGCCGCGATGACGCGCGCGCTCCACGCGCGCGGGGAGCACACGATGGTCTTTCTCTCGGGCCTGCACTGGACGTTGCACAAGGACCTCGCCGGCCCCGGCCGGGAGCGGGTCTTGATCAACCAGAAAGCCGACTTCAACCGCCGCGGCCGCGCCGCGGCGATCAGCGACGCCCAAGGGGCAGCCATCATCAGCGGTTCGCCGGACAAGGGCATCGGCCAGAGTGCTACCCTCTGCCCGAGCACGCTGTTGGCGCGGGAAATCCTGACGGACACGTCGCTGCGCTGCCAGCAGTTGGGCATCGACTGTGTACAGGTGGACCAGATCGTGGGCGGCGGCATGAAGGATTGCTACCATCCGCAACACGCACACCCGCCGGGCGGCGGAACCTGGTGCAGCCAGGCGCTGTATCGCTTGTTCGATGATATCCGCAAAGCCGGCAAGGCCCGCGATCAGAATTTCGCGTTTTCCATCGAAGAGCCGGGCGAGTTCTACCTGCCGCTCCTCGACACCTATCACGCTCGCGACCTGCATCAAGGCCGCTGGCCGCGCTCGGGAGCGGGCGTGCTGGGCGTGCCCCTGTTCACGCATGTCTATCACGATTATCTGGCGGGCTATGGCAGCGAGGGTTGCTATGTTGCGGAAAAGCCCAACCAGCTGGCGCTCTATCAGATCGGCATGAACCTGGTCTGCGGCAAGATGCCATCGGTGGCCATCTGGGGGCGTTGGTGCGAGCCTGAAAAGGTGGAGGCGCTGCAGCAGCGTTTGCTGAAGGCCCACCTGGATTTGTGGCGCGGTGCGGCCGGCCCGTTCCTCAACTATGGCCAACGCGTGGCCTCACCGGAACTGGACGTGCCTTTGTTGGAAATGACCTTCGCCGAGAAGGACGGCAAGACCAAGCGCCC
Source organism: uncultured Lentisphaerota bacterium (assembly GCA_903912445.1). GTDB lineage: Bacteria > Verrucomicrobiota > Kiritimatiellia > CAIQIC01 > CAIQIC01 > DP16D-bin41. Next base: position 31,070 of record CAIWHP010000011.1, read on the forward strand.
ACTCGCTGTGCCGTCCGTGCTGCACGGCACCTGGCGGCTCACCGATGGACGCACCGGGACGCTCTTCGCCTGTATCGCCAATAAGCCCGTCACATTCATGTTCGACAATACAACGTTAACCCTGGAAGCGGGCGAGGCAACCTTCCGAGAGAACAAAGGAAAGGCATCACTGAAATGAGGTCTATATTCCCATTGTTGTTCTCGCTCGTTGTCGGTTACACGGCGGCGATCAGCGCGGAGGACAAGGCTACGTTGCCGGTGCTCCCGGGCGGCGCCAAGCCGTTCAGCTTTGTCGTGCTGGGCGACATGCACTACAAGCGGCCGGATTTTTCTTCGCGCAAGATCGCCAGCGCCATCGCCGCGAGCGTCAGGGACAACGAGCCGCCGGTCGCCTTCGTCTGCCAGACAGGCGACATCGCCGAGGGCGGCACCTACGACATGAAGGACGGCAAGCGGATCTTCCGGCTGGCCAACCACGACGAGACGAAGAGCGAACTCGACTATGCCCTGCGCGACGTCACCGAAGCATTCCAGTTGCCATTGTTCATCGCCGCGGGCAACCACGACAAGCACGGCGGCGGCACCGCATTCCCGGCGGCGGTGTGGCCGATGGTCTCACGTCAGTTGAATGCGCCAGTGACGAACAACTGCTATGGCTTCCGCCACGGGCCTTGCGCCTTCGTCTTTCTGGATTTCGCACCCGCCGATCACCGGGCGCAGCAGGACCAGATCCGGCAACTGCTGAAACAAGCCCAAGCGCAGGGCGGGTTGCAACACATCTTCCTGTTTGCGCACTATCCGCTCTGGCCGCTGATCCGGCCGGGCTTCAGCAGCGCGAAGCTGACGGACTCGCTGCTGCCGATCTTCAAGGAGTTCCCAGTGGACGCCTTCTTCTGCGGTCACACGCACAACACGTCGGCGTGGGTGCGCCAGCTCGATGGCGCGACCATCACCCAGATCCAGGGCGTCGCCTGCCAGGACAGCCCGGAACTGACACCGATGGAAGAGCGCCGCACCTTTCTTTTGCCGATGGACGCGTTGAGCTACTACTGGGGCTATCTCTCCGGCCCGAAAAACGGTTTCTTCCTCGTCACAGTGGACAGCACCCGCGTCCGCGTCCAGTTCCGGGCAGGCGCGCAACTGATCCGCGAATTCGCGTGGCAGGAACCGGGCCAACTCACCGACGTCACGAAGCCGGCGCCGCGCCCAACCGTCGCACTGGATGCAGCCGCCCTTAACACCGCGACGTCCGCAACGCTGGCGTTCTGCCCGTGGGCCGATGACCGCGCCGACCTCAACATCATTCTCAACGGCGAACGCATCACCACCGCACAAGTCGGCCCGACGATGCGCAGCAATGCGTTCGTGGACGAGCAGCGGATTCCGATCCCGGCGGACAAGCTGAAACTGTTGCGCCTCGCAAACGAGCTGACCTTCGAAAACCCGGGCCGCGCCATCTTCGCCCTTGGCCACGCCTACCTCGAAGTCCGGCTGGCCGATGGACGAACCGCGCGTACGGCCATCGCTGCACGCTTTTTCTTTTCCTCCAGCGAAGCGGACGGCCGCGCCGCCAAGAAAAAGTACGGTTGGGAAATCATCCCTGCCAGCGCGCTCAAGGGCGTCACCCTGGGCCAGCCGCTTGGCCCAATGCCACTCCACTTCGGCCCTTGAAAGCGCACCCCCGCCCGCCCGCCTGGCAACGCTTGGGCTTGGAACTCGTTTCTTCCGCTTGACATCAGGGCGCTGGTTTCAGATTGTCGCGCAACTTTTTTATACTGGAGACACGATGAAGAAATTTTTACAGACGGGTTTGCTGGTGTTGTTGGTCGGCACGGTCGGGACCGGCTGGGCGGCGACGAACACCAAGAAGGCCGCAGCCAAGTCCGCGCCGGCGGCGACGACCAAGCGCGCGGCCTCCGACAGCGTCGCGCGCGACCCCTACCTCGGCGCGATCGTGGTGGACGCCGCCGATGGGCGCGTGATCCTCGAGGACAATGCCGACGCGCGCGGGTACCCGGCCAGCACGCTCAAGCTGATGAACCTGCTCATCATCCTTGAAAAGCTGGAGGGCGGCGCGCTCAAGCTGACCGACAAGGTCACCGCGACCGCCGAGGCCTCGAAGGTGGGCGGCACGCAGGTCTGGCTGCGGGACAACGAAGTCTTCTCCGTGGATGAGATGCTCTACGCGATGATGGTGCAGTCGGCCAACGACGCAGCGACCGCACTCGCCATCCATATCGCGGGCAGCAAGGAGGGCTTCATCGAGCTGATGAACCAGCGCGCGAAGGCGCTCGGCATGGACCACACGATCTTCCATTCCGTCCACGGCCTGCCGCCGAGTTCGGGCCAGGAGCACGATCTCTCGACACCGCGCGACTTCGCCCGGCTCTGCCTCGAACTGCTCAAGCACAAGGACACGCTGCGCTACACTTCCACCGTCGAGCGCCCGTTCCGCGTCGCGCCGGAGACCATCATCCGCAACCACAACCACCTGCTTGAAAACTACCGCGGCAGCAAGCCGCATAACTTCAAGGGCTGCGACGGCCTCAAGACCGGCTACATCAAGTCCGGCGGCTACTGCATCGCCACCACCGCCATGGCCAGCGGCAATCGCGTCGTCGTCGTCGTCTTCGGCAGCTTGCTCGCCGAGGTGCGCGATGCCAAGGCACGCGAGCTGATGAGCAAGGGGCTGGCCGATATCGCCGCGTGGCGCGCCAAGCATCCCGCCGCACCGGCACCCATGCCGGCCGTCACGGCCAATGCCGCCGCCGCGACGCCTGGACTGGCCGTTCAACCGCCGGCGCCGCCGCAGCCCATGCCCGCCTCGCCGCCGATCGTACCCGCCCCGACCGGCATCAGCGGCGCCATGATCGCCATCATCGTGCTCTCCGGCGCGGTCGTCATCCTGGTCGGTGTGCTCTTCGTCACGCGCCGGCCGCGGGACTGAAAGGGCACGCCTGCAGACCATGCAAACCACCCTGGGCATGCTTCTGGCGGCGACCGTCTCCTGCGTAGTGTGGCTGACAATCGACGGCACGGCCCAGGCGGCGGTGCTTCGCTTGAGCGATGACGGCATCGTCATCGACGGCGGCGCGGACGCCACGTACACCCTCGCCTACCCCCTGCCGGTCAACGCCGCCAAGAAGACAGCCAAGATCCAGAGCAAAACCATCGCCGGCCAAAAGGCGACGCTGAGCTACGCGGGCGGCGGTCAGGCTGAGCTGGCCTTGGGCGACGAGGCACTCACGCTCACCTTCTCCAATATGTCAGCTGACACCAAGCTGGTCTATTCCAGCCTGCGGCTCCCGGCTGCCGCGGTCATGGGTGCAAAGTGGTCCGTCGGCAACGCAGCATCCCGGGAGTTCCCCCAGGAAAAACCAGCCACGCCCTTCCTGTCCCAAGGTAATGCGCCGCAGTTTGAAATCACCAGTCCCTCCGGCGTGAAGACGGCGCTCCAACTCCCGGACTACACCTACCAACAGCTTCAGGACAACCGCGAATGGGGTGCCAGCCTGTTCCTGTGGCAGTTCTGGATGCCCTATTATCCGGACAATCCGCGCTGTGTCATCAAGTTTGGAACCGCCGACCTGGCGGCCGCGATACCCGCGGCGATGCCGGCCAAAGTTGCTGAGCCCCCCGCGCCAGCCCGCGCCGAGCCCGCGCCGGGGCCGGACATCGGCGCTACGCAGATCCTCAAGTGGCTGGACGGCAAGCAGGCGGTCTTCATGCTGGAGTTCGACGACAGCTGCGAAAGCCATCTCAAGAACGCCATCCCCGAACTAAAGAAGCGCGGCATGGTGGGCACCTTCTACATCAATCCCGGCAACGGCCCGTTCAAGAACAAGCAGGCTGCTTGGGAAAAGGATGTCCCGGCGGCCGGCATGGGACTGGCCAACCATACCTTCACCCACAGCCATGCGCTCGACGTCGCCGACTTCGAGCATGAACTCACCCTCTCCACCGACGAGATCAACAAGTGCTACCCCGATCGCAAGCGGCCGCGGTTGATCTCCTACGGCCCGCCCGGCGGCATCAAAAAGGAGAAATGGCTGGTCACCAAGGAGCAGGTCAAAACCTCCCTCGCCAAGCTCCACCTGATCGAGCGCCCGTCATTCTGGGGCCCGCCCCTCAACCAGAAGAGCGCCGCCGAATGCCTTAAAACCATTGACCAAGCTCTCGCCAAGGGGGAGATGGGCCACCTCGATTTCCACGGCGTCGGCGGCGATTGGCTCGTCACGCCAATGGACTGGTTCCTCGCCATCCTCGACAAACTCGACGCCAACCGCGATCGGCTGTGGATCACCGACCCCATCTCCTGGCACCAATATCTGACCGAGCGGAAAGCGGCGACGATCAAGTTGCTGGAGGGCGCCGACCGGCGGATCCGGCTCCAACTCTCCTGTACGGCCGATCCCGCGCTGTACGATCTGCCCCTGACCCTGGCCACCCGGGTGCCGCCGACCTGGAAAGCTTGCTTGGTGACCCAAGGGTCGACCAAAACCAATGTCCCCGCCGTGGATGGCGTGGTGCGGTATCCGGCCCAGCCCGGGACGACGGAGATCGTCCTGCAGCCGGCGGCATCCGTACGCTAGCCCGGCGCAGGGCATCCAGCCGGCCAGCCAGCCGCAGCCGGGCCCAAGAACACGCTCGACAGTGATTTTCCGTCCGCATAAACTCGCGCCGCTTTTTGACCGAACGAAAGAGGACTTATGTTGAACGCATTGATCATGACGGTGCTGATTATCGCCGCGCTGGTGTGGTTCACGCTGACCATGCGCCGGAAGATTCAGGTGCTGCTGAAGGCGAAGCCGGATGTGCGCTGGGACCGCATCCCGGAACGCATGGCCACGATGCTGCGCGTCGCCATCGCACAGGTCAAAATGTTCAAGGATCCGGCGTCGGGCATCATGCACGCGCTGATCTTCTGGGGCTTTCTCATCCTGCTGCTCCGCACCATCAGCGTGTTCGGCCGCGCCTATATCGGCGGCGGGCCGGTGACCAGCGACTGGTCCATCTTCTGGTTTGCGCCCGGCCTGGACCACGTCTACGCCTATCTGAAGGACTGGACCGAACTGGTCGTGCTGGCGATGGTCGTCGCCGCCGCGCTGCGCCGCGCGATCCTCAAGCCCGCGCGCCTGACGCTCAAGCCCTCCGCCTACCTGATCCTCGGCCTGATCGCGGCGCTGATGGTCACCGACTTCCTGTTCGACGGCGCGCGCTTCGCGGCGAACCTCGGCCACGATGAAAAGGCCTGGTCGCCCATCGGCGCGTTTGTGTCCGGCTGGTTCCCCGCCGGCGCGAGCTGGCTGCCGGTCTTCATCCACACGATGTTCTGGATCCACGCGGTCGTGCTGCTCTACTTCCTTAACGAGCTGCCGCTCTCGAAGCACTTCCACGTGATCACCTCGATCCCGAACACGTTCTTCGCCAAGCTCGATGCGCCCGGCGCCATAGCGCCGATCAAGGACATGGAAAACCAGGAGACCTTCGGCGTCATCGAGCCGCGCGAGCTGACGTGGAAGCAGATTTTCGACGGCTACTCCTGCACCGAGTGCGGCCGCTGCATCGTCAACTGCCCGGCCTACAACACGAACAAGCCGCTCCAGCCGAAGCTGGTCATCGGCGACATGCGCGATTTTGTGAAGCAGCACGAGGCCGACATCCTCGCCGGCAAGGACACGGTCAACGCCGAGGCGCCCGCGCCCGACGCGGAGAAGCACGAGTGGAAGTTGCCGGCCGACAAGGCAGGCAGCCTGCTTGACGCCGTCGGCAAGGAGCCGATCTGGGAATGCACCACCTGCCGCTCCTGCGAGGAGAACTGCCCGGTGATGATCACCCACGTGGACAAGATCGTGGACTTCCGCCGCCGCATGGTGCTCGTGGACGGCGAATGCAATCCCGAGGTGCAGACCGCCCTGAAGAATCTCGAGCAGAAGAGCAATCCGTGGGGTCTGCCCAGCGCCGACCGCGGGATGTGGCTCAAGGAACTGGGCGTGCCGCTGATGAGTGAAAAGCCCGACGGCGTCGAATATCTGTGGTTCGTCGGCTGCTCCGGCAACTACGACGACCGCAACAAGAAAGTCGCCGCGGCCTTCGCCAAGTTGATGCTCAAGGCCGGCGTGGATGTTGCGATCCTCGGCACCGAGGAAGGTTGCTGCGGCGATCCCGCGCGACGGCTCGGCGAGGAATATCTTTTCCAGACGCAGGCGCAGGCGAACATCGAGGTCTTCAAGCAGTATAAGTTCAAGAAGATCATCACCAGCTGCCCGCACTGCCTGAACACCCTGAAGAACGAATATCCGCAGTTCAACGGCCAGTTCGAGGTTGTCCACCACACCGAACTGCTCGCGCAGCTCATCGCCGCCGGCAAGCTGGCCGTCCCGGCGACCGCGAAGCCGCTCAAGGTCGTCTTCCACGACAGCTGCTACCTCGGCCGCTACAACCAGATCTACGAAGCCCCGCGCGACGTGCTGCGCGCCCTGCCCGGCGCCGATCTGCGCGAGGTCGAACGCAGCAAGGTGAACGGCTTCTGCTGCGGCGCGGGCGGCGGCATGGTCTTCCGCGAGGAGCACGTCGGTGACCGCATCAACCGCGCCCGCGTGCAGCAGCTCGACGCCTCCGGCGCCGAGACCATCGCCACGGCCTGCCCGTTCTGCCTGACGATGTGCCGCGACGGCGCCAGCGAGCTGAACATCGGCGAGCGTCTCCAGACGCGCGACGTCGCCGAGCTCCTCGCCGAACGCATGGGCGTGTGACGCAACTGCCAGCGGAATTACGGGGCTGTAACGCTTAAGTTCAGCATAGCGTTATGCCTCGTTGAAGCATTCAACCTGGTAATACCCGCCACGGCGATAGTGGCGAGCGCTCTTTCCGTCACATGCTTTGGCTGCTCCGACGAAAGCACCATTTCCTCGCCTGCTCGTATCGCACCACAGCGCACAGATCAGCGGCGCGTATACCAGAAGAGGAAGATCAGCCCGGCGATGAAGAGGGCCCAGACGAGCAGGGTCTTGATCAGCGGGAAGCGGTCGAGGGTGTCGAAGGCGGATTCGGCGAGATCGGGCAGCAGCCCTAGGTCGATCTGGCGCGGGACCATGTTGCTGATTTCCAGCTCGGGGCCGGTCTTGACGATCCGGGAGCGCAGGGTCTCGGCAAAGTCCGGCGGCGCCCGTTGCGGATTGAGGAACGCGGCGGGCCAGCGCATCGGCCCGTCGCAAAGGTAGAGGGCCAGGAAACCATCGGCCAAGGTGAACGGGTGCGCCCCGGAGCCGGCGGGCAAGAGATTCGCCAGCCAGTTGGCCACCAGTTCGCGCGCCTCCTCGATCGCCAGCGTCGCCAGGGGAATTAGGGCTGGGGGATGGTTGATAGTGGATGGTGAATGGCTGACGGTTGCAGACTGCCGGCCGACAGCGGCCTTTTCCAAGGGTTGGAAAGCGGGAACCTCGGTTTTTCCAAGGCTTGGAACGGCGGCAGGCGCAGAGGCCGGAGCTGCCGCGGCTGGCGCGGCCATCTGCCCGCGGCTCTTATCCCGGCGCTCGATCGCGCGCTGCACAATGACCGCGGTGAGGCGCGCGCGGTGCAGCCGGCTGGCCACACGGCAGGCGAGGAGATAATTCTCCACCTTCTCGAACGCCTCGTCCCACTCGGACGCGGACGCCGGGTCCCAGTCGGGCAGCTTTATGGCCTCCAGAGATAGGTCCATGTTTCCGTTTGCGGTTTGTCCGCAACCTTCAGGGCGGCATGTACATTGACGGCGTCGGTTTTGTCCTCGGCGATCACGTCGAAGGCGAGCCGCCAGGTTTTGTGATGGGGATTAAACTCGGACGAGAGCCCGCTGATCTTGCCGCGGGTGGCGATGACATCAGGGACGACCTTGCCAGCCTCGGCGTCGCGGGCAAGGGTGGGCCACGTGAAGTCGAGGACGAATTTCTTGGCGCGAGGCTGGCCGGCCCAGCCGGTGCGCGTGGCCACACAGCGGCCGAGCGCCGGGAGATTCGGGTCATCGCCGAACCAGGCGAGCTGGTAGGCGAATTCGGCGGAGCCGCCCGCCTTCAGGCCGCCCTCGGGTTCCCAGAAGGCGACGATGTTGTCCATGTACTCGTTTTCAGTCTCGATCTCGACGAGCTTGACCGCGCCTTTGCCCCAGTCGCCGACGGGGCGCACCCACGAGGAAGGGCGGCGTTGATACTGGGCTTCGAGGTCTTCGTAGGCGGCGAAGCTGCGCTCGCGCTGGAGCAGTCCGAAGCCTTTGAGGTTGGCGTCGCCGAAGGTAACCATACGCAGGCGGCCGTCATTCTCCAGCGGGCGCCAGAGCCACTGGCCGAGGCTGGTTTGGACGAGGAGGCCGTCGGAATCGTGCACCTCGGGGCGGAAGTCGTTGAACTTGCGCGCGGTGTTCTTGCCAAACCAGAACATGCTCGTCAGCGGCGCGATGCCATAGCGCGGCATATCGGCGCGTGCGAAGAGGGCCACGCGCGCATCCACAAGCGTCGGTGCGTTGGTGGCGCCCGGCAGCACGACGAAGGCAGCCGCGCCGGAAACGCTCGGCCCCTCGAAGAGCGCGAGGATGGAAATCTTTTTGCCTTCCTTGTCCGGACGATGCAACCAGAAGGTGCGGAAGCGGGGGAATTCCTCGGTGCCGGGCCCGCCGCAGTTGATGGCGAGCGCGCGGGCGGAGAGGCCGTAGATCAGGTTCGGCGCGAGGCAGCGGAAATAGGTGGCGCCTTGAAACACCGCGAGTTCATCGAGGACGTCGGTGCGGTTGAGCGGATAGTGGATGCGGAAGCCGGAAAACTTCATCGCGCGCAGATCGAACCAGTTGAACTTGTTCGCACCGTAGTCGAAGAAGTCGCGGTTGAAGGGCAACTCGGTGACGGCATCGCCATCCACCAGATTCACGTCAATCTGCGACTGCTGCGGGCCGCCGGGATGGAAAAACTGCAACTGGAACGGCAGGCGTTCGCGCCGCCAGACGGCCTGGCGCGAGTCGAAGCGGATGTCGCGCATCTGGTCGTAGCTGATTTCCTTGAGCTTCTGCGCGATGTCGAGGCGGTCCTCGCGCATCGGCTTGGTGGCCAGTTCGCGCGCCTTGGCCTTGACCTGCTCGAAGTCCATGCCGGCGCCGGCCGCCGCCAGCGCCGCGCCCGCCAGCAACACCCCCAGCATGCACGCCGGCCACGCCTGAAATCGTTGCGCTTTCATATCTGGCAGAAGTTTAGCAAAAATAGCGGCCGTGTACAATTTTCCGCCAACGCATTCCGTTGTTGACTCGAATTCACGGGGCGGTCAATCTGCGCCGCCCGTTGGGTCTCGTGTGACTATGCATCGCAGGCTTTTCAAATTCGTTGGGTTGCTGGCCGCATGGTTATCCTCGGCGTGCGCCGCGGAAACCAATGTGCCCGCGGCGCTGACGCTGGACGACTGCCTGGCCGAGGCGGCGCGGCACCAGCCCGAGGTCGCGGCGGCCCGCGAGGCGGTGCTGCGCGCCGAATTCCAATACCGTGCCGCCTTCTCGGCCTTTCTGCCACAGCTGTCGGCATCCGCCTCCGGCTCGCGGCAGGGGGGCTCGGCCAACGGCGTCACCGCCAACAACTTTGCCACCACCCTGCAGGCGCAGGAATCGCTGTATACCGGCGGCCACGACACGGCCCTGCTGGCCCAGCGCGGCTACGAGCGCGACCTGGCCCGCGGGGAGCTCGCGCTGACGCTGGCGCAGTTCAGCTACGGTGTGCGCAGCGCCTTCATCCAGCAGCTCTATAACTCCGCGCTCATCGGGTTGAGCACCGCCATCGCCACGCGGCGCAGCGGCAACGTGGATCTGGTCTCGCTGCGCTATGACGGCGGGCGCGAGCACAAGGGCTCGCTGCTGCGCATGCAGGCGATCCTGAGCCAGGCCCAGTTCGACGTGCAGAGCGCCCAGCGCGCTTTTTCCGTCGCGCGGCAGCGGCTCGCCGCGGCGCTCGGGCGCGACGTGCCCGTGGCGGCGGTGCAGGGCCAGCTTGTCGGCGCGCCCCTGGAAGCGCGGCCGGACTATGCGAAACTCGCCGCCACTGTGCCGGATGTGCTGATCGCGCAAGCCAAGACCAAGGCCGCCCACGAAGGGGTGCGGGTGGCCAAAAGCGAATACCTGCCCACCGTTTCCGCCGGCGCCAGCATCACGCGCAGCGACGATGTGTTTTTCCCGCAGGAGAACGGCTGGACGGTGGGCGTGCAGCTCAACTACCCGTTCTTCCCGGGCGGCCGCAACATCCAGAACGTGCGCACCGCGCAGTCGGACGAGCGCCGTTTCGCGCTGCTGCTGCGCAGCCATTGGAACCAGGCGCAGGTGGACCTGCAGCAGGCGTTCAACGACTGGCAGGACGCCGTCGAACGGCTCCGCGTGCAGCAGGAGTTCCTGCAGGCCGCGGAGCTGCGCGCCGAAATCTCCCGCAACCAGTATGCGCTGGGACTGCTCACGTTCGAGAGCTGGGACATCATCGAGAACGACCTGATTTCGCAACAGCGCGCGGAGTTGGCCGCGCGGCGGGACACGTTGCTGACCCAGGCGGTGTGGGAGCGCGTGCGCGGCGTGAGCTTGCTGCCGCTGAAGTGACGGCGAAGAATTTATGACGTGCGGCAGGGAAGCCCAGGCCAAGCAGACGCGAGACCAGAGACGGTGACGCGGGACTTGCGCCGGGAGACATGAGGACAACGTGAAAATCGTGAAAACACTTGTAGTGCTGGCGCTGCTGGGGGCGGCCGGCGGCGGCGGCTGGTGGTGGTGGCAGCGCCACCAAAAGCGCGGCGATCTGCCCACCTACGAGCCGGTCACCGTCCAGCGCGGCGATATCGCCGTCAGCATCCAGGCGACGGCCAGCATCACGCCGGAAAATCGCGTCGAGATCAAACCCCCGGTCGGCGGCCGCATGGAAGAAGTGCTGTTCGAGGAAGGGATCAACGTCAAGAAGGGCCAGATCCTCGCCTGGATAAGCACGACCGACCGCGCCGCGCTGATTGACGCGGCGCGCGCCCGGGGCCCGAAGGAGCTGGAGCGCTGGCAGGAAATCTACAAAGCCACGCCCATCGTCGCGCCGCTCGACGGCTCGATCATCCTGCGCAAGGTCGAACCCGGCCAGACCGTATCCTCCAGCGATGCCGTGCTCGTTCTTTCCGATCACCTCATCGCCGAGGCGCAGGTGGACGAGACCGACCTCGCGCAGATCCACCTCGGCCAGCCGGTAAAGGTCGTCCTCGATGCCTACCCTGACCGCAAGCTGGAGGGCAAGGTGACGCATATCTCCTACGAATCCAAGACGGTCTTGAACGTCACCACCTATACGATCGAGATCACCATCCAGCAGATTCCGGAGTTCGTGCGCAGCGGTATGACGGCGGTGGCCAACTTCCACATCGCAGCGCATACGAATGTGCTCCATCTAGCGTTCGACGCCGTGCGGCAGGAGAAGGGCCGCTCCAGCGTCATCCTCCCGGCGCCGGCACAAGGCGCGCAGCCGGAAACGCGCGAGGTCAAGACCGGGCTCAACGACGGCAAGCGCATCGAGATTGTCTCCGGCCTGGAGGAGAACCAGACGGTGCTCATCGTCCATGCGCCCGTCAATGTGCCGGGCCAGACCACCAACCCCTTCATGCCCAAATTCCCGCCCCGCCGCTCACGCTGATGATCCGCCTCGACCACGTTTGCAAGACTTACCGGATGGGCGACACCCTGGTGCGCGCCTTGGATGATGTGTCGCTGGAGATCAAGGCCGGCGAGTTCGTCGCCATCATGGGCGCGAGCGGTTCCGGCAAGTCCACACTGATGCACATCCTCGGGCTGCTCGACCGGCCGACCTCCGGCGCGCACTGGTTGTTCGGCCGCGATGTGGCGGGCCTCGGCGAGGACGAAAGCGCGATCCTGCGCAGCCGCACGGTCGGCTTCGTCTTCCAGCAGTTCCACCTGCTGGCGCGCACCAGCGCGGCCGAGAACGTCGCGCTGCCCGCGCTCTACTGCTTCGATCCCATCCCGGCGGCCCGGCCCGCCGCGCTGCTGCAGGCCATCGGCCTCGGGGACCGGTTGCACCACAATCCGAACGAGCTCTCCGGCGGCCAGCAGCAACGCGTGGCCATCGCCCGCAGCCTCGTCAACGCGCCGCGGATCCTGATGGCCGACGAGCCCACCGGCAACCTCGACTCCGCGTCCGCTCTCGAAATCATGGGCCTCCTGAGCGAGCTCAACCGGCGGGGCATCACGGTCATCCTTGTCACGCACGAGCCGGACCTTGCACTCTACGCCACGCGGATCATCCGGCTGCGCGACGGCAAGATCATCAGCGACGAGGCCAACACGCCGCCGGACCTGCCCAACCTCGGGAAAACCGGTGCCGACCTGTTCCAAGCCCTTGCGAACAGAGATCAGAAAGCAGGGGGGAGAGGTCAGACGCCGGAAGCCGTCGGACCGCAAGCATCCGCCATCAACCCGCCACCCGCCACCAGCATCCCGGCCCCCACCCTGCTGCCCACGCTCGAGGCGGACGCCCTGTTGCCGAACAAGGCCGCGCGCCTGCGCGGAAGCCTGCGGCGCTTCGGGCCGCTGCTCCGGCAGGCGTTCCGTTCGGTCGCGGCGGCCAAGGTGCGTTCCGCACTTTCGATGCTCGGCATCCTGATCGGCGTCGCCGCGATCATCGCCATGCTCGCGCTGGGCAGCGGCGCCAAGCAGGCGATGGAGAAACAGATCTCCTCGATGGGCTCGAACCTGCTGATCCTCTACCCCGGCATGACGCAGCAGAAGGGCGTCAGCCAGCAGCTCGGCGCCTCGACGCGCCTGACGCTGGAGGACTCCATCGCGCTCAAGGACGAAATCCCCACGGTCCGCTACACCGCGCCGCAGCTCGACGGACGGTTCCAGGCCGTCTATCGCGACCGCAACTGGAACACCTACGTGCTGGGCACGACGCCGCCGCAGCTGACCATGCGCAACTGGTCCTTGCTCAGCGGCCGCTTCTTCAGCGAGGAGGAGGTCCGGACGCGCGCCCGCGTCGCCGTCATCGGGACCACCGTGCAGCGCGAGCTGTTCGATGAAACCGTCAACCCGGTCGGCGAATATATCCGGCTGAACCGGATCAGCTTCCAGGTGATCGGCCTGCTGGGCCCCAAGGGCGCGACCGGCTTCGGCGACCAGGACGACGTGGTGATGATCCCGGTGACGACCGGGCTCTATCGCCTGATGGGCCGGCATTTCCTGGACCGCATCAACATCGAAGTGACCGACCTGGCCGCCATGCCGCTCGCGCAGGGGCGGGTGATGGACGTGATGAAGCGGCGGCACCGCGTGCCGGCCTCGCAGGAGGAGCCGTTCACCATCCGCAACCTGGCGGAATTCCAGGAAGCGCTGATGACCGTGACGCGGACGATGTCCATCCTGCTCTCCTCCATCGCGGTGATCTCCCTGCTCGTCGGCGGCATCGGGATCATGAACATCATGCTCGTCAGCGTCACCGAGCGGACCCGCGAGATCGGCCTGCGCAAGGCGATCGGCGCCCGGCGCGGCGAGATCATGATGCAGTTCCTCGTCGAAGCCCTCGCCATCAGCGTCACCGGCGGCAGCATCGGCATCGCACTCGGCTGGGGTATCAGCGCCGGCATGAGTTCCCTGGCCGGCTGGCCGACCGCGGTGGCGCCGACCTCCATCGCGCTCGCCTTCGGCTTCTCGGCGCTCGTGGGCATCGTCTTCGGCCTCTGGCCCGCCCGCAAGGCCGCGCTGCTCAATCCCATCGAAGCCCTGCGTTACGAGTGAGCGTGACGCAACACGAAACCCATGAACACGGAGCGAACCGCAGCCATGCGAGTCAGGCCTAGAGTGGCCCCCGCAGTGGTCTTGCGCGACCCTTGCCGCTGATATGAACAGCACGATCAAAGCCGGGATCACCTACTTTGCCATGGTGCTGGGCGCAGGTTTCATCATGGGCACCATCCGCGTGCCCCTGCTCGTGCCCCGCTTGGGCGAGCGCATGGCTGAGCTCAGCGAAATGCCAGCCATGTTTGTCGTCATCCTCCTGTCCGCCCGGTTCATCACCAGGCGGTTTGCGCTACCGCCGCGCACAGCGGTGCGCCTGGCTGCCGGGCTGCTGGCCCTCGGCCTTTCGGTCCTGACCGAGCTGCTGCTCGCCGCGCTCCTCCAAAATCGGCCCGTGCTCGAGTACATCAAGAGTCGCGATCCTGTTTCCGGCGGGGTCTACCTGGCCATGCTCGTGTTATTCGCGCTCATGCCACTTATTCTGGCACGGGTGCAATTGGCGCGCGCCGGCTCCGGGCGTGAGCGGGTCTAGCTCTTTGTTAGATCCGGCTGCGGGGGGACAGCGCTGCCCGGAGCCTTGAGCCCTGCGCCCCGTTACACTAAAAAAAACCGCCCGGCGGGTCCAGTAGGACTTGCCGGGCGGCAGCGTGGCTTGAGCGCTGGCTCAGTAGCGATAGTGGTTCGGCTTGAACGGGCCGGCCACGGGGATGCCGAGATATTTGGACTGCTTCGGCGAAAGCTTCTGCAGCTTGACGCCCAGCTTGCCGAGGTGCAGCCGCGCCACGTGCTCGTCGAGGAACTTCGGCAGCGTGTAGACGCCGACGGGATACTTGGCGGTGTTGCAGAACAGCTCGATCTGCGCCAGCGTCTGGTTGCTGAAGCTGTTCGACATGACGAAGCTCGGGTGGCCCGTGGCGCAGCCGAGGTTGCAGAGCCGGCCCTCGGCCAGCAGGATGATGCTGCGGCCGGACGGGAAGGTGATGCGGTGCACCTGCGGCTTGATCTCCATCCAGTCGTACTTCTTGATGGCCTCGACCTGGATCTCGCTGTCGAAGTGCCCGATGTTGCAGACGATGGCGAGGTGCTTCATCTGCTTCATGTGCTGCTCGGTGAGCACATCGCAGCAGCCGGTGGCGGTGACGAAGATGTCGCCGAGCTTGCACGCCTCTTCCATCGGCATCACTTCATAGCCTTCCATCGCGGCCTGCAGCGCGCAGATGGGGTCGATCTCGGTGACGATGACGCGCGCGCACTGGCCGCGCAGGCTCTGGCACGAGCCCTTGCCCACATCGCCATAGCCGGCGACGACCGCGACCTTGCCCGCGAGCATGACGTCGGTCGCGCGCATGATGCCATCCACGAGCGAGTGGCGGCAGCCGTAGATGTTGTCGAACTTGCTCTTGGTGACGGAGTCGTTGACGTTGAACGCGGGGAAAAGCAGCTCGCCGCGCTGCTGCATCTGGTAGAGCCGGTGGACGCCCGTGGTCGTCTCTTCGCTGACGCCGCGGATGCTCTGCACCATCTTGTGGAAGCGGCCGGGGTTCTTCTTGACGGCCTTCTTGACCTGCGCGAGCAGGATCTTTTCCTCGGTGCTTTCCGGCGTGCGGTTGAGCACGCTCGGGTCGTTCTCCGCGGCATAGCCGAGGTGGACGAAGAGCGTCGCGTCGCCGCCGTCATCGAGGATCATGTTCGGGGCTTCATCGCCCCAGTCGAGGATGCGGTCGGTGTAGTCCCAATAGGCTTCCAGCGTCTCGCCCTTGACGGCGAACACGGGCGTGCCGCGCGCGGCGATCGCGGCGGCGGCGTGGTCCTGCGTCGAGAAGATGTTGCAGCTGGCCCAGCGCACCTGGGCGCCGAGATGCTGCAGGGTCTCGATCAGCACCGCGGTCTGGATCGTCATGTGGAGCGAGCCGGCGATGCGGGCGCCCTTGAGCGGCTGCTGCTTGCCGTACTCCTCGCGGATGGCCATCAGCCCCGGCATCTCGAACTCGGCCAGGTCGATTTCCTTGCGGCCGAAGTCGGCCAGCGCCATATCCTGTACGACAAAATCGCCCTTGCGGACGGATTTCTTTTGCTTCATGACAGACTCCTGGACTGCGGTTGCGGAGGCAGCGGAAACTCAGGTCTGCTTGGTTTTCGGCAGGCCGTAGGCGCGGTCGCCCTCTTTCCACTTGTCGTTCTTGCGCATGATATCGATGCGCTCGAAACGCTTGAGGACGTTGCGTTTCGCCGTGATCTTGCTCGCCGACTTCAAACTCGGATGCATGGACATGGTATTGACTCCGTTCTATCCGCCGTTGCGCGGCGGGCGCGGATTGATAGCAGATTCGGCGGGAAAGTCAATAAGCCGCTGCCACAAAATGCTGTCGGCCGGCTCCGGACCCGGCCGTGCGCCCCACCCTCCCGGGGACCGCGGCAGGCCGGCCGCTGCGGCCCGCGGGCGGAGCCGGAGCGGTCAGGCTTCGTCGCCGAAGCTGACGCCGAGGGCGCGCGCCGCGCGGACGAGCTGATGGTCGGCGGGGACGGTGCGCAGCTTGGCAATGGCATCCTTGATCAGGACGGAAACGATGCTGTTGTTCTGCAAGGCGGCCATGACGCCATAGGGGCCGCTGCAGGCGCAATGCGCGGCATGGACGCCGAGTCGCGTCGCCAGCACGCGATCGAAGGCGGTCGGCGAGCCGCCGCGCTGGAGATGGCCGAGCACGGTGACGCGCGTTTCGAGCCCGCTGCGGGCTTCGACTTCGCGCGCGACCTCGGTGCTGATGCCGCCGAGCTGCTTGGCATCGGTGCGCTTGTTGTCGAGCGACCTGACCACCTCGTGGCCATCGGGCAGCTTCGCGCCTTCGGCCACGCAGACGAGGCTGAAGCGTTTGCCGTGTGTCGCGCGCTCGGTGACCTTGCGGCAGACGGCTTCCCACGTGAACGGGATCTCCGGGATCAGCAGCACATCCGCGCCGCCGGCGACGCCGCCGTGCAGCGCAATCCAACCGGCATAGCGGCCCATGACCTCCACCACGATCACGCGGTGGTGCGAGTCCGCCGTCGTATGCAGCCGGTCGAGCGCCTCGCAAACGACCGAAACGGCGGTGTCGAAACCGAACGTCAGATCGGTCGCGGCCAGGTCGTTGTCAATCGTCTTGGGCACGCCGACCACCTTGAGGCCCAGATCGCTCAGCTTGTCCGCGATATGCATCGTGCCGTCGCCGCCGACGGCGACGAGCGCGTCGAGCCCGGCCTGCTTGAAATTGCGCAGCGCCTTGAAGGACGTGTCCTGGATTTCGACCTTGCCGGTCGCGACCTCGACGGGATAGTGCCACGGATCGCCCTTGTTCGAGGTGCCCAGGATCGTGCCGCCGAGGTTGAGGATGCCGGAGACGTCGCGGTTGGTCAGCTCGCGCATGCGCCCCTCGACGAGGCCCTCGAAGCCATCCTCGATGCCGACGACCGTGGCGCCGTACTCATGCATCACCGTCTTGCCGACGGCGCGGATCACCGCGTTGAGGCCGGGGCAGTCGCCGCCGCCGGTCAGGATGCCGATGCGTTTTAAAGTTGTCATCATGTTTGCCGCTCTCTGTTGGTTTGGCGGACTGTAGGCCAGACGCGCTTTTCCTGCCAGCAGAAATCGAGGGCTGGTTTCACTCATAGCGCGGAGCACGCGCCGCCAACCATGCGGCAGCAAGCTGCCGCGCCTTGTTCATCCGCTACACATCGCAACGGCTTGAGATGGGCGGAGCTTCCCAGCCTCGCGAGTCCTCCCACACGTTTTCCAAGGATTGGAAAGTGAACCCCGTTTTTTTCCAATCCTTGGAAAACACTCGAAGCGGGCAACGGGGCTACCCGGCCGGCAGCTATGCGCGGTATCGCGAAACGGTAGCGGCGACCTGGTGTCGCCGACGGCAGCCACAGGCCGCCGCTACCGCAGACCTTGGCGATAAACATCGCGAAACTTTGACCCCCATCATTTCGCATCAGGTTTTGTCGGCGCGGGTGGCGGAAGGCGCTGGCGGACGGCGCGGACGGCTTGTGCAATCTTTTTACCGTAGCGCTGGCCGCCCTCATGTTCCAGCAACTCGAAACGCGGATGCTTCAGGATGGGCGCCTCGGTCAAGATGCTTGTTCCGGCGGCATTGGCCGTGTCCTTGAGCGCGCCCGCGAAGGCCGCGCAGAGGCCGTTCATCTCGTCCAGTTTCTCCCGCAGGCTTTGCTCCGAGCCATCCGGCCAATAGCCGCCTTCGTCCGTGATGCGCACCTGCACGCCGAGCGTCTGCCAGAAGGCCAGCAAGGCGATCGCGGTGCGATGACAGCGCAGAAAGTTTTCCCAGCCGTGCTCGCTGGCGTATTGCGTCTTGCAGAAGAATTGCAGGCGCCAGCCCTGCCCCACCTGCGTGGGCAACAGGCGACCGCGATGCTCGATGGTGGACGGATAACGGCACAAGCCCGTCATCAGCCACTCGGAACCTTCGCCGAGATTCACCGAAAACACCCAGCCCTCCTGCGGTGGCACCTCGGCCTGCGTCGCCTCAGCACCCTTCGCGTCGGGCAGCGGCAGCCAGTGGATGCCCATGATGAAATCCGGCTCGACGCGGATGAGCGGAGTGACGTCCGGGACGTTCTGCTCCCGCGCAAAGGCGCGCGCCTTCGCCACCAGCGCCTTCACCTCCGTCAGCGTGTGTGTTCCGTCCAACTGCAGCGTGTAGTGAATAGTCAGTCCCATGACATCCTCCTCAGGGTTGCACCGCAAACGCGCCGAGATCGGGCTGCCCGGAAGCCGGGCGCGCTGCGCTGTTGTGCGGCGTTCGATATTGCCGCAACTCTCCGCCAAGGGCGCTGCGGATCTCCGGCGGCAACGGCCGCCCCCGGGCGCCGTGCGTCCGCAGCTGATAAGCGTTCTGCGCCGGATTTCTGAACCATCCGGAGAGATCGGCCTGGGGGAACAGCGTGCGCTCAAGGCCGGGGACTTCGCCAAAGTTGCTGCCGAGCAAATTGTGCGACCCATGCACGGCACCGGCCTGGTGTGCCGCAGCGATGAGCTGTTGGCCCGGCTGCCGCGCGCCGCCGTCCCAGACGATGTTGTTGAAAAACTGCGCCCGCGCCTGGCCGCTCGACAGCGTGACCACCGGCGTGACGAACGGCGTGACGATGGTGTTGTGGATGAGATAGAGCGTGCCGTCGTGTTCCTTGCCGCCGTCCTGGCCGAAGTGAATCACCCCGCGATTGCCGGCACAGTTCCGCGCCTTGACGATGAGGTTGCCGGCGAGCACGGCATCGCTGCCAGGGCTGGTCGTGTCGCCCTGCGCATCCACGAGGTCGAACTCGCGGTTGGCAGAATCATGGATATAGCAGGCCAGCACGCTGGTCCGATGCGCACGGCTCTTGACGTTGTGGCCGGTCAGGCTGCTGTGCACCTCGCACCCCACCAGCGTCACGCTCGTGCCGCCGAGATAGAGGTTGTGGTTATAGCCGGGATCGGCCAGGTCGCCGTTAGAATGGATTAGGCAATTCTCGATCAGTTGATTGACGCCAGCGTGCGGCGTGCCGTCGCCGTTGGACATGATCCCCATGTCGTTGTGATGGATGACGCAGTTGCGGATGGTCACGTCGTTCGCCTGGTTGATGCGCACGCCCGCACCGTTGTGGCTGGCGTTATGCGCGCCGGTGAGTTCAAAACCTTCGAGCAGGCCCCCCTCGGCCCCGCGGCTGAACTGGACGATGGCGCGCGGTACGGCGCCGCGCCCGCTCTGGTCGCCACCCTTACCGGAGAGCACCACGCGACCGCCGACTGCCTTGAGCGTGATACGCGGCCGGGTGATGTTCAGGGCAACCTGCGCATAGGGTGCGGCGGCGGGCAGCGGATGGACAGCGATCACATCGCCCGGCTGCGCTTTGGCCAGCGCCTCCGCAAGGTGCGCAAAGGGCTGCTGCGGGCCGACGACCAACTCCGCCGCGCCAGCCCCCCACGCCGCCAGAAGAACAACCAGTCCGCCACCGGTCCGGCTAAGCACCCTCGTGCTCATGCTCATCGTCATCGGCCAGTCCTTTCGGAATTTGCTGGCCGGCGACCGCCTTCGCTGCGGGTCGCTTGGCCTGGAAGGTCAGGACCTTGCGCCCCGCCACATCCATCAAAACCGTTGAAAGGGTGACAACCTTGCCAGCCCAGTCATCGGTCTCCTCGCTGCCGAGAATCTCGGCGAGTTGGTAAGCCAGCGATTTGCCCATCACGACCCCCTTGCGCGCCTCGCGGAAGTACACGACGAACTTCTGCACCTCCGGTGCCTTGGGATTCGGCCGCATCTTCTCCGGCATGACCCGCGCGATCGTCAGCGTCACCTCTTTGCCCTGCAATTCCTCGGCGCTTGCGTAACGCTTCGGAAACATTTCAGTCAAGTGCATAGGAACCTCCATTCATGGCATCAGCCTAGGCCCTTCCCTGCCGGCGTCAAGCCCGATGTGCCGGCCACCGCGCATCGGCCCGGGCGTGAGGGCGCGCGGCCGCACGAGGCCCCTTCACAGCAACAGGGCAGCGATGGAGAAGTAGAACAACAAGGTGAACAGATCCGTCAGGGCGAGCGTGACGGGGCCGGCGGCGATCTTCGGGTCGAGCTTGAGCGCGTGCAGCACAGCCGGGATGCTCAGGCCGAACAGGCAGGCCGCGCACAGCGCCAGCAGGATGCTCGACCCGATCACGGCCGCCGCCAGGGCGGTGCCGCGCCAGAGCCACACAATCAGCCCAACCACGCCGCCGCACGCGGCGCCCAGCAGCAGCGCCGTGCCGACCTCACGGCGGAGCGCGGCCAGGTACCAGCGCAGCGTCGGCCGCACGGACCGCAGGGCCTGAATGGTCAGCGTCATGGACTGGACGCTGACGCTCTCGCCCAGCCCGAGCACCATCGTCAGGAAGAACGTCAGGACCAAACATTTGGCGAGGGTGATTTCGTAGAAACTGGCCAGCAGCGCGCAGCACGTGCCGCTGAGGATCGTGGTCAGCAGCCACGGGAAGCGAAAGCGGAACGCCCGCAGCGGGGAGGCATCATGCACCTGCGAGACCCGGAAGCCGAGCGCCTCAAACAGTTCATCGGTCCGTTCACGCTCGGCGATGTCGAAGACCTCCTCCGTGAAGAGGCTGATGTCCACGACACCCACCATGCGCCGCTGGGCATCCACCACCGGGAAGGCGAGGAACTTGTGCATGGCGAACAGTTCGCAGGCCTCCAGCAGCGTCGCCGTCTCCGGGATGGCAGCTACGCGGCTGATCATAATATCGGCCAGGGTCTTGTCCAAGGGGGCGGTGAGCAGACGCCGCGTGGGCACGACGCCGACCAGCCGGTCGTCGGCCGCCACGACATAGAAATAGATGATCTTCTCGCCGATGCCGTGCCGGCGGATGTCATCCAGGGCCTGCTGGACGGTCAGGTCGGAACGCAGCGTGGCATAATCTTTGCGGGCGTGCGCCAGCACCGGCTCGTGAAGATGTTCGACCGTTGAGCGCATGGTTTCAGCGATAGAGTGCGGTCTGCGGCCGGTCGGCCCGGGTGTTGTAGTGGCGCAGGGCCTGCCGCCACCACGTGGCGAGATGCGCCTCCGGTTCGTGCCAGAGGCGATGGTGCAGGCTGGTGACGGCATCGGCGTTCATCAGCAGCGCGAGCTGCTCGCGGCGGCTGAGGTCGGCCGGGCCCTTCTGCACCAGACGCTCCTGCAGCTGGCGCAGATAATTGGTGACGGCATGGGGCTGGCGGCGCTTCTGGCGCAGCAGCGAGACATGCGCGGCATTGATATAGGGATCGATCGCGACCTGCATGAGGCCGTTGTGCGGCACGAGCCACGCCGGCGGCGCGGGGTGGCGGCGCTCGGTGGCCTCGATATTTTTCTCCAAATGCGCGACCACGGCCGTCGGCGCAATCTCCATCGGCGTGCGGAAGAGGCCGAGGCGCTTGAGGGCGGTGCCGATGCCGACATAGCTCAGCAGCGCGGAGAGTGGGATCGAGGCGATCAGGCCGAAGGTGATCGGGCTGACCCACCAGAAAAAGGCGGGGTTGATGTGCCAGGCCGCGAGCGCCCAGACGAGGCCCACGCAGGTCTGCGCGGCGTGCGCCGTCAGGATGCCGCCCCAGTCGGCGCCCCCCCCGCCCTCGCGGCGCTGCGCGTTCCATGCCACCGTGCGGCCGAGCATGATCTCGACGACCCAGCGCGCATTGAACAACATGAAGATCGGCGCGAGCACCGCGGAGAGCAGATGCTCCAAGGCAAAGCCGGCGACGATCGCGGCCGTGCCGCCGAACGCGCGGCGGCGCGCGCCGGAGCGCAGCGTCAGCAGCACCGCCAGCATTTTCGGCACGGTCAGCAGCACCATCGTGACCACAAACAAAATCAGCGCGAGCTTGCCGCCGCCGATGTCGAGGAACGAGGAGATGCCCACATCGGCATCAAAGCGCGGCGGCGCGTTGCTGGACCAATAGAGCCAGCACTGGAGCGTGCCCAGCAGCAGGAAGACCAGCCAGAGCGGCGACGAGACATAGGACAGGATGCCGAGCAGCAGGTGCAGGCGGTTGATCGGGTGCAGCCCTTGGGCGCCGAGCAGCCAGCTGTGCTGGAGGTTGCCGCGGCACCAGCGGCGGTCGCGCGCCGTGTGGTCCACGAGCGTCGGCGGCAGGCTTTCAAAGCTGCCGCCAAGCTCGTAGGCCATCCAGACCTCGAAGTTCGCGCGCCGCATCAGCGCCGCCTCCACGTAGTCGTGGCTCATGAAGCGGACGCGGGTCGAGCGCAGCGGCGGCAACGCGCAATGGTCCATGAACGGCGCCACGCGGATGATCGCATTGTGGCCCCAGAAATTGCCGCACCCCGCCTGCCAGTAGTTCAGTCCCGCCTGGAAGATCGGGCCATAGAGCGTGCCGGCAAACTGCATCAGCCGCGCGAAAAACGTGCGCGCCTGGATCGGCGCCGGCACCGTCTGGATCAAGCCCGCCTGCGGGTTCGCCTCCATCAGCTGCACGAGCCGGACCAGCGTGCCGGCCTCCATCAGGCTGTCGGCATCGAGCACGACCATATAGCGATACTTGCGGCCCCAGCGCCGCAGGAAATCGCTGATATTGCCGCTCTTGCGGTTCAGCGGCGCGGCGCGCTTGCGGTAGAAGATCCGCCCGAAGCCCTTGAGCTGCTTGCAGAGGTCGAGCCAGGCGACCTCCTCCTCGATCCATTTGTTTGGATCGGTCGAATCGCTCAGGATGAAGAAGTCGAAGCGCCCCGCGCAGCCGGCGCGCACCAGGTCCAAGTACATCGTCCGCAGGCCGGCAAAGACGCGCCCCACGTCCTCGTTGTAGATCGGCAGCGCGATGGCGGTCGCCGGCAGATCGTCGGCCTTCGGCGCCTGCTCCGGCAAGGTGCGGCTGATGCTGTAGGGATCGCGGTGGCGCAACAGGATGATGAAGCCGAAGCAGGCCTGGACAAAGCCCACCGCGACCATGCCGAACATCGGCACAAACAGGATGAGCAGCGCCGTCTCGACGCCCGTCAACCCGCCGCGCCAGAGAATGTCGGCCATCACCCACGACGCGAACCCCGTCAGGGCGAGCACCGTCGAAAAAAACAGGAACTGGCGGCGCGCGGAGCGTCGCAGTGGCGTGCGGGCGATGACCTGTAGCTGATTCATCAGAACGCGAGGATGTTACAAACTTTCCGCCCCTATGCAAAGCGAATGCGCCGGGACGCCACCACGGTGCCGAGCGCGGGCAGAAACTTCCCTCTTGTGCACTCTGTTGCCGTGGCGCGTGATTCAAGGCCTTGGATAAAGTCTGCCCC
This sequence comes from uncultured Lentisphaerota bacterium, assembly GCA_903912445.1. Taxonomy (GTDB): domain Bacteria; phylum Verrucomicrobiota; class Kiritimatiellia; order CAIQIC01; family CAIQIC01; genus DP16D-bin41. Next base: position 54,633 of record CAIWHP010000011.1, read on the forward strand.
CCGTCAGGGTTTTGGCTCCTGCGTCGGGGCCGTCGACAGGCAATAGAGGGAGCGCCTGCCGCGCAAAAACAGCTGGTTCCCCGCAATGGCTGGCGAGGCGTCGAAGCCGTCGTCCAAACGATTCCGCGCCAATACTTCGAGGCTGCCTGTCTTGCGCAGCACCACCGCGCCGCCATCGCGGCCTACCAGATACACGCGGTCAGCGGCACCGACAGGCGAGGCGTAGACGCCCTGTATACCTTCCAGACGTTGCGCATCGACCAGCGGATGGCCTGTAGCGGCTGTCAGGATGGAGAGCGCGGCGTTGTTGCCCGAGAGCAGGTAGAGCAGGTCCCCGTACAGCAGCGGCGACGGGACATAGGGCGTGTTTTTCCGCCGGAACCACGCGACGTCCGGAGTGCCGGCGATGTCGCCGTGTCCACCAGGCCGCAGGGCATACACCGCATGGCCTTGATAACCACTGGTGACGAAAACAAGCCCCTGCCCCGCCACCGGCGACGGGATGGCATTGAGCGTTTGGCCCGCGCACTCCCAAAGCAGCTGGCCCGTGGACAGGTCGTAGCTGCGTACTTTTTTGGTGCCATTGGCCACCACCTGCCAACGGCCCTCATGCTCGATGATGAGCGGTGTGCTCCAACCCGTCGGTTCGTCACGCTGCTGGCGCCAGAGCTCCTTGCCATCCCGCACATCGAGGGCCAGGATGAAATCCTCGCCCTCGTGGTCCCAGAGGATCACCACAGTATGCCCCTGCAAGGCCGGCGAAGAAGCTTCACCATAGCCATAACGCGTCCGCTGGCGACCCAAGTCCTTTTGCCAGAGCAACCGGCCGGTCAGGTCGTAACAGAACAATCCGTTGGACCCGAAACAGGCGAGCAAGCGTTTGCCGTCGGTGATCGGCGACGCCGAGGCGTACCCATGATCGCGGTGGTAGCCTTCGTACGGCACCCGCTCACACGCCGTCTGTTGCCAAAGCGTCCGCCCCGTCGCACGATCCAACGCCATGACCGTAAACCGCTGGGCCTCGCTCGCGGGATCGACCATGTGGGCATTGGGACCGGCCGGAACGGCAGCCGGTTGGACGGCGACTTTCCGTCCGGTCGGAATGGCCGTCAGGATGAACACTTGCTGCTCCCAGACAATCGGCGTGGAGGTACCGCGTCCCGGCAAGGTGACCTTCCACTGGACATGGCGGGTCTCGCTCCATTCGACGGGTGGGTTGCCCTGGGGTGCGATGCCCGTGGCCTGCGGTCCGCGCCATTGCGGCCAATTCAAGTCGCGGGCATGGTCGAGGGCGCAGGCGCTGGGACTCAGACAGCACACTGCAGCCAGCCCCATACCGATGATCAGTGCAATGTTTTTCATGAGCACGGGGCAAGCATACCGCCAAATGGCGTCAGAGGGAATCCCGCAAGCAGCGTCACCAGGATGGAGCCAGGCCACCTCGGCTTCACCTTTGCCGGCAGCTGCGGCCCTGCGCTTTGAACGGTGCGGCAACACTGGTTGTGCAGGTGGCCGCGGCTTTGGCTTGAGCCGCGGGCGCAGATGGTTACACTGGGCGCATGAGCAGCGATTCCATGCCGGTGGTCGAGGCGCGGGCGGTGACCAAGGTTTTCCGCGATTTCTGGCGGCGGCCGAAGGTGCGCGCGGTGGACGGCATTTCCTTCGAGGTGCGCCGCGGCGAGGTTTTCGGCCTGCTCGGCCCCAACGGCTCCGGCAAGAGCACGACGCTGAAGATGATCCTCGGCCTGCTCCACCCGACGCGCGGCCAGCTCGCGGTGCTGGGCCGCTCGCCGCGCGAGGTCCGCGCCAAGGCGCGCGTGGGCTACCTCCCGGAGGAGTCCTACCTCTATCCCTACCTGACGCCGGACGAGACGCTGGACTTCTACGGCCGCCTCTTCGACCTGAACGCGCAGGAGCGCAAGCAGCGCACGGCGCAGTTGCTCGAGATGCTCGGCCTGCAACACGCGCGCCACCGGACCGTGGGCGAATTTTCCAAGGGCATGGCGCGCCGGATCGGCCTGGCCCAGGCGCTGATCAACGATCCCGACCTGGTCGTGCTCGACGAGCCGACCTCCGGCCTCGACCCGCTCGGCTGCCGGCAGGTCAAGGACCTGATCCTGACACTCGCGAAACGCGGCAAGACGATCCTCGTTTCGTCGCACCAGCTGGCGGACGTGGAGGATGTCTGCGACCGTGTGGCGATCCTCTACAGCGGCCGCATCCAGGCGATGGGCTCGGTCCAAAGCCTGCTCGAAGACACCCACCAGTGCCGCGTGACGTTCCCCGATCTGCCGGCCGCCAGCATGGCGCGCCTGCTCGCGGCCTTCCGCGACGCGCTCGGCACGGAGCCCGGCATCGAACATCCGCGCCGCGACCTGGAGCAGTTCTTCCTCGACGTGGTCGAGAAGGCGCGCCGCGCGGGCGGCGAGAGCTCCGGCGCCGCTCCCACCCAGGGCGTCGCGGCCTATCTGAAAACGCCGGCCCGGCCGGAGGACGCGCTGCAACAGCTGCTCCCGCAAGCCGCCGCGGCGCCCGCCGGCGCGCCGCCGACCGCCACGCCGGAGGCGCAGGCCGCGGCGTTGCGCGAGGCCGATGAAAAGCTGCAGCAGTTGCTCAAGCCGGGAAGCGGGACATGAGGTCGGTCTGGGCCATCGCGCTGCTTTCGCTGCGTACCGCGGTCCGCTCGCGCGTGGTCATCGGGCTGCTCAGCATCCTCGTGCTCGGTGTCATCGGCATCCCCTTGACGGTCAAGAGCGACGGCACGCTCGCCGGTTATGTGCAGATCCTCGTCCGATACACCCTCGGCTTCGCGATGGGCGTGCTGCTGCTGGCCACCGTCTGGGCCGGCTGCGCCGCCGTCGCCAGCGAAATCCAGCGGAAGCAAATCCATCTGCTCGTCACCAAGCCCGTCAGCGGGGCGCAGCTCTGGCTGGGCAAATGGCTCGGGCTGGTCATCCTGAACACCCTCGTGCTGGCGGTCTGCGCGCTGGTCACCTACGGGTTGCTGCGGTGGAATACGCGCGCCGGCCAGCTCAATGCCGCGGACGCACAGAAGCTGGCGGGCGAGATCATGGTGGCGCGCGCCCGGGTGCCGCCTGCGCCGTTTGCCGTCGAGCAGCGTGTGAAAGAGCGGTTCGCCGAACTGCAGCAGCGCGGCGAACTGCCGACCAACATGCCGCCCACCGCCATCTATCAGGCGCTGTTCACGGCCGCGCAGGTCGAGACCCATACGGTGGCGCCCGGCGGGAAAATAACCTGGCGGTTCGCCCTGCCCGCCGCGTGCGAACGCGCGCCGGCCTTCCAGCTGCGCTACAACCTCGCGGCGGCCCTGCAAGCGCCGTTGAACATCCGCGGCCGCTGGGTCGTGCGACGGGAGCGCGGCGGCGAGGCCTGCGAGATCGCGGCCGACCACCCCGCGCAGGGCCAGCACAGCCTGACGGTGCCCGGCACGGCGCTGGCCGGCGAAGGTGCGCTGCTCGTCGAATATGCCAACGTCAACCAGGAGGGGCTGTCGCTGCTGTTCGATACGCAGACCGGGCTGACCATGCTCGTGCCCGTCGGCGGCTGGCTGTCGAATTATCTGCGCGCGCTGCTGATCAGCGACTGCCTGCTGGCGCTGGTCGCCGCGCTCAGCATCACCGCCGGCAGCCTGTTCTCGCTGCCGGTCGCCGCCTTCGTGGTCTTCCAGCTGCTCATCATGTTCAGCACCGCCGGCATGATCCATTCGCTCGCGACACGTGAGGCCGGCTTCGTGGCGGCGCTGCCCGACATGGTCAGGACGACCGGCTGGCTCAGCGAGGCGGTGAGCGGGTTCTACCGCGGGCTGGAAGTGCTCATCATGCCGATGCAGAACGACGACCCGCTTGCGATGGTCGCTACCGGCGAGTGGATCGCGTGGCCCGTGGTCGCGTGGACCTTCGCCAAACAGATCGTGGTCACCAGCGGCCTGTTGCTGCTGGTGGCCGTGGCGGCGTTGCGCCGCCGCGAACTCGCCCTGCCGACGGAGTGACATGCGCCAGCTCGCCTCCATCCTGTTGCTGCTGCTGGCGCTCGCCGCGCTCGCGGGCGCCACCTGGCTCAACCCCCGCCTCACCGCGCAGCGCGCCGAGCAGCACCTCGTCCCGGCCGCGCCGACCGAGACGATGCCCCCGCTGCTGGCCTTCACGACCGTCACGTTCGGCGGCTTCCGCGGGATCGTCGCCGACATCCTCTGGCTGCGCGCCACCGAACTGCAGGAGCGCGGCCAATACTTCGAGCTGGTGCAGCTCGCCGACTGGATCACCAAGCTCGAGCCGCGGTTCACCGCCGTGTGGGCCTTCCAGGCCTGGAACATGGCCTATAACGTCAGCGTCCTGCTCAACGACCCGGCCGAGCGCTGGCGGTGGGTGCGGCAGGGCGTCGACCTGTTGCGCGACAGCGGCCTGTACTACAACCCCGGCAGCGCCGGCCTCTACCACGAGCTGGCCTGGCTGTTCTTCCACAAGCTCGGCCAGGATTCCGACCAGGCGCATTTCTTCTACAAACAAGCCTGGGCCGACGAGATGATGACGCTGTTCGGCGGGCCGCAGCCGGACTTCGCGCGCCTGCTCGCCGCGCCGCAGACCGAAAGCGACCTGCTGGGCCAGCCCGCCGCCGCCGCATGCGTGGCCGCACTCCGCCAGTTGGATTGCGATCCATTTTCCGGCGCATGGCTCGATGCCTCCAACCGTCCGCCCGCCGTCGCCAAGATTCTGAACGATGCCGCCGGGGCACGCGCCCTGCTCGACTTCGTCCGCGTCCAACAAATGCGCACGGTCTACAAGCTCGACCCGGCCACCCTGCAACGCGTGGAGGCCGCCTATGGTCCGCTCGACTGGCGCCTTCCCGACGCCCACGCCATCTACTGGGCCGCGCAGGGGAAACCCATCGCCAAGGACTTCGATGTCGTCAAGCTCGACCGCCTCATCTTCCAGGCGCTCGCCGACGCCTTCCGGCAGGGCCGCCTCATGCGCAACGCCGAGGAGCGCCTCTTCATCCTCACGCCCAACCTCGACCTGCTGCCGCGCGTGAACAACTACTACATCCAGTCCGTCCGCGAGCATCCCGACAACGAAAGCATCCGGACCGCCCACGCCAACTTCCTCAAGGACGCCATCGGCACGCTCTATCTCTTCCACCGCAACCAGGAAGCCGCCGCCCGCCTGGCCGAGCTCTCCGAGCGCTATCCCGGCAACGTCACGACCAACAACCTCGACCTGTTCGTCGCCAACGACATGGCCGCGAATGCCGATGCTTTCACGGCCCACGAAGCGACCGCGCAGATCGAAGGCATGGCCTACCAGTCCGCCTTCTGGCTGATCGCCGGCGACGGCGAGCGCGCCGCCGGCTTCGAGCAGCTCGCGCGGCGCATCTGGCAGCGCTACATGGACAAGCGCAGCGACCCGCAGTATCGCGAGCGCACCGGCCTGCCGCCCTACGAGGAGCTCCGGCGTCAGGCCTTTACCCGGGCCCGCGCCGCGGCCCAAGGCGACGCCGCCCGCGCCCGCCTCGACGCAGCGCTGATGAAATAAGTCTCGCGTCGCGTGTCGCAAGTCTCCGGTCCCGCACAGCAGGACGCTCTTCACGCCAGCCCACTCCCCCGCCCTCGTCCAAGAAAGATCCGGCATCTGCCGCCTACGTTGCACCAGTCGCACTTCAATAAACGGCCATCATAACCGGCCGATTCAGTTGTACCGCGGGCCCCATAAAACCTGAGAAAATGAGCCGGGAACCGGCGTTCGGCTGCATTGTGGGCGGGGCTTTCCTGCCCCGCGACTGTGTTGGGTTTGGTTCGCGGGGCGGGAAAGCGCCGCCCACAGCAGAGCGTTGCGGTAGCGGTGGTCTGCGAACGCGAAGGTGCGCGACATGCCCCCCCCATTCTTGGCGCAATTCCAGACCTTGGAAAACAAAACCGCCGGTTTTCCAAGGCTTGGAAAACCGGCGGTCCAACACTGCACTGCGGGCCGGCACGTCTGCGCGCCGACCGGACGCACCTTGAGCGCGCGCCCCGGCTGCGCTCAGCGTGCCGGCGTTTTCCACTGCGCGGGATCCACACGGCGCAACGCCGTGACGATGGCCTGGACGCAGCTGTCCAACATCAAGGTCTCACAGGTTTTCTGGGCACGTTCCGTATCGCAAATGCTGTCGCCCTTGCCACCGCTCGCCGGAATCCAGCCGGTCGGCAGACAGGAGGCCCGCCCCACCTGTTCGCGGCGGAAGCTCACAGGGGTGGCGAGCCGCGCGTTGAGCTCCTCCCGCGTGGCTTTGACCTGGACGCTGTACTCAACTTTCTCGTCGATGGGCAACGGGAAAATGGTCAGCGTCAGACAGGCGACACAGCTGCCCACACCCGAGTTATCCTTGTAGGCTTCACGTTTAAGCGTGATGTGCAACGGCACGGCATCGGCGGTATCGGCGAACACTTCCGGATACGTCTTGATCGCCTGCTCCATCAGATGATCCCGCCGTTCGGAGTCCGTCAGATAGATCACGCCGAAATCCGACAGCCAGGCACTATTCACGTTGGTGGGCGAGATGAACGCCACGGTGGCCAGGTTGAAGCGCAGGCCAGCCGGCAGCGGCAGCGTCTGCCGCGTCAGTTCCGGCGCACAATGCAACCGATAGGTGGAGCAGCAGGATGACAGCACCAGCGCGGACAGACCAACGACCCCACCGGCCACAAGGCCGGACCATCTTATATTATGCATCAGGTTCCCCTATTGTTTACCAACAGTTCACCGCGTCAGCCCTGCAGCGCAGGGAAATCACTTGAACAAGGCATCCGCTGCCACTTGTCCCGCTTGCGTGCCAATCCCGCCAAGGAAGGCGCCACCCGCCGCACTGATGGTGGCCCCCACAACGCCCTTCAATTTATTGCCCCAGCTGTTCTGTTGCTGCTCCAAGGCCTGCTGTTCGACGGCCGCTAATTTCTGGGCATGGCTCTTCATCGCCTCGCCCTCGGCTTGCGCCGCAGCTGTCTTGTGGGCCGCCAATTCCTGTTCGGCGGCCTGCCGTTCGGCAGCCACCTGCTGCATCCCCGCCTGGGCCGCCTCCATGTTCCGCGCCTGCCGTTCTTTGCGGGCGGCGGCATAGGTTGCGCGCATACTCGGGCCGGGCTCCGCCCCAGATTTGAATTCGGCCGGTGCGGCTTCGCGCTCGGCCAGTAACTGGGTCCGGACGGGCGCGGGCGCAGCAGCCGCAGGCCGCGGCTGGTCCCGTTGCAGCCAAGCCTGCAGCGGCGGGGTGTCAGGTGTATTGGCTTTCAGTTTCAACCACGTCTGCAGATCGCTCAGGAATTTTGACGCCGCTTGAATGTCGGACGTCAACAGCGTCGTAGCCACCAACTCATGCAGGGCCTGATAGGTGCGCGGGGGGTTCTGCTCAAGCCCCAGGCCGGCCACCAGCGACTTTAAGAAGCGGACATCGACCTGGCTCTCCGCGATGGAATAGTCGGCGACAAACTGCTCAAACCGCTCGCGCGACTGCTCACCCAGGCGGGCGTTCAGGGCCCCCTTGGTGGCGGCCAGTTGCGCCTCCGTCCAGGCTGTCAACGAGGGCTGCACCTGCGCCGCATCCACCCCGGGAAACTCCTGCGTGACATGGCGGACCTGTGCCGGCATCTGCTGGATCAGCAGGACCTGGAAATAGGCCCGCAGCAACAAGGTTTGATCGCCCACAGGTGCCGCGGCGACGGCAATACCCGCCGCGCAAAGACCCAAGATGCTGATGGTGCGCAAGCTTTGCATGGTGTGTTTCCTTACCTGGATCAAGGTGCGGCCACCGCGCGCAGATCCAATTCGCCGGTGCCTATGTTCAGCACTTGGAGCTTGAGCCCTTGTGGGGCTTTCACCACCAGCAGTTCCGAGAGTTCCTCGATGGACACCTTGCTGTCCAAGCTGAAGGTCGCCAGCCCGGAGCTGTAGCTGCGCTGGACCACTTTCTGGGTCTTATCATCCAGATTGTGGAGCGTCTCCCGGATGGCTTTGAGTTTCCACATCTGGTCCACGCCGCCAATGGTCAGTGCGATCCGGGTAAAGCGCCCCGCCCCCGGTTCGCCGCCCACTTTCTCCCAGGCGCGGAGCATATCCGGCAGCAACTTGGCCAGCGTCTGTTTGCCGGCGGCCCTCAAGGCCTCCGAACTGCCCGCCACATCCTCGACGCCGATCACCGAGGCGTGCGCCGAAGCCGCGGCCAGCGCGGCCCCGTTGCCGGTGCGCAGGGCACGCAGGGTGGCAATGCCCTGGTAGGTGCGCAGGTTGCTGCCTTCGATCCGGCGCGCCGCAGGCTTGGAGACCACTTCACCGACAATGATCACGTCGGCGCCGAACTGCAGGCCCAGCGCGGCGGCGCCGCGCGGATCGCCGGCGATTTTGAGCAGCTGCTGCTGTTTGTTGATCTTCGCGTTGATCAGGTCCTGATCCACGACCGGCACCTGCTCCTTGATGAGCATCTCGGTCGCCAGGTTATCAATTTCCGCCGTCGCAATCGTGCCCATGCTCTTCTCCTCAATCATCAGCATTACGGTCGGAAACTTCTCGGTGTCTCGCGCTTTGGCCGCTGGTCCAGCGGTGGTCACCCGCTCTCCAGCCGCCGGCGCGGGCCGCAGCTCGGGCGCCGAAGTGGCGCACCCGCACACGCCCCAGCCCACACTCGCCATTACGCCCAGCAGGACCAGGCGCAGCCCAGCCTTCGCTTGAGGCTCACGTTCCGACGCAGCGCTTTTCGTTTGCATGTTTGCTCCTTCACCCCACAGCCTTGGAAACGCAACGACGCACGGCATGGGGCTCTTCATGATCAACCTGTCAAGGCTACCAATATATTTTAACGGATCCTTTGCAATGCGGACAATGTATGGCCCGGCCATAATTTGACATATACTCATCTTTCTCCGTGACGACCCCTTTACAGTTCGGACAGTTCCGGACAACGGGCGGCGGTTTGGCTGGCGGCGCTGCGGTCACGGCGGGTGGCGTCGCCTTCACCGGTACGGATGACGTCGTCGCGACCGTCACCGTCGGGAGCGGCCGGTTGTCCTTGAAGCCACACGCGAGGCAGGTCCAACGGTAATCATCCACCTTGCTCGGATCCTTGGGCACCACGATCGGTATCATGGCTTTGCCGCACTTGGGGCAGTTCTGCGAGGGTGTCTTGGCCGTCGGGGCAGGCGCGCTCGGTATGGGTGCGGTCGTTGCCGGCGCACCACCCGAAGGCCCTGTCGTTCCCTTGTTGCTCGCCGGAACTTGCGGCCCACCCGTGGCCACAGGGGGCACGCCGCTATCTTTGGTGCCGCCGCCTTTGGCGCCGCTGTCCTTGGCTGTTGGCGCTGTCGCCGCCGTTCCTTGGCCCTCTTTTTTATGGCCCGAGGATGTGCCGGCGCCGGGCCGCGCTCCGGCACCAAACAAGCTGGCACCCGCATGGGCGGCGGCACCAGCGCCGACCGCGCCACCCAAAGCAGCGCCGCCTGCCGCAAGACCTTGCGCCAAGGCATCGCCCATCACATTATTCCAGCTGTTTTTTTGTTGGTCGGCCGCCGTCTGGGCCGCGCCCTGGCTGCGCGTGTTATGGGCCTCGGCGCCGGCGGCATCCTTCGCGAGGCCGGCGGCATGCGTCTCCGCGTCACCGCTCTTGGAGGCGTCCGCCACCTGCTGCTGGTTCTGGTTGAGGCCTAGCGACGTCGTGGTGTGCTTCGCAGCCTTGTCGGCTTTGGTGGATCCCAGCCATTCCAGCACATTGGAAGCGTCGCCTTTCTTCAAGGCCTCTGCCGTGGGATCTGCCGCCCCCGCCTCGCTTTGCTTCAGTGCGTCTTGCTTCGCCTTGCCCGCCGCTTCCTTGTTTTCCGGTTGCTGCCCGAGGCGACGGGCCTCCTTGTCCTTGAGCATGGTCATCAGCCGCTGAAACTGGGAACCATCGCCCTTGTCATACAAGGCATCGGCCGCCTTCTGGGCGCCCTCGGGAGTGGCGCCATGACCGATGAGATATTCCTTCATCCCATCCTTGCCGCCAGCCACCGTCTGGCCCGCCGCTTGGTTCTCCTTCCAGCCGGACCCATGCGTCCACCAATCGCTGATGTTGGCGGACTGTTGGTTGATCAGTTCCTTGCGCGTTCCGGACTCCGTGAGACCGGAGCCAATCTCGCTCACGTCCTTGCGGGTGTCATTGAGGAACTTGCCTGCCTTGACGGTCTTGTCCTTGATGCCCGTAGCCACTTCCACCGTGTTGTCCGCCACTTCATGCCCATAATTCTTTAGGCTCTCCTTCCACGTCGGATCGGTCACCATCGGCCTGGGCATTTCCTTGCCGAGTTTCTCGTACCCCGCCTTCAGCTGGCTGTCGTCGCCCTTGGAGCGGGCGTTCATGATCTGGTCGACCTGTTCCCTGCTATAGCCGCCCTTGCGCAGGTCCACACGCAGCTGCTGCTCATGCGCCGCTGCCGCCATCCGGCGCGCCTCCGCCTGCTCCTCGTTCTTTTCGCCGCGGGCGGTGTTCAAGCGGTCGTTGACGAGGCGGCCCGTGCCGATGGCACCGCCAGTGAAACCATCCACCGTGTTGATGCCCACCTCGCCCAGTTTCTTCATGTCGCCATCTTTGATGGCCTGCTTGGCGTCCTCGGCGTTGGAAAAAATATCCACGGCCTGCATACCCTTGCCGAGTTTGTCCAAGGCTTTGCCGAGCTTGCCCGGCTTGACCGGTGCCCCATCCGGCGCATCCGTGGCCACGCGCGGCTTCCCTTCGGGCACATCCGCCACGGGGCCACGGGCCCGTCCCTCGGGGGTGTCTGTCGGCGCATGTGGACGGCCTTCAGGCGTTTCGCTGGGCGGCTTCCGTCCGCCACCGAGTTTTTCCGCCGCCTCGGCCTGTCCCGAGGCTTTCCGGATGATGGACTCGGGCGTCTCCCCCAGCTCGGCGAGTTTTGCGCGGGCCGATTCCGGTGAACGCCCGTTGGGACCCACTTCGCCCAAGATGCGCATGCCTTCATCCACCTTGTCGTGGATCTTCCCGCCATGGGCCTCCACCCGCGGCTTGGTGATATTTTCGTATTGCTTGGAGGCCTGACGCATCTGTTCATAATCCTGCCTCACCGCCTCGACCTGATCGCCACCGGTGCGGGCGTCCGCCGCCTTGTTGCGCGATTGCATGCTCTTGTTTTCGACGGCGTGCGTCAACTGTTCGGGGTCCTGCAGATTCTTGCCCGGTTGCGGACGCTGCGTGTCCGTCCCCAGAATTTTCTTGGGCTCGTTATAGGCCTCCGGGCTTTTACCGTGGGTCGTCTCAATCGCCTGTTTGTGCGCCACATGCTCGGGCGTCGCGCCCTTGCCGAACGTCTGCTCGCCACCCGCGGCATCGAAGTAGGCTTTCTCCACCACCTTTTTCGACTGCGACGGCGGCACGTCCTTCCCCTTGACACGCACGGTCACGTCCCAGTCCTGACCGGACTTCGGCGCCGCACCCGGCTCACGCCAATTCGTCGGCTCGTATACCTCCACGTCCTTGGCCGAAATCGGCGGCTTGTCGGGATTCGCCGTATTCCATTGTTTCGCCATGTTCTCTTTGATGTTCTGCCTTGTCTGGGCCTTGATGTCGCCGGTCACCTGGTTGTGGGCGTTGACCAATTCGGGATGACCCTGGTTGATCTTCTGGACGGCCAGCGGGTCGGAACCCAGTTCCAAGGCTGCTTTGCGAATGCTCTCCGGCTGGCCGGACTTGAGGGCTGCGTCAAAATCTTTGATGCGTTGGCCGGCCTGCGCCTGCGCCGCCTCCCACGCCGCCTGCCGCCCGGCATCCACCTGGGTGTTCAGCCGGTTGCCTCGCGGCGCATCACGCAACCCGTACACACCCAGGGCCGGCTCCAAGGCCCCCATCGAGTCCGTGGTGATAAGGGCTTTTTCCGACTGTTTGTCGGGCCGTAAACCGGAGGGAGCATCCAGCGGTTTGCCGCCTTGAACGGATTCATTAAGTCCGCGCGCGCGCCCGGCCTCGATGGCGCCCATCCGCTCGGGAGGGAGGCCGCGTCCCCTGTCCTCCACCATGCGGCCACCCACCCCGTCCAGCGCCCGGCCACTCGCCCCGTCCAGCGCCCGGCCGGTCGCCCCGTCCAGCGCCCGGCCGGTCGCCCGGTCCAAACCTTGCGGCCTGGTGCCGCGCACCTCGGGCAGCGACTTGTCGTCAACATTGATGGCCATCCCCGCCGCTTGATCCAGCGGCTTGGCACGCCGCTCCGCAGCGCGGGGCTGCAAGCCATCCTGCGCCATCGCGAGCGGCAGACCGGCCAACAGCGCCAGCCCGAGTTGCCACACCTTTGCTTTCATAACCCTGCTCTCGTCTGCAACATCAACCCAACCAGCAGGCTCACCGTTCAAAGCTCAAGCCAGCGATACGTTCCTGAGCGTCATATTACTTACCCTTCGCTTTCAGTCCATCTATATATGCTTTGTTCCTGCGATCCATCTCAACCCGTGCACAGGCACGACAGTAGGATATCCCTTGAGGGTCACCGTAAAACTCTTCTGGGAAGTCAGGCCCGTTGCGGCTCAGCATTTTCCCGCACTTCACGCAAACAATTTTGGGCATTTGAGGAACCGGCTTGGCTGTTGCCGCGGTGCTGGAGGGCGCCGGGCGGCTGTCCTTGTAATCGCCGCAATTGTAGCAAGCCCAGCGGTAGTCGTTCGCCCTGCCAGGATCGGAGGGCGCCACGATGGCAGTCATGGCCTTGCCGCATTTGGGACAATTTTTCGTCGGAACCTTGGCTGTGGAAGAAGCAGGAGTCTTGGTCGTGGATGAGGCAGGTGGCGCTTTGGAAGAGGTGGTCGTGGTTGGAGCAGGCTTGGCGGCAGTAGCCACAGCAAGCCCGTGATCTGTGAAAGGATCGTTCTTGGTCCCTTTTCCCCAATAGGGCTTTCCGTTGCTCAGATAACCGGTAGGCGACCCATATTGCTTGATGGAATCCGCATAGGGGCTGGTTGGACTGCCCGCGCCCCCTGGCGTCCCTTGGGTTGTGACTGGACCCGGTTTTCCAGACGTTGCATTGCCGCCTGTTTTCGTTTCAGTGTAACCACCTTCACTGTCACCTGTGACCACCAGTCCCCCGCCGGCACCTTGGCCGCCTTGACCACCGGTCCCTCCCGCTGCCGTACCTTGCGGCGACGCGGTCGCGCTATCTGGGCCAACAGGTTGCCCCGCCGGTCCCGTGGTCGGCGGTCCACCTGATGGTCCAAACAAGGCGCCACCTGCATGGCCGGCGGCGGCCGCCCCCAGGGCATTACCCATGGCGACCCCGCCTGCTTGTATGCTCTGGATTAAAGCGTTACCCATGACGTTGCCCCAGCTGTTATTACGCTGGGCCGTGGCGCTCTCTGCTGAGGATTGCGACCCGATGGCCTGCGCCTCAGAACCGGCGGCATTGATCATGATCCCCGCCTGCTGGAGCTGGCCGTCGCCGGCGGTGGAAGCCGATTGCAAGGTCAGGTTGCCTTGTGCCAAGGCAGCGCCGGTCTTGGCGTTATCCGCACTTTTTTCGGACTGTGCTGTTGAGAAAATACCTAAGAGGCTGCCAATCCATGACTGTCCTGCTGGCAAGGTTCCCGGGCTGGATGCTTCCCTGGAACTTAAGTCGCCGGCTTTCGCAGCGGTTTCTTTAGCAGCCACCTCGTCACGAAAGGCCTTCATGGTCGCGGCAAAATCATGGGTATTGCCTGTCGCGATCATGTCCGTCGTCTTGGCGGCCTTCTCCGGAGACATCCCTTTGCTGACCAATTTGTCGTATAAATTCCTCTGTGTTGGATCCGAGCTCGCCAAATTGTTGAAATAGGATTGCGGCTTGTTGGCATCCCACCAGCTCGATTTTGTATCGCCGATCTCCCCTCCAACAGCGCTGCCCGCTTGGTAGCCCTTATACCCCCCGTAGAGACCGCCCACGATGCCTCCAACGGTGGTCCCTACCGGCCCTAGAAAGGACCCGATAAACGCACCCGCTGCCGCACCGGCATAGCCACCCGCCACGGCACCGCCTGTCCCGCCGGCAAAGCCACCCAATTCTTTCCCTGCCGTCTCGGATTTGTCCTGCGGCTTGGCATTGTAGACATTATAAATCCGGCTGGCGCCGTCGTACAAAATCATGAGCGGACCGGCCACCTGCATCGCCTTGCCCAATTTGGACGCAGCACCCGACGGTGCTTCACCAGCGCCACCTCCCTTACCGGGGACGATGGGTTCACCCGTAGTGCCCGTTCTTGGACCGGCCACTTCGGAGGCACCTGCGGACGTACGGCCTCTTCCGGTGGCTACAGGCTCGCCAGAGCCCTTGAACGCCGCGGGCTCGCCTTTGGCGATGGGTTCGCCGCCGGTGCTTCGGCCACTGCCCGGCTCAGGCGGAGTGTTCCTGACTGTCGAGCCTTCACTAGTTCTGCCTTCCGGTGGGGCCGCCTTGCCCTTGCCGACAGACTCAGTTTCGCCACCGCCTTTGACCGCCGTGGATTCGCCTTTGCCTAGGGGTTCGTTGCCGGCGCCTTTACCGGTGCCCGGTTCGGGCGGAGTGTTCTTACCCATCGCGCCTTCACCTGTGCTGCCTTCCGGTGAGGTCGCATTACCTTTGCCGATAGTCTCGGTTTCGCCACCGCCTTTGACCGCGGTGGATGCGCCTTTGCCGACTGGTTCATGGCCGGGACCCTTGCCAGCGCCCGGTTCGGGCGGAGTGTTCTTGCCCCTCGGGCCTTCGCCTGTTTTACCTTCGGACTGGCCCGCATTGCCCTTGGCGAGGGGCTCAGCTTCGCCACCACCTTTGACCGTTGTGGATTCGCCTTTGCCGGCTGGTTCATGGCCACGGCCCTTACCAGCACCCGGTTCGGGCGGAG
>CAIWHP010000012.1 GCA_903912445.1 uncultured Lentisphaerota bacterium
TGCGCCGTCGTTTGCCACGTCGCACACGAGGTCGCCGCCGCCAGCAGACCCAAGCCCAACAGCACGGTCATCAACTTTTTCATGCCCTCACTCCTTCTGGAAATCGAACCGCGGGGAGAAGGACCGTGGCCTGATGGCGTACCGGGGCGGTGCCGACCGCCACGCTTCCTTTTCAGTCCGCCAGCCACCATCTTCTGCCCTCTTCCCATCGGCCGAAGCACAGCTGCGCACGCTAGCCATCCCCGCGCCGGACAGCAATAGCTATTCTTGACCACTTGCTATCCATTCTTGACCTCGCCCGGATGAAGAAAGGGAGTGATGGAGTGTGGGAGTGTTGGGGAATCGAGCGCGCCGGAGACGATTTCACCACGACCTTCGACTGCGCTAGCTCGACTACGCTCACCACCCTTCGGCAAGCACAGGGCGGGCAAGGTCAGGGCAGGGAGACCACAGTGGCCGGAGGAGGTCACAGAGGAAGAAATGCAGCCGCGGATAAACACGGATCAGCACCGAAGCGGGGTAAAACAGCAGAGCATTTTAACGCAAAGGCATAGCGCGGCTGACGCCGCAACCAAAGCAGAAGAAAACCACGGATTACACGGATGGAAACCGGAAAGGACGGGCTTACCACTTTCCCCATCCGTGTGATCTGTGTGATCCGTGGTAAAAAAATCTTCGCAGAACGCGACGATGTTGGGAGATAGCACTGCGGAGGTGAGCAGAAGACGCAAAGAAATGTTAGGTAGGGACGGGGCGGCGCGCCCGCCCTTCCTCCGGCCTGTGCGCTCCGGCCATCCGTGACCTCCGTGAAAATCTGTGGCTGCTTTATCTGCGTTTTGGGCGGCGCGGTGGGTGCTGGGCCCGCCGGTCAGGGCGCCAGTTCCACGCAGAGCACGCTGGCCAGCGGGTCCGGCGCGGCGGCGGGCAACGTCACGATCAGCCGCGCGCCGTCCTGCGCGAGGGCGAGGGGCTTGCGCGCGGGATCGGCGAGGAGCCAGGCTTTGACGGCTTTGCCCTTGAGTCCCGCGACGGTGAATTTCTCGCCGGGCCACTTGAAGAGGTGGATATAAAGTTTGCCCGCCTTGGTGGTGCAGCGCCACTCCTCGCCGGGCACGAACTGCGGCTTGCCTGTTTTCTTGTCCTTCTTCGTCGCGTCGAACGCGCCCAGCTCCGGCCCGAAGGGCGTCATGCCCGCGCCATAGAGCGCCTCGCCGTTGGTCTTGAGCCACGCGCCGATCGCCCGCAGGCGCTCGACGCTTTCCGGCGGGATCACGCCCGCGCCGGTCGGCCCGACGTTGAGCAGGTAGTTGCCGCCCTTGCTGACGATATCGATCAGGTTGCGCAGCAGCGTCGCGGTGCTTTTCCAGTTCGCGTCGTGGCTGTTGTAGCCCCAGTGCCCGTTGAGCGTCATGCAGGTCTCCCACGCCTGGGTGGATTTGCCCGACGGAATCTCCTGCTCCGGCGTGCCGTAGTCGCCGAGCTTGTTGCCGATGCGCGCGTTGACGATGCAGTCCGGCTGCAGCCCGCGGATCAGCGCGAGCAGCTCCGCGCTCTGCGCAGGAGTGATCTTCTCCGGCGTGTCGAACCACATGATGCCCATGGGGCCGTACTGCGTCAGCAGCTCGCGCACCTGCGGCTTGACCTTGCGCTCGAAGTATTTCGCGAAGTCCTTTTTGCTCTCGTCGGGATAATCCACCAGGTTGCTGCGGCTGCCCGGCGGGAAGCGCGCGTTGCCGGGGCTGCCGGTCGGCACATCGGGATCGTGCCAGTCGCGGCCCAGCGAATAATAGACGCAGAATTTCAGGCCATGCTTCGCGCACGCCGCCGCCAGCTCCTTGACCGGGTCGCGCCCGAACGGCGTCACCTTCAGGATGTTGTAGGGATTGCTCGGCGAGTCGAACATCGCGAAGCCGTCGTGGTGCTTGCTGGTGAGGACCATGTACTTCATCCCCGCGTCGCTGGCGATCTGCGCCCACTCGTCGGCGTTGAACTTGACCGGGTTGAATTGCTTCGCCAGCTCCGTGTATGCCGCGATCGGAATCTTCGCCGTGAGCTGCAGCCACTCCGCGTGGTTGGTCGTGCCCTTCCACTCGCCGCCCGCCTGCGAGTAGACGCCCCAGTGGATGAACATCCCGAACTTCGCCTCGTTGAACCACTGCATACGCCTGTCCCGAGCGGAGTCGAGGGAAGCGGGACGCTCTTCTGCGGAGCCGGACGGTTTCCCCGCCGCCTGCGCCACCACCAGCACGGTGGTCGCCAGCAGCACTGCACGCTGTATTTGTTTCATCATTTCATCCTTTTCATTTCCAACACTTGAAATGTAACTGTCTCCAAAATCAAGGTGCACCAGACCCCCACGCCTTGTTCGGCTCCGCGCCGAGTTCGAGTTCCAGCACGCCGCCGGCGACGATTTCTTTGTGGTCGCGCCAGCAGCGGTCGAGCGGCTGTGGCGTAAGCCGCTTTGGGTTTGAGGCGTAAGCCTGGCGAATCGGTGTGGGCGCCAACCAAGCGAAAGCCGCTTTCATTGGGTTTTTTTTGCCCTAGGTGAAAGGCAA
>CAIWHP010000013.1 GCA_903912445.1 uncultured Lentisphaerota bacterium
TCCCTCGGTATATTCCGCGGGGAAATCAATCTGCGCATCGGACCGGTAATAAACATCCGACACCAGATAGTCCATGATCATGGCCGCGTGTGGCCATGGATGATTGTAGTGCAGGGAGGTGACGCCATTCAACTCCGGCAGCGACCGGAGGGCAAAGTCAGCCTTTTCATGCGCAGTCGTCCGGCCAGCATTGATATGATAACCCGGAAAACCTTCGTAGCGGCCGATCACGGCGGACCGCGCGATATCGTGAAGGAATGTATCCTTCGCATCGCGGGCAATCCGCAGCATCCACGGCGCAAACTGGGTCAGATATATTCCACGATGTCCGCCAGCGTGGGTTGGGGAGGATTCCGAAGTCAGTCCGATCTCCGAAACCCGCCATGCCTCCACGCTTTCCTCCGGCAGAATCATATCCTTGTATCGGTCGCCCGCCCGGTAGCGCGGTGCTTTATTACCGATGTTGACCATAATCTTTGTGGCCGGGACAGCCGGGCACAGCCAAACGAACTGTGTGTATTCCCGTGCGCCTTTCTGCGCGGCGTCGAGAAAGCGTTTCTCGCCGGTCAACTCATGAAGCAGGTAAAGCTCCATCCACTGGGGCGCATAAGAGGTCCAGAAAAACATACCGCGGGCAGCCTCATCGCTGAAATCGGTCGGCAGAGTATGGACGCGGTCCTTGAGATAGCGGTCGGCGCCGCTGACCGCGAGATCGAGATATTTCTTGTCACCCGTTGCTTTATAAAGATGCATGGCGTTCTGCCACTGCTTACCGGAAAGCACTTCGTCCAGATTCAAAATGAGATTGATTGGCTTGTTGTATATTTCCTCCGCCAGCTTCAGATCACAGCTCATCCGGTTCTGTGAGAATGCATAGGCGGCAAGGAAGTCAGACATGGCCGCGCCCGTTCCGCCCAGTGTGGACGATGTGCCGTCGCCCTTGATTTCAGGGTTGGTCGAGAACAGGAACCGGTCGCGGGACCAACTGTATTCCAGCATGGGTCGGGCACGCTTTGTATAGATAGCCTCATCATCCGTGACGATGGCCAGTGAAAGCGGACTCAGCCCGGTAATGTTTTTCACCGCACCGGGAACATCGGTGGCATAATTGCATCCGCGCAGTTCGTCGATGAACTGGCTGAACGGCCCCAGGCCGTAGTCGACAATATTTTCGAAGGTCTTATTGAGCGTCACCGTGGTGTTCCGGCGGCAATCCTTGAACCCATAATAATTGCGGGCGGCATATTCATAAGCGGCCAGAACGTCGCCTTTAAGAAGGATAAGATGCACCTTGAACTCGAACGGCGCTCCGGCGGCCATTTTCGACCCCGGCCCGCCGAGAACGGGAGCAAACAGCATCGGCCGCGCCATGCCGGCCCGGTCGCGAACCATGACCCCAAACTTCGAGTTGTCGCTTTTCGGAATCGGCTGGAACGGTATCGCAGAAGCGTCCGCCAGAACCCCGATCGTTGCGCCCTGATAAGTCACCAGAGTCGTTGGCACCGAACATTGGAAGGCCTCTGAAAGATACGGCATGGTGGGAAACCGCTTACCCTGCCAGATCAAGGGCTGCCACATTGCGTCCATGTCGTCAGGACTGACGCCGGGAGCGCCGCTATAACCGATCGAGTAGTAGCCGCTTTTTTCAGGCACAAACGTAAAGGTTAATTCCGGAACACCTTTCCCTCCAGGCAGTCTGACGAGCGCGGAAAGACGAAACCCGGAAGCATCGGGAAATATCCATTGGATGGCATCGCCAGCCCATTCTGCCCTGTGCGCTGTGACCACATCATTCGACGCGGCCAGCAAATAATTGGCAGTCCTCCCCTGCTCGATCCCCCGGTCGGTCTCAGGGTTGAAGCCGTCCATCACATGAACCTTGGGATCGATCTTCTTCACCTCCATTTTTCCCCAGGTCGGAACTTTGTAGAGAACCGGATCAGAATGATTCTTTCCGAGATCAGCCTTGCGCAGCATTTTCTGCGGATTCTCTTTGGTATAAATAATCGTGAATTCAGGTTTGAAAACGCGGACTGTGCCGTCACTCAAGGTCAGCTGCAAATCCGTTCCGTTCACGATTCCGACCCTGCATTCGTCATTTTGCAGCAGCCGCTCTCCGGCAGGCTGCCCGGCGGAACCGGTTGCAATCATTGCAGAGATGCCGGCCGCAAGGAGACCATGCACAACAGGCATATTAACTATTCTTGGTTTCATAATTCGTCCTTTGAGCGGTTCCCTTGATTTTCAGGATTTGCTTTTGGATCGTTCACCGTTTCCAGATCAGATCCGAGGATTAGTATTGCGCCGCGTTTCAAGTGCAGTTCGCGGGCGCAACCCCGGTAACGCACCTTGCAGGGAAGCCCGCTGAGCGCATGTATCTCCGCTTGAACCAGCCGTCCGCTTTTCCAGCGAACGGCGATTTCAAATCCACCGCGCGCGCGTAAACCATTGATGCTTCCTTCCGACCAGGCTTTGGGCAAGGCCGGAAGCAGATCAATTATCACTTTGCTGCTGCCGTGATTGTCTTCCGCCGGGTTGCTTTGCAGAAGCATTTCCACGATGGCAGCGGTGGCGCCCATGTTGCCGTCAAATTGAAACACATTGCCTTTCGCCCGAAAGTGATTGTCGAAGAGGTTGGGAAAAGTGGACTTGGCAAATAAGGCCATCAAGTTCTCGTAAGCCTTTTCCCCGTCCCCCAACCGCGTCCATAGGCCGATCAGCCATGCCCGGCTCCAGCCGACATGTCCGCCGCCATGAGCAAGCCGAAACTCGATGCTTTTGCGCGCGGCCGCTGCCAATTCCGGGGTTTTCTGCGGGGTAATCTGACGGCTCGGATAAAGACCGAACAAATGAGAGATGTGCCGATGTCCGGGATCCTGTTCCTTGAAATCCCGGGACCATTCCAAGAGTCGTCCGTCTTTACCGATTTGCATGGGGGCAAGCTTGTCGCGCGCAGCCTTAAGCGACTTCACAAACTCCGCCTCCCCGCCCAACAGTTCCCCAGCTTGAATCGTGTGGTCAAACAGGTCGCGGATGATTTGCATCGTCATCGTGGGCCCCATGTCCACCCACATACGCTTTCCGTCGTCGGTCAGATAAGAGTTCTCGGGCGAAGTCGATGGCCCGGAGACAAGCCGGCCGGTGTGAGGATTAAGCACCAGAAAATCGAGATAAAACCGAGCGGCTTCCTTCATCACCGGAAACGCGCGACGGGAAAGGAACTTTTCGTCCTGGGTGAAAAGGTAATGTTCCCAAAGATGTTCGGATAGCCAGGCCATACCCTCCTGCCAGAGCAGTCCGGCGCTACCGCGCAAATCCGTATTACCCCACGGATTCGTCCGCGTGCTCAAAACCGTGCCCCGACAGCCATAGCGTTCCTGGGCCGTCTTACGGCCGGGTTCTTGAAGCGCATCAATCAGATCAAACAGCGGGTTGGCGCACTCGGAAAGATTAGCCGTTTCGGCCGGCCAGTAATTCATTTGCGCATTGATATTGATGGTGTAATCGGAAAACCAGGGCGGCTGGAACAGGGGGTTCCATAATCCCTGAAGATTTGCAGGCAGGCTGCCGGAGCGCGACGATGAAATGAGCAGGTAACGACCGTATTGAAAGTAGAGCGCGCAGAAACCGGGATCGGAAACTCCTGACTGAATCTGGCGCAACCGCTCATCCGTCGGTAAATTGCTTGGATCAGGAATTAAATTCAAACGCACGCGATCAAATAAAGCCGCATGATCTGACTGCTGTGCTTTTTGCAGTTCGAAGAAGGTCTTGGCCGATGCCAGCTCCAGTTGTTCGCGACATTGCTTGTCCGGATCAGGACGGTAATAATCCGTATTCGCAGCCAAAAGCAAGGTGACCGAATCGGCATTGGTTACCGTAATTTGACCATCGGCGGCAGAGCTCAATCCACCCGTGTTGAGGGCTTTCAAGTAAGCGCGAAACTGACTCCCGCCTTCAGGACATTGGCCGCTCAGCACCAGAATATTCTCGGGCTCCGAACGCAGTTTGGCGTCGGCGGACCGAGCCAGGCCAGCCTTAAATGAAATCGCGCCCGGCTTATCGGCTGTTAAACGAACCACCAGCACCTGATCAGGTCCGCTGGCGAAAACCTCACGCGCATATTTGACGCCGCCAATTTCAAAGGTTGTCCGCACCAAGGCAGAATCCAAGTGCAGCTCGCGCTCGTAATTCGTCGCACTTCCCGTCGGCAAACTAAAATCCAAATTCAAATCACCCAGCGGTTGATAGGCGCCGTAGCGGGGGTCTGGCTTGGTGGACATGGATTTATCAGCCAGCGCCTGCGCCTCGCCATATTTACCGGCAAAGAGCAGTGTCCGGACTCGCGAAAGATTTTCATGCACCTCCGGTTTTTCCGTGTAGTATCTGTGCCCCGACCACACACTGTCTTCGTTCAGTTGCAGCAACTCCTTCCGAACTCCTCCAAACACGAGCGCGCCCAGCCGGCCATTTCCGACCGGCAACGCTTCATGCCAGTTGGTCGCCGGCTGGCGATACCAGAGGCGCAGGTTTGAGGGGACTACGGCGGATGCGGTAGCCGCAGCCGTGCCGGGGCTGGCGGAATCAGCCGCTGATACGCTGCAGGCGGTAAACACACAGCAAAGAATAAGCTCAGCGAATCGTTGCATGTGGCTCCCCTTTTTCTTCCTCGAAAACCGACATATTCCATTCCGATCGCCACTGGATGGCCGGTTGATTCGTGGAGAATTCCAGCGGCAGCCAGATGTAGCCAGAATGGATGGGATCCTCCGGCTTATTGATGTCGAACATGGCGATAACTGTATCGCGCCGACCCGGGACGGGAAAGACAAAGGTGCTTTGCCCGCCGAAGGTTTTCTCCGGACCGAGTTGATTGTGCGGGTTCACGCCCTGGCAGGGATTGCCGAGGGCTTGGTAAGGCCCGGTGAGGTGATCGGCAACGAACATGCGCGCCGCGTTCGGTGCCCAGCCGCTGCTGCCTGAGCCCAGCAGGTAATACTTGCCCTCGCGCCGGAACAAAGCCGGGGCTTCCGTGGCATTCTCCACGCCCTCCATCGCCAGATACTCGCCGACGGGCTTCAAGCCGTCAGCGGACAAGCGACCGCAAACCAAAGGCTTGTCCTTTCTTGCTTTGTCCGGTTTGCGCACGGCGATGTGATAAGCCACCCCATCCGCATCCTGAAAGATCGCGAAGTCACCCGAGCCGGTTTCACTACCCCCACCGAGAAACTTCCCTTGATATGCGAACGGCCCGGTCGGTTGCGTGGCCGTTGCCACCCCGACATAAGCTTCCTTGGTAGTGAGTTTACCCTCGGGGGTCATGGGCGCATAGAGCTTGAAATACATGACAAACCGGCCCGTGGCTGGATTGTAAATCACCTTGGGACGATCAAGGATTCCCGCGTCCGCCACCTCCGGGGACATCCCTTTGGCAGTTTTGGACAGCACCATGCCGGCGTTCTCCCAATTCAGAAGATCACGGCCGACATAACAGCGCACGCCAGCTTCGTTATTCTCCGACTCCGTTTTCCCGGCGATCTTGTGCGAACCATACCAATAATACCTGTCCCCGTGGCGCAGGATGCAAAATCCGTGGGCGTTGATGAGCACGCCTTGAGTGTCCAGCCACGGCTGGCCGGGGTGGATGCTGCCGGGTGCGGTCGCCGCAGTCTCCGTCAGCGGCGCCAGCAGCAGGGCGGTGAGAGCCGAGCGCAGCGAGACGGCCCGCCTGATTGATTTCGAAAGTGTGCGGGCAACTGTGAGGGTGTGTTTCATGTTCGTTCCTCCCGGTTCCATTGCATTCCAGTTCCAAGCCTTGGAAAACGCCGGCGCAGCGTTAGCCTTCATGGAACACGCGCGGCCTTCAGTTTGATCTCGACCGCCGCGCCTGCGGTACAGCGGATGGTGAGACGGGTGCTATCTTTGCTGTGACCGGGCGCGTCCGTGGCAGAGGCGGTTCCGTCGAGTTTATAGTTCCCCATGATTTCGAGGTTGATCTGGGTCGGCTGCGAGCGCGCCGGGGACGCAGCCTCCATGCCCCCGGGACAGTTGAGGTCGGGATCGCAGAGGCGCACGGTCACTTGAGCGCTGCCGGCCCCGGTGATCCAGACGAGGCAGGGCCGGTCGCAGCGGAGCACGTCACCGACGGGTTGCTCCGTCGCCTCGAAGAGCACGTGAGCCGTGCTGCGCTCGTGCGGAAAGACGACGACGTGGGCCGCGTCGCTGCATGTGGCGATCCGCCACGGCGGGAGTTGCGCAGCGCGCGCGCCGACGTTCGGGAGGACGACGTAGGCGTAGCCCTGATTTTGCGGCGCGACGCCGTGATTGATCCAGACGCTGTCGTAATGGCCTTGCGTGATTTTCCCGTTCGCCGCGGGGTTGCTCTGTTTTCCGGTGTGACGCTCCCACTGTTTGCCAGTGAGCAGGCGGAACTGGTTGCCCGCGGGGTCGGTGAACGTGACCGGTGCGCCGGGGGCAAGCGTGCCCGCAGTGTCGTGGTCGGGGCTTGTGGCGCCCGCCTTCCCAAATTGAAAAAGCGGCGTCACGACGGGAGCGTCCGTCCGGGTTGCGCGAATACGGCTGCCAAGGCAGATGAGCTGGTCGCCCGCGAAGATGACGCTTTTGCGCGCTTCGAGATGCCCCGCGAAGGTGGTGTCATGCAGGTCGAGCCCGAAGGCGCCGAAAGCTCCGGGGCCGGCGAGCGCAGCGCAGAATTTGCGGTCGGAAAAATTCCGGTGAGGCCGCTTGCCCGGCGGGGCGGGCAGGCCGAGGTCTTTCGGTGCCAGCCGGATAACGGTGGCGCCCGGCATCAGGCTCCAGTCCCAGCCCTGGCGCAGCAGCATGCCGGACGCTGGCTCGTCAAACGGATCGGTGCCCGACCAAAGCTCCAGCGTACCGTAGCGGATGTAGCGGCCCCAGTCGTTGTCCATGGTCGGGGGATTGCCCGTTTCGAAATCATAGAGCCATTTGGAAAACCCTTGGACCGTGGCTTGCCAGCCGGGCTGCCGCGCGGTGGCGAGGCCGGCCCAGTTGTAGGCGAAGAAACCAGGCTGTTGCGTGGCAGCGGGCGGGGCCTTCATCACGGCATCCGCAAGGGCGGCGATGCCGGCGGAAAATTGCCAGCCCAGCTTCTGCTTGATGCTCAAGTTCCCCAGCATGCCGGCGGTGGTTTGAAGGCCCGCGGCCTCCAGCAACCGGCGGGCGGGCGCGGCGAGCCTGCCGGAAAAAACATCCGGCTGCGCTAGCGTGATCAAAAGCGGGATGTTCTCGGTCATCACGCGCGGCGCATCGGGAAAACGGCCGCGCGCGCCCAGCGGCAGCGTGAAGCCGCGGCTCAAGTTCAGCAGCGTCCCGGCGCAGGCTTCCAAGCGCTCCTTCGCCCCGCGGTCCAGCGCCCAGGCCGACCCTTCCAGCATCGTCGCGCAGTTCGCCGCGGCCAGCAGCGCATTGGGACCGTACGCGACCAGATATGGATTGCGGTGATGGTTGAAGGTCATATCCGGCTTGATGAAACCCTGTAAGTTGCTCTGAACTTCCAGGTTCTCCGTGAGCCAGCCACGGAAGCAGGACAGTTCCCGCGCGCGCCAGTCCTCGTTGGTCGCCGTCAGCGCATAGATGAGCCGAGGCAGCGCCTCACCGCGGAACGAATCGGCATTGGCCTCGAAACGACGACTGCCGTCCCACTCCGCCGCCAGCGCATGCCAGCGCAGCGTGCGCCGCTCCCGCGCGATGCGCCCGGTGCGCGTGAGTTCGTCGCGCAACAGCCCGACCGCGTTCGCGTAGCCGGCGAGACGCAGCCGGGTGAAGCCCATAAAATCGGCGGCGGGATCGGCGGGGTTGCACACCGCGAAGCCGGATTGGTGGAGCGCGTCGAAAAGCAGCAGGATGTCGCCGAGCAGCGCCGCGTCCGGCGCGCGACGATAGGCCATCGCCAACGGGGTGAGAACATCCTTCATCTCATCCTGCGTGGGATGCTGGTTCTGCGCCGGCACGATCCATTCTCCATCGCGGTGCAGGCCAAAGCGACGGACCTTCCGGCGCGCGTCGGCCAGCCAGCCGTCCTGCACGCGTTGGATGGCGACACCGAACACGCCCGTGTTCGTGCCGCACCCCAACACCCATTCGAGATACCGCCGGTAAACCATGTCTGTCTTCGCGGCGCGCGCGGGCACACGGGCCGGCGGACGGTTCGTCATCGCCTCCAGCCATTGCCGCATGTCGGCGGCGTAGCTGTCGGAACGGCGCGCATAGATGCTCGGGCAATACGTGTCCGGTGTACGGCGGAAGGCGACCGACTTCACCCAGCGCGGCTGGGCCAGATACAGCGCGAGCGTGCCCGCGCCAACCCACGAAAGAACCATGCGCGCCGGACGCTTACGGACCTTATCCGAAACCACCAGTGCATCCGCGGAAAAGTCCGCATAGAGCCGCCGCCAGCCCGAGTCATCCGGAAACAGGTCGAAGCGGTACAGCTCCGTGCCGTCCTCCGCGATGATGGTCAGCTTCACCAAGTCCGGGTGCTTCTCCTCATAGCAGATGGACACGTCGCAGCCCGTCGCCCCGTCCACTGGCGCCGGCGTGAGCTCCATGCACTGACCCGCCCGCCCCTGCCACTTGAGCACCGGTCCATCGGCACGCTCGAGGCGGGGCTCAAGCCCGGTGGGCGCCTGCCCATCCACCCGCAAGCGCACCCCGCTCCAAGGTGCCTCTGTCGCCAAGGTCACCAGCGGCGCAAGCAACAGGGTGGCGAAGAGCGTGAGCGTGGGCTTCATAGTTTTGACTCCATGAGTTTTCACCGTCTTCTTTGCCCGAAGTCAACCATTGCTCTTTGCCCCCGCGATAAAATCAGTGCGGCGGAAAAGTCAGTAAACCAACGCACGAAAATTTCTGACGCGATGAAACGTGATCAGGTTCCCGTTATGTGCGGATTGTGCCCGCTCGTCGCCGCTGCGCGATAGGATCACCAGATCGTCACCATCGAAGTCCATGGAGGCATAATGCCGGGCTCCGCGATTTCCTGGACCGATCGCGACGAGGCCTGCGAAACACCAATCGACCATGTTTTTCGAGAAGTGAAGGACGAGCCGTTGCCGTTCGTTGTTGGGCAGCTGATGACGATCCTTCGGCAACGCGTCGGGCCGGGTCATGGAGTCGGTGGCTTGTGTGCCCAGGAGCCAATAGAGCCGCGTCTGCTCATCGTAGAGCACGTGGAAGCGCATCTGCCCGCCCGGAAAAGGCAAAAACAGTTGCGTCTTTCCTGACGGCGCGTGCACGAGTCCGGTCGTCATGGTCCCGTCGTCGTTCTCGACGACCTGGGCTATGGCCGCAAAGCCTGTGCCACCGGTGTGCGCCCGCATGAACAAATGAAACGTGCGCTGTTTGGGATCGAACCACAGATGATTTGGATCGGTGATTTGGACCACATTCGACTCAAGCCAGCCCATCGGATGCATGGGCCGGCCCGGTGAGACTGGGTTGGCTTGTGGAAATCTTTGGGAGAAAAAAGGCACGCCAAAAAAGTCTAACGCGAGATCGTTTTGGCGATAACCAGGAATGAGATCGGCAAACGCCAATTCGGAGGCGTAGGTCCAGCTTGAGGGGAGGGTAAGGTCATCCTGCTCGCGCGCACGCATCAGGATTGGGGCCAGATTGCCGATCGTCCAACCGGATTTGTTGTCCTCATAAATGCGCCTCTCCATCACGAGATAAACATTCCCTTTACCGTGCCAGACGTTGCAGGGCTGTGCATACCATTGTGTTTTCTTGGTCCCCAGGTCCGCAGGTTCAGACCAGTGCTCACCGCGGTCGTCAGACCGCATGATCTTCAAGTCTTTGTTGTATCCGAAGTAATAGATCGCTTTGCCGCTCTGAAAAAGCCGCGCTTGATTGAGGTTTGCGGTGGCGCGTGGCGTCCAGGTCAGTCCGCCATCATCGGAAGTGCAGATCCGGGCCCTTGGTTTGCCCTGCTCTCGCGAATCGTTACCTCCTCGCTCACTCGCAGCCACGAGACGTCCGCCATCCAAGCGAAGGATGCTGGGACAATTCAGTGGGGACGGAACGCCGGGTGTTTCGTCAAACACCACGTGGTCCGCCGCCAGGGCACGCCTCGCGCCATGCGCTGAAACTTTCGTGGAGTCAGACCCCAACGATAAAGATCCGGTGCCGAGCAGAACCAAGCAGCCCATTGCAGCCAGCAATTGCAGGGAACCTCCGGCACCTGTTTTACGAAACCTTGTTGAGGGTTTGTTTTCAGTCATGGCGCCCCCCTTGCTTTGCGTGGTTCATGGCCTTCAATTTGTGTCATTTGATTCGGCAGTTCCAGTCATTGGAAGCCATCGCGCCGTGGTTTCCAATGCTTGGAAAAATCTCCCGTCTGTTTTCCAAGCCTTGGGAATGGTGGCTCGCTGGCTCACTCGATTTTCTTCAGTTTGATCGAGCGGATGTTCAGCGCCTTCCATTGCGCGGCGTCGGCGGGGCGCAGGGTCAGTTCCTGTTGGCCGGCGGCGGTGATTTCGAGGCGGCCGAGTTTCAGTTTGTTGTAGGCGAACCAATCGGCCGTCCGGCTGGCGATGCCTGTGAGTTTCTGGCCGGCGCATTCCATGACGAACGCGGTCTTGTCGCTGGACGCGGCGCTATAGGTGAGGGTGACTTCGTACGCGGCCTTGGCCGGGAACTTGATCTGCCACGAGGGCCAGTCGGCAGGCTTGTCCCAGGCGGCGAGATATTTGTGATCGTGCCGCTCCTCGACGCGGAGCTTCGCCCCGTGCAGTTCGGCCGCGTCGGGATCGAGCACGATGGAGCCATCGGTTTCCGGCGCGATGGCCGTTTCGATTGCCAGCGGCACCGGTTGGAGTGCCTCACCGAGGATCTTGAGCGTGACGGCGTGCGCGCAGGGCGGTTGGGTCGGCAGTTCCACTTCCAGTCCGGCGTCGGTCTGTGTCCACTTCAGTTGGCCGGCGTGGCCGAGCAGGCTGGCGCCGGTCACCTTGCCCGCCGGCGCGGCGAGCGAGCGCACCAGCAACATGCCCGACTTGGGCCAGCCGAGCGCGAGGGCATAGAGTGTCTTTCCGTCTTTGGATTGCGTGAAACGGATGTCGGACGGCTTGTAGTTGCCTGTATCATTGAGTCCGCCAAAGTGCCCCTTGCCCAGTTTGGTCGGGCCTTCGCCATAGACTTTCCAGGGACGTGTCGCGTAGATGGCTTCGCCGTTGACCGGCATCCACGTCGCCAGGTCGGCCAGGATGGTTTCCGCCTCCTGATCCAACGTGCCGTCGGCGTGCTGGGGAAAGTTCAAGAGCAGGTTGCCGTTCTTGCTGACGATATCAATCAGCATGTGGATCACGGCCGCGGAGCTTTTATATTTGTAGCCGGCCGTGTAGTACCAGTTGCCGATGCACGTGTCGGTCTGCCACGGTTCGGGGTTGATCCCTTCCATGACCCCGCGTTCCAGGTCGCGCACCCAACGGCCTTCCGCGTCCTGCTTGCAGTTATAGACAGCCTCCAGCTTGCCGCCGTGTTGCTGGATGTTGTCGTTGTAGAAATGCGCCAACATCTGCCGTCCGGCTTCCGCAGGATACGGCAGCGGGCTGTCGGAGTAGAGCAGGTCGGGATGATAACGGTCGACGATCTCCTCGATGCGTTGGCCCCATTTGATTTTGTGGGCGGCGGGCACATCCTCGCCGTAATACCGGAAGCTCGGCTTCTCGTTGCCGCTCCAGTAGAGGTCCGCGTAGCGCGGGTCATTGCCATCATAGGGCACGCCGGCCAGCGGCCCGGTTTTGTCGGCGCCTTTGGTGGCGCTGTAGAACCACCAGCTCGCGGCGAGGTGCTCCGTGATGCCGAAGCGTAAACCTTCTTTCGTCGCCGCCTGCTGCCACCGGGCGACCACGTCGCATTTCGGCCCCATCCCCGCGGCGTTCCAGCGGCAGAGTTTCGAGTCGTAGAGCGCAAAGTTGTCGTGATGCACGCCGAGGCTGACGAAGTATTTCGCGCCGGCCTTTTTGTAGAGCGCCATCAAGCGCTCCGGGTCCCACTTCTCCGCCGTCCACAACGGGATGATGTCCTTGAAACCGAACTTGGACGGATGCCCGTAATGCTCGAGGTGATATTTGTTGGCGCGCGATGGACCGGTGGGCACGCCCTTCTTGTCATCGAAGCCATCGTGTTCATAGAGACGCCGGGCATACCAGGAGTCCTGTTCCGGCACGCACTGCGGTCCCCAGTGCGCCCAGATGCCGAACTTCGCATCACGGAACCATTCCGGGCACTGGTACTGCTTAAGCGAGTCGTCGGTGGGCTGGAACGGACCGGTCTCCGCCCGCGCCACCCCCGCCATCAAACCGAGAGCCAGCAGCAACTTCTTCATGGACCCATCCTTTCCGGATAAACTGCGCACATCACCAACAGGAAAATAGACGGGCGCGTGTTTCGATGACATGCCAATTCTTGACCAAACCATGTCAATTATTGACCTGCGCTCGGGCGGGGCGCCGGCCTCGCACAGTTGTACAAGTGTGCGATTACGGCGCCGTCGGTCAGATGGTGTGCCCTGCGCCCATCAAAGGCGGTTCCACTTGGGCCCGGTTCTGCTAGAGTGCCGCGCAGGCGCGGTGCCGCGGGAGCGAACGATGGATCGTTATAACCTGATCAGTTTTGGCAGCCTCTTTGTGTTGATCTTTCTCGGCTGGCTGCTTTCGAGCAACCGCCGGGTGTTCAACTTCCGCGCGGTGTTCTGGGGCGTCGCGCTGCAGCTGGTGTTCGGCGCCTTCATCTTTTTCGTGCCGGCGGGCGCGCAGGTGTTCCTGTGGCTGAACGACGCGCTGACGAAGGTGCTCGACGCCGCGCAGGCGGGCATCAAGTTCTGCTTCGGCCCGCTCGCCGCGGGGCCCGGCCAGCCGGGCTCGCTCGGCTTCATCCTCGCCCTCCAGGCGCTGCCGACCATCGTCTTCTTCGCGACGCTAATGGACGTGCTCTACTACCTGCGGGTGATGGAGTACGTCGTGATGGGCTTCACCAGGCTGTTCTCCAAGCTGCTGCGCATCAGCGGCGCGGAGGCGCTGTGCACGGCGAGCAACATCTTCGTCGGCGTCGAGGCCTCCGTCGTCGTGCGCCCCTACCTGGCCACCATGACCCGTTCGGAGTTGGGGCTCGTGCTGACCTCCGGTTTCGCGACGGTCGCCTCGAGCACGCTCGGCCTCTACGTGATGCTGCTCCACCAGACGTTCCCGACCATCGCGGGCCACCTGATGAGCGCCTCGCTGCTGGGCGCACCCGCGGCCATCGTCATGTCCAAGCTGCTGCTGCCGGAGACGGAGCAGCCGGAGACGCTCGGACAGATTGTACCGCCGCATTACGAGAGGCCGTCGAGCCTGATCGAGGCCGCGATCAACGGCGCGCATGCCGGCGGGCGGCTGGTCATGGGCATCATCGTCCTGCTGCTCGCATTTCTCGGGCTGATGGAACTGCTGAACCTCTCGCTCGATGGCGTCGCCGCGCTGGCGGAAAAAGTCTTCCACGTCCACTGCAACCTGCGGCTGGAAAACCTGCTCGCCTATGTCTTCTATCCCCTGGCGCTGCTGATCGGCGTGCCGCCGGCCGACGCGTGGGAGGTCGGTCGCCTGCTCGGCATGCGGCTGGTGCTGACCGAGATCCCGGCCTACCAGGAGCTCGCACGGCTGATGACGACCGGCGGGCTGCACTACGGCCGCAGCGCCGTGCTGGCGAGCTACGCGCTCTGCGGCTTCGCGCATGTCGCCAGCGTCGCGATCTTCGTCGGCGGCACCGCCGCGCTCGCGCCGAACCAGACGAAGAACCTCGCGGCCGTCGCCTTCCGCGCTCTGCTCGCGGCGACGCTCGCCTGCCTGATGATCGCCGCCATCGCCGGCACGTTCTACGGTCATGGTGTGCTGGTGCTCACCGTAAAGTGACAATCCGTGGGGGCTGGCGCGGCCGGGAAGCGGTCTCCTGCGTGCCGCCATTCAGATCTTTTCTGATTCTCCAGCAACAGGTTGCAACGCAGTCAGGACCACAGATCCGGCTGCTGGCGCTGGCTTTTCTGGGCGGGGAAGCCACCGGCTCCGGTCGCCCCTGCGCGGGCGCCCGGGAACAGCCGACCAGGAAACCGCCGTTGGGGCGACATTTGCGCTTGTCGGAGAGGGGGCGCTTCCGTATAGTCCCCGCGCTTTAGCAGTCAGACAGGAGCAGTGATATGGCATTCAAGTGTGACATTTGTGGCAAGGGTCCGCGCGCGGGCAATCGCATCATCCGGCACGGCCTGGAGAAGAAAAAAGGCGGCATCGGCCTGCATACGACGGGAATCACGGCGCGCCGTTTCCTGCCGAACCTGCAGTCGGTCCACGTCCGCGAGGGCGGCACCGTGCTGACGAAGCGCGTGTGCACGGGCTGTCTCAAGGCTGGCAAGATCGTCAAAGCCTGACGCCTGCCGCTGCGTTGGCGCCGGAGTACCCGCCATGGCAGACGAAATTAAAACCAAGACCGCTGAACTCCGTGTCGACGGCAAGGTGCTGACCTTGCCCACGATGGAGGACAGCGCCGGCTTCCGGGCGGTGGACATCCGCAGCCTCTGGCGGGACGCCCGCGTCTACACCTATGACCCGGGCTTCGGCTGCACGGTCTCCTGCCAGAGCGCGATCAGCCATGTCGATGGCGAGAAGGGCCAGCTCCTCTACCGCGGTTACCCGATCGAGGTACTCACCGAGCACTGCACCTTCGTCGAGGTCGCCTACCTGCTGATCCACGGCACGCTGCCGAACCACGAGCAGTCGGAAAAATTCTCCGCTCTGTTCAACCGGCACTCGATGATCCACGAGGACATGCGCACGTTCTTCCGGCGCTACCCGGAGCGCGCGCACCCGATGGCCGTGCTCTCGGCGATGGTCGTCTCGCTTTCCAGCTTCTATCCCGAGGTCGAGAAGACCGACGAGGACATCGATATCGCCGCCACGCGCCTGCTGTCCAAGCTGCGCACCATCGCGGCGTTTTCCTACAAGAAGTCCATCGGCGAGCCCGTCAGCCAGCCGAGCTACAAGCTGTCCTACTGCGCCAACTTCCTGAACATGATGTTCAGCTCGCCGGTGGTGGACTACCAGGTCGACCCGGTGATGGTCCGCGCGATGAACCAGCTGCTGATCCTGCACGCCGACCACGGCCAGAACTGCTCGACCAGCACCGTGCGCCTCGTCGGCAGCAGCGGCGCGAACCTCTACGCCTCGATCTGCGCCGGCATCTGCGCCCTCTGGGGCCCGCTGCACGGCGGCGCCAACCAGGAGGTCGTCGAGATGCTCCAGCGCATCCAGCGCGAGGGGGGCAGCGTGGACCAGGCCATCGAACAGGCCAAGGACCGGGTGAACCCGCGCCGGCTGATGGGCTTCGGCCACCGTATCTACAAGACCTACGACCCGCGCGCGGCCATCGCCAAGAAGATCTGCCACGAGGTCCTCGCGCGGCTCGGCAAGCACGACCAGCTGCTCGACATCGCCATCGAGCTCGAAACCAAGGCGCTGGCCGACCCCTACTTCGTCGAGCGCAAGCTCTACCCGAACGTGGACTTCTACACCGGCATCACCTATCGCGCGATGGGCTTCCCGACGGACATGTACACCGTGCTCTTCGCGCTCGGCCGGCTCCCCGGCTGGATCGCGCAGTGGCAGGAGCTCAAGCGCGACCCGCACCAGCGCATCGGCCGCCCGATGCAGCTCTACACCGGCGAGATGAACCCCGCGTTCGTGCCGATCGCCCAGCGCTCCTGAGCCGCGCCGCGGCGGCCTGCAGTTTTGGCTGGAGGTGGGTGGCGTATGACACAGTGGGAATACCAGACGATTTCGCTCGCACAGGCGCTGGGCCTGACCGGCAACGGCGCGCTCGATGTGCCCACGATGCAGGTGTGGCTGAACCGGCTCGGCGCCGAGGGCTGGGAGCTGGTTTCCGTTTTTACCACCGACAGCGGCGGCTACAGCCGCTTCGTCAACTGCGTCTTCAAGCGCCCCATCATCCCCACCCCACCGCCGCCACTGCCCCCGGGTGAAAAATGAAAACCATTCCACTGCTGTTAATGGCGCTGTTGCTGGCCGGTTGCGTCGCGTCGCAGGTGAACACCTCGCTCGCAGAACGACAGCAGAAGTATCTTGCCGACCTGCCACAAGAGCGTCAGCGCCCGTGGGGGCCGTGCGAATGTACCTACCACTTCCTCGCCGATACCGGCGCGGCCGGCGTGCCGGTGGTTGTGCAGGCGCTGGACAGTTTTGGCGGCAAGACGAACGAGTCCATGCGCGCGCAGCTGGTAAGCGGCGCGTGGCACTACAGCCAAGGCACCAACACCCTCGTCGCGCCGATCATGGACCGCGCCGCCCGCGACAGCGCCACCAACGTGCAGGCCGTCGCCAAACACTGGTTCGACAAGCAGCGGAAAAAATAATCACGGCAGAAGAGTTGCCGCAAAGGCGCCCAGCCCGGCGGAAGGCGCCAAGCAGAAACCACCGCTGGCAGGTAGGGCCGGCGCGCCTGTGGTGAGCTTGTCGAACCACCGCGTCGTCCGCCAGACAAACCAAAGCCAGCCAAGCCCCAACCAACTTTTCCAATGGTTGGAAACGAGATCCGCGATTTTTCCTAGCCTTGGAAAAATCTGGCGCGCGATTCCCAAGGCTTGGACGATTTTTTGAAGGAAGAAAGCTGGCTGGCTGGAACGGAAAGCTTTCTTCCCCCGCCGTCCTGCTTTCCGCATTCAATCCGGCCGCTAGCAGGGGCGTCCTCCGCTGCGGAGGACTGCGCCCGAGGGGTGGCGCACGCGCTACCAGCGGACGCCGCGGCGCGGCGTCCCTGCCGCACAAAAAAACCGGCCGGATTTCCGTGAGGAAACCCGGCCGGTACGCACTGTAGCGGCGGTCTGTGACCGCCGTCGGCGACCTTAGGTCGCCGCTACAGGTTTACTTGCCCGTGATGGCCGCCTGGGCCGCCGCGAGGCGCGCGATCGGCACGCGGTACGGCGAGCAGCTGACGTAGTTCAAGCCCGCCTTGTAGCAGAACTTGACGCTGGCGGGATCGCCGCCGTGTTCGCCGCAGATGCCGCACTTGAGCTCGGGCCGGGTCTCGCGGCCGTTCTTCACGGCCAGCTGCACGAGCTGCCCGACGCCGCCCTGGTCCAAGGTCTGGAACGGGTCGGTCGGCAGAATCCGCTCGGCCAGGTAGGCCGGGAGGAACGTCCCGATGTCGTCGCGGCTGAAGCCGAACGTCATCTGCGTCAGGTCGTTGGTGCCGAAGCTGAAGAACTCGGCGCTTTCCGCGATCTGGCCGGCGACGAGCGCCGCGCGCGGAATCTCGATCATCGTGCCGACCATGTACTTCACCTTGGACTTGCGGTCCTTGATGATTTTGTCGGCGGTTTCGCGGATGATCTTCGCGCAGAAGTCCACCTCGGCCTTGGTGCCGACGAGCGGGACCATGATCTCCGGGAAGACCTTGATCTTCTGCTTCTCGACGTTGCACGCGGCCTCGATGACGGCCTGCGTCTGCATGACGCACAGCTCCGGGTAGGTGATCGAGAGGCGGCAGCCGCGGTGGCCGAGCATCGGGTTCATCTCGTGGAGCTGCTTGACGCGCTGGGCCACGGTCTCGACGCTGACGCCGAGGCGCTGCGCCATCTCCGCCTGCGCGGGACCGTCGTGCGGCACGAACTCGTGCAGCGGCGGATCGATCAGGCGGATGGTGACGGGCAGGCCGTTCATCGCCGAGAAGATGCCCTCGAAGTCGCCGCGCTGGAGCGGCAGGAGCTTCGCGAGCGCCTTTTCGCGGCCCGGCAGGTCGTTCGCCAGGATGAACTCGCGGACGGACCAGATGCGGTCGCCCTCGAAGAACATATGCTCGGTGCGGCACAGGCCGATGCCTTCCGCGCCGAAGTTACGCGCGGCCTGCGCATCCTTCGGGAGGTCGGCGTTGGTGCGGACTTTCATCTTGCGATACTTGTCCGACCAGTCGGAGATCTGCTTGTAGATCTTGTAGATCGGGTGCTTCAGCGCATCCTTGTCGCCGTGGACGACGCCGGACACCACCGGGCTCGCCGCCGTGGGCAGCTGGCCCAGGTAGACGGAGCCGGTCGAGCCGTTGAGGCTGATCCAGTCGCCGGCCTTGAGCACCGTGCTGCCGCAGGTGACGGTCTTGTTCTTGTAATCGATCTGCATCGTGCTCGCGCCCGTGATGCAGCACTTGCCCCAGCCGCGCGCGACGACGGCCGCGTGGCTCGTCATGCCGCCCGTGGTCGTCAGGATGCCCTGCGCCGCCCACATGCCGCCGACATCTTCGGGGCTCGTCTCATGACGGACCAAGATCAGCTTCTCGTTCGGGCTGTTCTTGATGATCTCTTCGGCCTCGTGCGCATCGAAGACGATCTTGCCGACGCCCGCGCCCGGGCCCGCCGGCAGACCGCTGGTGATGGCCTTCGCCTTTTTCTCTTCGGCCAGGTCGAAGATCGGGAAGAGCAGCTGTTCGAGGTCGTTGCCGCCGACCGTCATCAGCGCCTGCTCGGGCGTCAGCACCTTCTCCTGCGACTTGCCGGTGAAGGTATCCTTGCCCGTCGCCATCTCGACCGCCCAGCGGACGCCCGCGAGGCCGGTGCGCTTGGCGTTGCGCGTCTGCAGCATCCAGAGCTTGCCGCGTTCGACGGTGAACTCGACGTCCTGCGGATACTGGTAGTGCTTCTCGAGCTTGCGCATGATCTCGTGCAGTTGCACGCTCGCCGCCCGCCACTGAGGGTTGGGCTCGTTGACCATTTCGTCGAGGTGCTTCGGCGTGCGGATGCCCGCGACGACGTCTTCGCCCTGCGCGTCGATCAGGTATTCGCCCATCGGCTTGGAGGCGCCCGTCGAGCCGTCGCGCGTGAACGCCACGCCCGTGCCGGAGTCTTCGCCCATGTTGCCGAACACCATCGAGCAGATGTTGACGGCGGTGCCCAAGAGGCCCGTGATCTTGTTGATCTGGCGGTACTTCTCGGCGCGTTCGCTGTTCCAGGAGCCGAACACCGCGTTGATCGAGAGCCGGAGCTGCTCCATCGCATC
Source organism: uncultured Lentisphaerota bacterium (assembly GCA_903912445.1). Taxonomy (GTDB): domain Bacteria; phylum Verrucomicrobiota; class Kiritimatiellia; order CAIQIC01; family CAIQIC01; genus DP16D-bin41. The sequence goes on from CAIWHP010000013.1 coordinate 19,065, forward strand.
CTGCGGGAAGGGCTTCTTGACGTGTTCCTGATAGACGCGCTTGTAAACGTCGACGAGCTCCTTGAGCTGCGTCGCCGTCAGGTCGGTGTCTTCCTTCGCGCCGTACTTCTGCTTCAGCGCGGTCATCTCATGCTCGAAGTGCTCGTGCTCGAGGCCGCTGGAGGGGCCCATGACCACGTCGCCGAACATGTCGATGAAGCGGCGGTAGCAGTCCCAGCCGGTGCGCTCGTTGCCGGTTTCCTTGATGAAGCCGAGCACCGACTTGTCGTTGAGGCCGAGGTTGAGGACCGTGTCCATCATGCCCGGCATCGAGGCGGCGGCGCCGGAGCGCACGCTGACGAGGAGGGGGTTGACGGGCGCGCCGAGCTTCTTGCCCATCATCTTTTCGAGCTGGGCGAGCTTGGCCTTGACCTGGTCCATCATGCCCGGCGCGTACTGGCTGCCGTGCTTGCTGTAGTAGGCGCAGGCTTCGGTCGAGATCGTGAAGCCGGGGGGCACGGGCAGGTTCGCGTTGGCCATCTCGGCCAGGTTCGCGCCCTTACCGCCGAGGACGGCCTTCATCGACTGGTCGCCTTCGGTGTTCTTCTTGCCGAAGCCGTAGAAAAAGACGTACTGCTTCTTGGCGTTCTTTGCTGCTTTAGCCATATTCACTCCTGTTTGGTTAGGCTGTTTTCTTCAATCCACAAGGGTCAAAAACGGCGCGGAGCTTAGGCTGCGCCCCCCCGCCATGTCAAGCCAGTCCGCCGTGTTATTTTTATGCGGTTTTCCAAGGCTTGGAAAAGCAATCGCCGATGCTTCCCATGCTTGGAAAAAGGACCGCGCGCGACCCCCCACCGCGCCGCGCCAAAAGAAGAAAAAACAGCCACGGATGAACACGGATGCCACAGATTTCCGGTGCTGAGCAGGCGGACAGCAGGCCGGTACCGCGAATTGCGCGAAGCTCGCGAATTTCCGGAGGGGCGGGCAGCTAACGTTCCTGACCCTGGAAAACGAAATGTCGTTTTTCCCCAGAGCTTGGAAAGGTAGGGCGGGCGCGCCGCGCCCGCCGCCATTAGCTCAACCTAAATCCCACCACCGCCTGTGGTGAGCCTGTCGAACCACAGCCGCGCCCGGCCCCCACAGCGCCGCCCAAAAACAACCCGGCCGGGCTGAAGCCGGTCAACCTTTCGTCCTCAATCTGCCAAACCATTCACAGCAAGCCAAGCCTTGCATAGCGGGCGAAACACAGTGAAGACCGCCGGGACGTCTGCGTCTTCCCAGTGATAGACTTTGCCGATATCAATGGCCTTGTCATGTTGCCTTGGCGTTGGCCCAAGCCAGTCCCCTTGCATTCGCGAGGGATAATCGAGCACTTCGAACGCACAGATGAACGCAAGGAAGTAGATGCCAAAAGCGGAAGCCACCACCCAGGCCCAGGCCTTCATCCACTTGAATTTGCTATTTCCATCTTTCATCGCTCGCCTAGCAACAGTGCTGAACAACTTTAGCCCCACCGATGTGCTTTCGTGCTTCGTTCATCGACGGCAATGCGCTGCCTGTCATGGGTTGATGCTGGCTTTCTGGCGGGCGCCGCAGCGCGGCGCCCCTACCTTAGGTGCCTAACTCTTCTTTGCGTCTTCTGTTTACCTTTGCGCCTTTGCGTTAGAAATACTCTGCTGCTTCGCTTCTTTTCCGTGCTGATCCGTGCCTGTCCGTGGCTGCTTTTTCTTCCTCGGTGACCTCATCCGACCTCTGCGACCTCAGTGGTTAAATCTTCCGGCGGTTATCGGCTCCACGCACCGACTACTCATTCCGCAGCGCGCTCAGCAACCGCCCGCGCAGCGCCGCGCGCGCGGCCAGCCAGGTCCAGAGCAGCCCGCCCGCCGCCAGCGCGCCGAGCGTGCCGCCCAGCAGCCCCCACGGCACCGCGTTCTGGCCCGCGCGCCACGCGGGCCAGACGGCGAGCAGGGCCGCGCCGAGCCCCACCGCAAGGCCCAGGCAGATCAGCAGCCAGTGCTCGGCCAGCACCAGCCGCTGCAGGGCGCGCCGCCGGAAGCCCAGCGCCAGCAGCAGCGCGAGCTCGCCCCGGCGCTCCAGCACGTTGCGCAAGACGACCAGCGCCAGCCCGAGGCTGCCCAGCACCAGCCCGAGCCCGCCGAGCACCTGGAAGATGCCGAGATAGGTGTTCTCCACCGCCATGAAATCCGCCAGCCGCCGCCACGCCGGCACGATTTCCAACCCGCGGTCCTGCAGCGCGCGCGTCAGCGTCGCCGCCAGCTCCGGTACGCGCGGCGATGGCGCCTCGATCAGAAAAGCGCGATAGCCGGCGCTTGCCGGGAAGTGCGCGATGAAGTGCTTCTCGGAGATCAACAGTCCGCCTTGCAGCACCGAGGAAGCCAGCTTGCCGACGATCCGCAGCTTGACCGCCTGGCCGTGGTCATCGGTCAGCAGCAGCACATCGCCGACCTTTTTGCCCAGCGCCCATGTGACCGTCGGCTCATCGCCGATGGCGGGGATCGCGCCATCCGCCGCCATCTGCTCCAGCAGCGGCCAGGCGCCGCTGAGGAACGCGAATGCCCCGCGCCGCTCAAGCTCGCGTGGCTGGACGCCGTACAGGCGCGGCTGCTGCGCGCGGTTCAGGTTCAGGCAGCTGGCGTCATCGCCCTCGCGCAGGCGCAGCGGGACCACGGCCGCGCCGGCCAGGTCTCCCGCGGTGAGCCCGAAAACCGCCTGACCGGCCGCCGTATTCAAGTCGTCGTAGACCGGCAACGTGGACTGCGCAAAGAGTGCGAAGCCGCCGGTGCCGGAGTGGCGCGCCAGCGCGCCCTGCCGCGCGTCCTGATGAAACGCGCTGACGGCGACGAGCAAAAATACACCGCTGGCGAGCACGCCGATCACCGTCAGGCTGCGCCGCCGGCGCCGGGCGGCGTTGCGCAGGCCGACACCGGCGAGCGTGCCCGCCGCGCTTGCGGCGCCCGCCGACGCCAACTTGGCCAGCAGGCTCTGACAGAAACCGATGCCGGCCAGCAGCAGGCACGCGCCCGCGCCGAAGAAAGCTTCCGCGGCCTGCTGGTCCTGTCCGTGACGGCCCGTCGCGAGCAGCGCGATGGCGATGAGCAGACCAAAAAAACCAATGACAAGGCCGATGTGCCGGCGAAGGCGGGCGAACATCGAACACCGAACATTCAACATCGAACATCGCAGGGAAGAAGGGATTTCTTCGGAACTACCGGACAACAGCGATGCGGGCGCGCGCTTGCTCTGGCCGCGCTGCACCATGGCGAGCGCGAGGCCTGCCGCGAGCAGGTTCAGCCCGGCGCCGAGCGCCAGCGTCAGCGGTTCGGCGTGATAGCCCAGCGCCAGCGCGCCGGTCGCGCCGCGCCAGATGGTGGCGAGGCCCAGCAGCGTCAGGCGCGTATAGACCACGCCAAGCGCGAGGCCCGCGAGCGTGCCGAACGCGGCGAGCACCAGGCCCTCCCCCCAGAGCAGACGGCGGATCTGCGCGCGGCGCCAGCCCAGCGCGCGCAGCAGGCCGACTTCCGCATGGCGCTGCTCGAGGTTGAAGGCGAAGAGCATCGCCGTCAGCAGCAGCGCGGCGACGATCAGGAAGAAGCTGAAGCCGATGAACAGCTGGCCGAAGTCCATGGACTCGCCGCTCGCCGCCAACGCCTGCGCGCGCGCCGGCACGAAGCGCAGCCCCAGCGCCGCCGGCTCGAGCCGCGGCAACAGCGCCGCCACGTCCGTATCGGCCGGATAGCGAATGGACGTCAGCTTGCCGAAGCGGTTGCCAAAAAGTTTTTGCCCGGCCGCCAGCGAGATGAAGGCTTTCGGTGTGCCGCGATAGTCGTCCCAATACTTTTCGTCCTTCGGCCGCAGGCGGGCGTGGTCGATCGGGATGCCCGGCTGCCAGTCGCCGCAGTTGTGCACCTCGGCAAGGCCGGGGAACGCCGGCATCCACGAATCGTCCTTCGTCAGCGGCACGATGGCGCGCACGCGCAAGCTGGCGCTGCCCTCGCGCAGCTCGCGGCGCTCGCCGATGACGAAGAACGCCAGCTGCACCTCGTCGCCGATCTTCGCGCCGAGATCCTCGGCGAGCCAGGCGTTGAGCGTGATCTCGTCGTCGCGCTGCGCGCTGCCGGTCGCGGTGATGAACGAATAGGGCGTGGACTTTTCGCCGCAGCGCAGCTCGTTGACGAAATACGTGAGCACGCCGGCCGCGTTGCTCGCGAGCGCCAGCGCGGGCGCGGTGACGGCGGGCGCGAGGAACACCTGCGGCGTGCGCAGCTCCAGCGTCCGGCTCTCCGGCAGCGCGCGCGTTTCGAGGCCGGCATCGGCGAGCTGCCAATGGCGGCGCAGCGCGGCGTCAGCGTCGCCGGTCGCATCGGTCAGCAGCACGTTGGCCTGCCCCGCGCGCTTGAGCTGCGCCTGCAGGGCGGCGAGCGGCACGAAGAGGGAGGCCGGCGACGCCTGGTCCGCGCGCAGGCCGAAGCGGCCAAAAGCGGCGTCGCCCGCGATGGCGCGGACGCGGACGCGCAGCGCCACGTTCAAATCGCTGCGGCCGGAGAGCGGCACATCGCGCGAGATCAGCGCCGGCTGCTCGACGCGCACAACAATCGTTTCGCCTGTGCCGACGCCGAGCTGCTCCGCCAGCCGCGCGTTGATGACCGCCTCGTCATCCGCCGCGCCGGCGAGCAGGTTGCTCGCGCCGCCCAGCCGCCAGAAGCGTTCCTCGACGCCGACGACCTGCGCCGCGTTGACCCGTGCGCTGCCGTCCGGCAGCGTCGCCGCGCCGCGCAGCAGCAGCAGCGGCGCAACGGTGGCGTGAAGGTCGGGCTGCAGCTCGTCGGCGAGCGCGGCGCGGAAAAAGCGGTCGGGCAGCGCGAGCGCCAGCTGCGTGTCGCCGAGCCGCGCGAGCGCCGCGTGGCGCAGGCTGGCGCGGATGCTGTCGCCGACCACCAGCGCGCCGGTCAGGATCGCGCCCGCCACCGTCACCCCCAGCAGCACGCCGAGATGCGTCCGCCAATAAAAGCGCAGGCTGCGCAACACCAGCAACCACGGCGAAAAGTTCCCGCCCGCCGCACCTCCAGCGCGGGAAGCCGCTGATACCTCTAACTTCGAGGTATGGGAGGATGGAGCGCTTTGCATCAAGCTTGGACTCCTGCGCGCTGCGCTATGCGACGGCTTGGTTTCGTGTGCGGTTCTGCTTGGTTCGCGGGGCTGGAAGCCCCGCCCACAAAGAGTGTTCGGTAGCGATGGGATGACCTTTCAAGGTTCAGCACGCGTCCGCTCTGCTTTCCATTGCTCCAATTCTCCATCACTCCAGTACTCCATGCAGGGCTCCGTCGCGCAGCTCGAGGACGCGCGGCAGGCGCGCGGCGAGCTCGCGCGAGTGGGTGACGAGCACCAGCGCGACGCCCTCCTCGCGGTTGAGCTCGAGCAGCAGCTGGCCAAGGCCCTGCGCGTTGGCGTGGTCGAGCGAGCCGGTGGGCTCGTCGGCGAGCAGCAGCCGGGGCTGGTTGACGAGCGCGCGGACGACCGCGACGCGCTGGCACTCGCCGCCGGACAGCTGGCCGGGCCGGTGCGCAAGCCGCGCCTGCAGGCCGACGCGCGCCAGCAGGCGTTCCGCACGGGCGAGGGCCGCGGGCGTGCGCAGCTCGCGCGGCGCGGTCAGCGTCGGCACCAGCACATTTTCCCAGACCGTGCACTGCGGCAGCAGATGGTGCTGCTGGAAGATGAAGCCGAGCTCGCGGTTGCGGAGGGCGGCGAGCTCGTTTTCGCCCAGCGTGGCGAGGTCGCGGCCGGCGATGAGCGCGCGGCCGGCGCTCGGCAGGTCGAGCGCGCCGAGGATGTTCAGCAGCGTGCTCTTGCCGGAGCCGGAGGGGCCGATGATGGCGACCGCCTCGCCCGCCGCCAGCTGCAGGCAGGCATCGGTGAGCACGGTCACCGGCGCCCCGCCATCGGGCGCGGCGTAGGCTTTTTGGACGTGGTCGAGAACGAGCAATGGATGGTTCATGGGGAAGGGATGGTGTTGGAGGGTGGCGGATTGCAAACAGACTGGAGCAGCGCTTCGGTTTTCTGCGCCATGACTTCGATGGTGAAATGAGCTTGCACGGCGGTGCGGCCGGCGGCGCCAAGCCGGCGCGCGCGCACCGGATCCAGCAGCAGGGCGCGCAACCCGGCGGCCAGCGCGGCGGGATCGTCCGGCGCGCACAGCACGCCGCCGCCGGTCAGCGCCAGCACCTCCGGAAACGCGCCGTGCCGCGGCTGGACGACCGGCACGCCGGCGGCCAGCGCCTCGAGCACATAGAGCCCGAACGCCTCACCGTAGGTCGCGGGCACGGAGCAGACGGACAGACCGCGCAGAAACTCCGCCTTCGCGGCGCGGTCGAGATTCGGCAGCCAGTCCACCGACGCCTGCTGCCCGTGAGCGGATATTTTTTGCGCGAGCGCGGCGACGAAGCGCTCGTCGCTGCCGGTTTGCGCGCCGGCGATGCGCAGGCGCAGGCCGGGGACCGCGTTTCCCTTCTGCAGCAGGAGAAAGGCGTCCACGAGCGTGGCCAGGCCCTTGGTCGGGTGCATCCGCGCCAGGAAGCCGATGGCCGGCGCGGCGGGCGCGGCGGGCGCGGCGGGCGCGACGTCCTCCACGGCGACACCGGGATAGATCACGGTCACGCGCGCGGCGTCGAGGCGCAGGCGCCGGTGCATCAGCTCGCCGAAGTAGCCGCTGACCGCGATGAAGCGGTCGACCTCCGCGGCCCGCTGCGCGAGCAGGTCCCACGCGGGCTGGCGATAGGGCTCCGCGAGATCGTCGAGGAACGCCGCCTCGCCTTGCAGCGTGCACACCACCGGGCAATGGAATTCCGCCTTGAGCCGGCGCGCCATGCCGGCGAGCAGCGAGTTCGAGAGGCAGATCACGTCCGGCGGCGGCAGCGGGCGCAGCCACTCGATGAGGCGCTCCAGCTCGCCGGCCTGGCGGCCGTCCTCGCCGCGCAGCATCGAGAGCGTGGACTCGCCGAGGTCGCGCGCGCTGGTCAGGCCGGCGAGGCGCGCGAGCTGGCGCAGCAGCGCCGGCGAACTGAACACGCGGTTGAGCCACGCCGGCACACGGCGCAGGCGCGGGAACTTCTGCGCCAGAAAGACGCTGAGCCCGCCCAAAAAAATCGGCGCCGGCACGGTCAAGGCCGGATCCTCGACCACAAACGGGAGATAGAGCGGCACCATCAGCGCATCGTGGCCGCGGGCCCGCAGGGCGCGGACCAGCGCGTTGTCGTGCAGGCAGCTGCCGCAATAGAAATTGCCGGTGCCGGGCGTTAGCTGGATGATTCTCACTGCTTCGCTCCGAACGCGTACACGACACCATCCTCGGCGCCGATGACGACCAGGCCGCCGGCGACCGCGGGCGAGGCCGAGAGCGCGCGGCCGATCTCATAGGTCCAGAGCTGCCGGCCGGTGCCGAGGCTGACGAGGTAGAGGCGGCCATCGCCGGAGCCGACGAGGACCTTGTCGCCGGCGACGGCGGGCGAGGAATCCACGTCGCCCTGCGTCGGCAGCGCCCACAGCTGCTTGCCCGTGGCGCGGTCGAGGCAGTAGAGGCGCTTGTCGCGGCAGCCGCACACGACCCGCGTATCGGTGACGGCGGGCGAGGAATAGAATTCGCCGCCACCCGGGAAGGCCCAGACCTGGTTGGTGGCGGCGATGTCCACGCAGATCAGCTCGTTGCCGAAAGTGCCCGCGTAGGCGCGGCCCGCGGCGAGCGCCGGCGAGCCGGCGATGTAGGCGCCCGCTTCGATGGCGGCTTTTTCCACCCCGGTGGCGGCGTCGAGCACGTGCAACTGGCCGTCACAGCCGCCGAAAATGATTTTACCGTCGGCGATGGCGGGCGCGCCGTTGATGTAGTTGGAGGTGTCGAATTTCCACGCGAGTTTGCCGGTGCCGGCGTCCACGCTGTACAGGTTGTAGTCGTAGCTGCCGAAGACGATGCGCACGCCGTTGGTGCCCGGCAGGCGGAACACGTTGGCGCCGCCCATGATTTTGTCCTCGGTCTTGAACTTCCACTGCAGCGCGCCGGTGGCGGCGTCGAGCGCGTAGAGCAGGCCGTCGCCCGAACCGATGTAGACGACGCCCGCGCAGACGAGCGGCGCGGCCTCGATGGCGTCGCCGGTGGCGAACTTCCATTTCAGCCGGCCGGTGGCGGCATCGAGCGCGTAGAAATTTTTATCGGTCGAGCCGACGAACACCGTGCCGCCCACGATGGCCGCGGGCGCCTTGATGGGCGCGGACGTCCTGAACGTCCAGCGCGGTGCGAGCTTGTCCGGCAGCGTGGCGGCCGCGATGCCGCACAGCGCGGGCTCGCGGTGGAACATCGGCCAGTCATCGGCCGCCGCCCCGCGCAGCGCGGTCCACAGGAGGGCCAGTAAAGGTGCGTAGCATTTCACGGTGGGTAATCTAACCACCGCCCGCCCGCCGCGCAACACCGGCGGTTTTCAAAGCATTGGAAAAGTGGTTGGCAAACAAAATCCGAAAATGAACATCCCGGACTTGCGCAAGTCCGGGATGTTCACCGAACAGATGCGGGGGACGAAAAAGGAAGCCCACGCCTTGCAAGGTGTGGAATTGCGCGGGCACATACGGGGTGCGGTGAATTTATTTCGACGGCGGGGCGACCGGCGCGGCCAGGGCCGTGGCGCGGCGCTGGCCCGCGGCGACCTCTTCGGCCGTCATGAGCTGCTGCAGCGCGGCGCGTGCGGCCACGGCCTTCGCGTCGCCGGCGGCGGCCGCGAGGTTGAACCAGGCGTAGGCCTCGACGGCGTCGCGCGGCACGCCCTGCCCCTTGGCCAGGCACGCGGCGAGATTGCATTGCGCCCGGACATCGCCCTGGGCGGCGGCCCGGCGGTACCACTGCACCGCCGCCGCCGGGTCCTGCGGCAGGCCCTGCCCCTTTTCACAGCACAGGCCGAGGTTGAACTGCGCCTGCGCATCGCCCTGCGCGGCCGCGCGCTGGAACCATGTGACGGCCTCGGTGAAATCCTGCGGCGCGCCCTGGCCCTGCGCGCAGAGCACGCCGAGGTTGTACTGCGCCGCGGCCAGGCCTTGCGCGGCGGCCAGCCGATAGCACCGGGCCGCCTCCGAAAAATTCTGCGGCACACCCGCGCCGGCCTCGTGCTGCGCGCCGAGCAGGAACTGCGCCTTGGCATCGTGCTGGTCGGCCGCCTTTTGGAGCCAGGTCACCGCGGCGGCGGGATCCTGGGGCACGCCACGCCCCTCGCGGTAACAGAGCGCCAGTTCGACTTGCGCGCGGACCACGCCCTGCCCCGCGGCCTTCTGGAACCACTGCGCGGCGTCGGCCGCGCTGGCCGCCACGCCGCGGCCGGCCTGATAGCAGGTGCCGAGCAGCTGCTGCGCCTTGGCATCGCCCTGCTCGGCGGCCTTGCGCAGCCACTTGGCGGCCTCGGCATCGTCGCGCGGCACGCCGTGGCCCTCACGGTAGCAGAGCGCGAGGCCGAACTGCGCCTGGTAGACGCCTTGCTCCGCCGCTTTGCGAAACCATTTGGCGGCGGCGGCATAGTCCTGCGGCACGCCCTCCCCGCGATAGCAGCAGAAGCCGAGGTTGTATTGCGAGGACGCGTCGCCTGCCTCCGCCAGCTTCCGCACCAGCTCCGGCGTCAGGGAGGTCGGCGTGAGCCCGGGCACGCTGGTCGCCGCGCCGGCAGGGCAGAGGGCGGCGGCGTGGAGCCAGAGCAAGACCGTCACCAACCGATAGCTTTTTTTCATAGGCACCCTCACGGCGCGGCGGCGGGCGGGGTGGCGTCCTCATCCCGGCTATGCCGGATGTGGGCGAGTTCCTCGCGCAGGTTAAGGCCCGCGCCGGCGCTGAAGCCGAGGAAGACGATGCCGCCGGCGAGGTTCCACACGAGCGCGGCGGCGTAGTAGAGCAGCGAGAGCAGCACCGCCTGGTGAGCGTCCACCCCGACGGTCTGGAAGAGCAGGACGAAGAGGCCCTCGCGCACGCCAAAGCTGCCGGGGGTCAGCGGGATGGCGGTGAGCACGCTGATGATCGGCAGGAAGACGAGGTAGCTGCTGAAGTCGGCCGTGATGCCGATGCTGCTGCCGAGGCAAGCGGTGGCGGCGACCTGGAACAGCAGGTTGAGGACGGAATAGAACACGGCGGCCGCGAGGGCGCGCAGGCGGCGGCGATAGCAGAAAAACTCCTCGTAGGCGCGGCGGATGCGCGTGCCCAGCGGCACCGTGGCCACCAGCCGCCGGAGGAGGGCGAAGCGCTCGAAAACATTCGTCCAGAGCAGCGCGGCGGCGGCGAGGGCCGCGCCGGCGCCGGTGGCGAGCATCAGCAACGCCACGGTCCGCAGCGTGCCATCCGCGCGGAAGTGCGGCCACTCGACGAGGATCAGCAGGCAGCCGAGCAGGACCTGGACGAACACGCCGATGCCGCGGTCGATCAGCACGCTGGTGGCGGTCTCGGTGCGGCGCGCGGTGGTGTCGCGCAGGACGTAGTAGATGCGCGCCATGTCGCCGCCGCACGCGCCGAGCATGAAGCTGTTGAAGAACTGGCCGATGAAAAAGATGCTCATCACGCGCCCGGCCGGCAACGTGACGGCCTGGGCGGCGAGCAGCCCGCGCCAGCGCAGCGCGGCCGCGAGCGAGGTCAGCAGCATCAGCAGCACGCCGGCGGCAATCCCGAGCGGGTGCGTGGCGGCGACATAGAGGCCCTCGCGCAGCTGCGTCCAGTCCAGCCGCCGCGCCAGCCAGATGACCAGCGCGCCAAAGACCACCGCGCGCATACCCCGGCCGATCCATCTGGCGGCGGCGGATTTCATGTTCCGGAGGCGGCGGCCTGCACGCCGACCAGCGCGTGCTGGTAGATGTCGCGCAGGCTCTGTTCGAGCGTGAACTGCGGCTGCCAGCCGAGCTCGACGCGGAGCTTCTCGTTGCTCAGCACCGGCGGATGATCGGCGGGCCGCACGCGCGCGGGCTCGACCTCGATGCGCGGCTGCACGCCCGCGATCTGGCAGAGCAGGTCCAGCAGCACGCGGATGCGGACCGGACGCGTGGCGGCGATGTTGTAGGCTGCGCCAGGCTGGCCGCTTTCGAGGAGCAGGCGGTAGGCCCGGACCACATCGCGCACGTCGGTGAAATCGCGCTCGGCCTGGAGGTCGCCGACGCGGATGACCGGCGCGGCGCGGCCGAGGGCGATCCGCGCCACCTGCTCGGCAAACGACGCGGCGACAAAGCTCGTGGACTGGCCCGGGCCGATGTGGTTCTGGGGACGCGCGACGAGATAGGGCAGCTGGTAGTGCCGCGCGTAGAGCCGCGTCAGGTGGTCGGCGGCGACCTTGGCCACGGCGTAGGGGTTGGTCGGCGCAAGCGGCGAATCCTCGTGCACGACGTAGGTGCTCGCGAAGCGGCCGTAGACCTCGGCCGAGGTGATGACCAGCGCGCGCGCCGCCGGCGCCTCGAGCCGCAGCGCCTCGAGCACGTTCACCACGCCGAGCGCATTGGTCTGGAAATATTCGGCCGGCCGGTCCCAGCTGAGCGGCACAAAGGAGAGCCCGCCAAGATGGATGCAGGCGTCGGGCCGGTGCGTGGCGACGAGCGCGCGGAAGCCGGCGGCGTCCATGATGTCGCCCGCGAACAGCCCGGGCTGCGGCTGCGCGGCCACGGCGGCGGGCAGGTCCACCGCCAGCGGCTCGTGGCCGTTCTGCCGCAATTCCGTCAGCATGTGGCGGCCCGCAAAACCGAGCGCGCCGGTCACGAGCACCTTCATGCGGCGCCCCACACCTTCTTGAAATAGGCATGGCCCGCGGCCACCAGCGCCGGATCGGTGTTCGGCGCCGGCTCCATCACGTACACCGCCCCGGGCACCAGCACCGCCTGCATCGCCGCGAAATCGATCCCGCCGAGCGGCGGCATGAGGTGATCGCGGGCGGGCGGCTGGGTGTCGTGCAGGTGATAGCCGGCGATGAACGGCTGCAGCCGCTCCAGCCAGCGCCGCGCGTTCACCTGCATCAGGTTCTGGCGGATCTGCATGTGGCCGACGTCGCACCAGCAGCGCAGCCGCGGCGTGTTGTAGGCCTGGAGCAGCGCCAGCATTTCCACCTCGGACGGCACGGTCTCCCACCACGGGAGCAATTCCAGCGCGAGCGTCACGCCGGTCGCCTCGAGCAGCGGCAGGAGCTGGTCCAGCCCCGCCCGCAGCCAGCCGAGGTGGCGCGCGACGTTTTTCTCGCGGGTGTCGAGCAGCCGCTGGCGCGTCTTCTCGTAGGCGGCGCTGCCCGTGCCGCCGTGGTTGTAGAGGTCCAGGAGGTCGTCGGTCAGCTTGGGGATGTCCACGTAGCCGGCGTGCGCCACGACGACGCGCGCGCCGAGCTCCGCGGCGAAGCGGATGGTTTTTTCCGTGTGGCGCACCGCGGCGGCGCGCACCTCGGAGTCCGTGTCGGCAAAGGTGAAAAGTTCCGGCGTCGCTTTGCGCGCGCCGACCGGCAGGGGGCAGAAATTGTGGACGCTGTCGACCTTGATCGCGCCGGACGCCACCAGCTTCTGCGCGCCGGCGACGAGGTCCGCGCGCAGGTCATACCCCAGCTCGACGCGCGTGAAGCCCAGCTCCAGAATCTCCCGGAGCATGGCTTCGCCGGACGTATGCCGCCCCGCGTTCCAGCGGGTTGTCAGCGCAAATTCCATGACCACCTCGCCTTGTCCGGCGCGGATGAAAAACGCCCGTCAGACCGAACGGATGCGCGCACGGGCCGCCTTGCGCCGTTTCTTCTCGCTGGGCTTCTCGAAGTGCCGGTGGGCGCGGATCTCCCGCATCACGCCTTCCTTGTCCATCTTCTTTTTCAGCCGCCGCAGGGCCTTATCGACCGACTCGCCTTTTCTGATTTTAACTTCCGACACGTGCAACTCCCTCGCTTCCACTATGGCTGCGGGCCTTTCCCGCGCCCAAAAACTGGCGCGAAACCTAGTGAAAAGCCGCGCCAAAGTCAATGCCGCCCGCAGTTTCCAAACCTTGGAAAGGAATCCATTGTATTTTCCAAGGCTTGGAAAAACAAACGGCCGCGGTTTCCAAACCTTGGAAACGCGGCCGTTCCGGCGCGAGCTGTGCGCCTTATTGCGGCGGGGGGCCACCGCGGCCGCCACCGGAGGTGCGATCGCCGCCGGGGCCGCCGCCGCCCGGAGGTCCACCGCGGGAGAACCCGCGCGTCGCCTCGCGGATCGAGGGGTCCACAAAATTCCGCAGGTTGAAGTTTTCGCCGGCCTTCTCGCGCCAGCCGGCTGGCATGGTGCGATCCATCATTTCGTAGGAGCGCATCATGCTGGAGGCGTATTCATGCAGCATGTGATAGGTCGTTTCCGGGCTGGGCGGTCTCCCATCCTTCATCATCTCCGTGAATTTTTCGGCGCGCTGCTTGAGGGAGCCGTTCATTGCGCCGACCAGGTCGTCGAAATCCTGCTGCTGGGCCGGGGTCAGGCCGGCATTGCTGAAGAACGCCTTGCGCTCGGCCACCGCGCGTTCTTTCACCATGGTGGCATAGGCGGCCGGATCGAAGTTGCCGCGGCCACGGCCGGGGCCGTTGGGATTCTCCGGCGGCGCCTCGGGCGCGGGGGCGTGCGCCAGCTTGTCGGCGTTCGGCACGCGGTACGCGCCCTTGGTTTTCGTCGTCGCCAGCTTGCTCTTGCCGGGGCTTTTCTCGCCGGGTTCCTTGACGAGCACATCCGCAGGGGCCGTGAACCGGCCGGCCGCAAAACCGACCAGCAACGCGCCGCCCACGATCACGCTCACGATCAATTTGTTGTCCATAGTGCACCTCTCGAAAGCGGCGGGCATCCTATACCAAGACCCCCGCCACACAAGGGAAAAACGGGCCGCGCGGCCGCTTATTGTGCGGCGAGGCGGCGGGCGAAGAGCGGCAGGTCGGGGTCGCGGGCGCCCATGACGAGGACGACATCGCCGGGCCGCAGCGCCGCGCGCAGGCGCGCCTCCAACGCGGCGTAGTCCGGCGCCAGTTCGGCCGCGACGCCACGCGCCACGAGCGCGTCCACGAGCGCGTCGGAATTCAGCGCGGAACTGGTTGTGCCACCGGCGTAGAACACCGGCAGCAGCAGCACGGCGTCCTGTGGCCGCAACACCCCGGCGAGTGCGTCGGTCAACTCGCCGAGCATCAGCTTGAGCGGGCCAAAGCCGTGCGGCCGCCAGACGGCGAAAAGCCGGCCGCGCTCCGGCTGCACCGCGGCGCAGGCCGCAGCCATCTTTGCGGGGTTGTGGGCGTAGTCGTCGAAGAACGTCACCCCGTCACAGGCGCCGACCCGCTCCAGCCGCCGCTGGACACCCTGGAACGTCGCCAGCGCCGCGCGGATGGCCTCCGGCGCGTAGCCGAGCCGTTCGCAGAGCGTCGCCGCCAGCAGGGCGTTCTCGGCGTTATGGCGGCCGGGCAGAGCCGCGGGCAGAGGGCCGAGCGGCAGGGGTCGGGTGGCGGCAAGCTCCACCAGTTTCGCGGCGGTGTGGCCGCGCAGCAGGGCGGCGACGCCGGGGCCGCAGACGATGCCGGTCCTGACCTGCACGGCGAACTGGCGGAAGAGCGCGACGACCTGATCCAGCTCGAAATGGTCCTTGGAAATGTTCGTGACGATCGCCCAGTCCGGCGCAAAGCGCAGCAACGAGCGGTCGCTCTCGTCGGTCTCCAAGACCCAGAGATCGGCGCGCCCCTTGCGCGCGCTGCCGAGCGCGTCAGGCCGCTGCCAGCCGAGCGCGACGCCGCCGTTGACGACGCTCGGGTCGGCGCCCAGCTCGACCAGCAGGTGGCCGACCAGCGCGGTGGTGGTGGTCTTGCCGGCGGTGCCGGCGATGGCGAGGAGCTGTTGCCCGGCGACGAGCTCCACGAGCAGCTCGGAGCGATGCCGGACGGGCACGCCGAAGGTTTGCGCCGCCGCCAGGTCGGGATTGTCCGCCTCGATGGCGGTGCTGACCACGACGGCGGTGGTGTGCGCGGTGACGCCGGACCCGTCCTGCGGAAAAAGTTTGGCGCCGGCGCGGCGCAGCGTCTCCAGCACGCCGAGATTTTCGCGGCCCTGGTCGAGGAAGCGGTCGGAACCGGAAACGGCGTGGCCGGCGTTGAGCAGCGCCTGCGCCAGCGCGCTCATCCCCACGCCGGCGATGCCCACCAGGTGGAAATGGAGGATAGAAGATGAAGCAGGGCTGAGGGTAGATGGTTGATGGGACACGGCCGAATTGTTCTTCCCATCAACCATCAACCATCCCCCATTAACCATGCATCACGGATACTGCGCGGGCCGGTCGAGGCCGGTGGTCTCCGGCAGGCTGAAGAGCAGGTTCATGTTCTGCAGCGCGTTGCCGGCCTGGCCCTTCATCAGGTTGTCGATGTGCGAGATCACGCGCAGCCGGTTGGTGCGCGCATCCACGTCCACGATCAGGTTGCAGTAGTTCGTGCCGCGGACGTGCACCGTGCCGACGCCGCTGTTGCGGTCGCAGATGCGGACAAACGCGTTGCCCTGGTGGAAGCTCTGGTAGGCCTCCATCACCTGCTCCGGCGTCACGCCGGCGGCGAGCGTGCCGTAGCAGCACGACATGATGCCGCGGCACATCGGCACGACCTGGGTCGTGAAGGTGACGCAGATCTTCTGGCCGGCGAGCAGGCCGAGCTCGCGCTCGACTTCCATCACGTGCTGGTGGCCGGTAAGCTTGTACACGTTCATGTTGTCGTAGCGCGCCGGATAGTGGAATACCGGGGCGGGCTTCTTGCCCGCGCCGCTGACCGCGGTCTTGCAGTCGCAGATCAGGCTGCCGAAATCCACCAGCTTGTGCTTCATCGCCGGCGAGAGGCCCAGCAGGCAGCTGATCGCGAAGCAGCCGGGGTTGCCGACCAGCCGCCGCTGCGCGTTGATCTCGCCGCGGTGCAGCTCGGCCACGCCGTAGACCGTCTGCGCGACGAGGTCCGGCGACTTATGCTGCGGCTCGCGGCCGATGCGCCGCGCATACTCGGCATATTCGGTCAGGTCGTTGAAGCGGAAGTCGCCGCTGTAATCGATCACCTTGGCGCCCTTGTCCAGGTCGGCGCGCGCGAACTGCATGCCGACGCCGTCGGGCGTGGAGAAAAAGACCACGTCGGCCGGCTCGAGCGCCAGCGGGTCGTTGGGGGCGATGATCTTGGTGTCGCAGAAGCCCGTCAGGTGCGGATAGAGCCCGCTCATCGGCGTGCCGACATTCTCCGTGTCCACGAGGCACGCGATCTGCGCGTGCGGATGCCGCAACAACAGTTCCGTGATGCCCACACCGCCGTAGCCGCCCGCGCCCACAATTTTTGCCTTGATCATGAAAAGTTCCTTTCGTTGGCGTGCGGACTATGCGACGAACCGCGCCGCCCGTCAAGCGGCGGGCGCATTTTTTCGCGGCAGGACATTTTCCAAGGCCTGGAAAAAACAGCGCGCCCGTTTCCAAGGTTTGGAAACGGGCGCGACGCCGGCGGAAAGCCGGTGGTCCGGCTCAGCCCCGCGCGCTGCGGCGGCGGCGGATGCGCCGCACCAGCCACGCCAGGCCGACCAGGCCGAGCAGCGAGGCGGTGCCAGGCTCGGGGATCGCGGTCAGCGTGATCCCCTTCGTCCCGCTCTCACCGTTGGCGAGGTCGTCGTAGTTGATCCGGAAGAACATGTTCGAGGTGGTGGTGCCGCCGAGCACTTCGACGACCGACAGGTTCGCCCACGTGGCGCCGTCGTTCGGGCCGTTATCGGA